>CAZZLY010000073.1:0-14785 GCA_964655175.1 uncultured bacterium
CGCATGCGGCATTCTTTTCTCTGGAGTGCTCGACCTTGGGCCCACTAGTCTGCCCGGGTCGCCGTGCCCTCGTCCGGCCGCGCCCCCGACGGTCCCCGCTTCATCCGTTGCGTTCCGTAGGGAAGGAGCCCCCCTCCATGCGTCTGTTCCGTGCCCTCGTCCTGTTGTCCGTGCTCGTCGGTTCGTCCGTTCGCGCTCAGGAGTCCTCGCCCTGGGGTGCCGCCTCCGGTACCGACCCGTGCATGGCCGAGGATCGCTTCGAGCGCGCCATGGTGGACGATCCGTCGCTGCGCGATCGCCGCGCGCTCTACGAGGCCATGCTCGCGGAGGCTACGCGCAAGGGTCTGCTCAAGCCCAACGCCTCGCTGTCGGGGCCCGGCTACGTCATCCCCGTGGCCGTGCACATCGTGCATCAGAACGGCCCCGAGAACATCAGCGACGCGCAGGTGCAGTCGCAGATCTGGGCGCTCAATCGCGACTTCGCGAACACGCCGCTCAATCCCTCGCCCGCGGTCAACACCGGCATCCAGTTCTGTCTCGCCTCGCAGCTGCCCGTCGGCAGCTCGGTGGTGTGGTCCACCACGCCGGGCATCACGCGCACGGTGTCGCCGCAGACCGTGCACACCTACGGCGTGCCCGCGAGCGAGGTGGCGCTCAAGGCCATCGACTACCTGCCGTCCAACCAGTACCTCAACATCTGGGTCGTGCAGACCATCAACGGTGGCGGTGGCGGTGTGGCGGGTTACGCGACGTTCCCCGGCACCGTGCCGGCCGCGCTCGACGGCATCGTGATCCGCTACACCTGCTTCGGCAGCAACAACACGCCCTACGCGGTGTCGTGGCCCACGCTGCTGCCGACCAACAACCTCGGCAAGATCATGTCGCACGAGGTCGGGCACTGGCTCGATCTGCTGCACACGTTCCACGGCGGCTGCACGGCGCCGGGTGATCAGGTCACCGACACGCCGTACGAGCAGACCGCGCGCACGGGCTGCCCGACCACGGGGCTCACGTCGTGCTCGATGGTGAACGATCCGATCGAGAACTTCATGGACTACACCAACGACGTCTGCCGGTTCGCGTTCACCGCGGGGCAGACGACGCGCATGCAGAACGCGATCGCCTACTTCCGTTCGACGCTCGTGAGCGCGCAGAACCTGATCGACGTGGGCTGCCCGAGCGGACTCAACGCCCTCATCCAGGCCTCGCGCACCCAGATCTGCGCGCCGGACACGGTGCGGTTCACCACGCCGGCGGCGGGCGCGGGCTACACCTACGCCTGGTCGTTCCCCGGCGGCACGCCCGCGAGCGCCACCACGCAGACGGCGACCGTGAACTACCCGGCGGCGGGGGTGTACCCGGTGACGCTCACGGTGACCGATGGCGGCAGCAACTCGAGCACGAACACGCTCAAGGTGTACGCGCGCGCCTGCACGCCGATCAGCGGCGCCTGCGCCAACTGGGTGCAGACCTCGAACGCCGGGTTCTCGTGGGCCACGGGCACGCCGGTGGCCGTGAGCGGCCGCAGCACCACCGGGGCCGAGCCGTCCTCGGCGATCTCGGACAACAGCGGCACGCTGCTCTTCTATACGGACGGCACGCGCGCGCTCACGGCCTCGGACGTCGTCATGCCCAACGGCAGCGGACTCCTGGCGGGCGGCAGCTCGCACAACGGCGCGCTCATCCTCAAGCGTCCGGGCAGCACGTCGCAGTACTTCCTGTTCACGATCCGGCAGTGGGAGGACGGCCCGACCGCGAACCCCATGAACTACAGCGTCGTGGACATGACGCTCAACGCCGGGCAGGGCGACATCGTGGCGGGGCAGAAGAACCTGCTCGTGTCGCTGCCGGGCTCGCCCAACGAGCTCGTCGAGGGCATGGCCGCGATCCCGCACTGCAACGGCGTGGACTGGTGGTTGATCACCAACGGCTCCAACTCGGGTGCGGGCAAGCTCTACGTGACGTTGGTGACCGCGGCCGGGCCGGCCTCGACCACGGCCTACAACATCGGCATCGCGGTCCCGAGCACCGGGCTCGGGTCCGTCGTGTCCTCGCGTGACGGCACGCGCATCGGCGTGTGCTCGGCGACCGCCGGGATCTATCCCAACAGCGGTCAGATCGCGGTGTACGCGTTCAACAACTCGACCGGTGTCCCGACCACGATCCTCGCGCCCTCGAGCACCTACGACGGCTACTCGGACATCGCGTTCAGCCCGAACAACAAGATCGTCTACTACAACACGCTCGACAACCTGCCGAACATCGCCTACCTCAAGCAGCTCGATCTCGTGACGCTGCAGATGCGCACGCTGATCACCGGGCCGTGGACCGCGCTGCGGCTGGGTCCCGATGGGCTGATCTACGTCTCACAGGGGGCGGGCAGCCGACTGCACGTCGTCAATTACCCGGACCAGTTCAACACCTCGAACCTCAACGAGTGCGGCCTCAACCTCAATGCGGTGCCGCTGCCGACCGGCACCACGAGCGGCATCTTCGGGTCCATGCCCAACATGCCGCTGCAGTGCAGCACGGTGCAGCCGGCCGACTTCACGTACACGGTGAGCAACTGCCTCACGGTGAACTTCACGTCGCTCAACTGCAGTGGACCGTACAGCTGGACCTTCGGCGACTTCTCCACCGGCAGCGGTGCCTCGGTGTCGCACACCTACGCGGCCGCGGGTACCTACACGGTCACGCTCACCGTCCCCGGCGCCGTGCCGTCCACCAAGACGGTCACGATCACGCTGGGGGCGCCCAGTCTGAGCATCGCGGGCCCCTCGATCGTGTGCGATGGCCTGCCGCGTAACTACAGCGTCAACGTGCCCCCGGGCTACCAGTGCACGTGGACGGTGACGGGCGGCACGCCCGCGACGGGCACGGGCAACAACATCGACGTCTCGTGGGCCGCGCCCGGTGGCTCGGTGCTGCTCACCGCGGTGGACCCGGTCACCGGCTGCAGCGTGAAGATCGCGCTCGCGGTGAGCTGGTGTCCCACGTGCGTGAAGCCGCCGGGCAACATGACGGCGTGGTACCCGCTCGACGAGCCCACGGGTGGCACCGCGTTCGAGCAGGTGCTGGGCGCCAACGGTGTGGACGTGAACGGTCCGCCGCACGTGCCGGGCAAGGTCCGTCGCGCGCGCACGTTCAACGGCGTGAACCAGTGGGTGCGCGCGGCCAACGCGGCCAACCTCAACTTCGGCACCGGTGACCTCACGATCGACGCCTGGGTGCGCTCGTCGGTGACCACGGGGATCCAGCCGATCGTGTCCAAGACGTTCCCGGACTTCGAGCTGGGTTACATGATGTACCTCAAGCAGGGTCGCCTCGCGGTGCGGTTCGCCAATGGCAGCCCGCTGATGGGCACCGAGTACTGGGCCAACACGGGGCCGCTGGTGGCCGACGGTTCGTGGCACCACGTGGCGGCCACGTTGCAGCACGGCGGCGTCTCGCCCGCGACGCGGCTCTACGTGGACGGCGCGCTGGTGTTCACGGGGGCCGCGTTCGTGGGCAACACCACGAACACCGAGCCGCTCTCGATCGGCGCGCGCTACAACGTGTTCATGAACGGCCCCGACCACTACTTCACGGGGTCCATCGACGAGGTCGAGCTGTTCCAGCGCGCGCTCGCGCCGGGCGAGATCGCGTCGCTGTTCGCGGCCGACACGCTGGGCAAGTGCAAGGAGTTCGCGTGGGTGCCCACGACCGCCGCGTTCTGTCGTGACCTCGCGTACCTCGATCTCACGATGCGCATCTGCAACTACACCGCGACCTCGCAGACCTACACCGTGGCGTTCGCCGGTCTGCCGACGGGCGGTTCGTGCACGTGGGCGGCGCCGACCAACATGCAGCTGCTGGTGCCCAACAGCATCGTGGTCCCGCCGGGCGGATGCGTGAACGTGCCGTACCGCGTGTTCAAGCCGGCCGGTATGCCGCTGTTCACCACGACCTGCTACCAGGTGACGGTGACCAACGTCGCGACCGCGCAGACGTACGTGAACAACGCCTCGATCACCGCGAGCAAGCGCTGGTGCAACCTCATCGTGGTCGGTCCGATCGGTACGGGCGGTCCGGGGTCGCCCGCCAAGATCCTCATGCGACCCACCAACACGGGGGCCGACCCGGTCACCGTGGGTTACCTGTGGCGCGTCGTCGCGCGGGATTCCACCGATGCGGCCGAGGTCGCGGGCGTGTCGTTGAACGGCATGCGTCCGGGCGAGCCGTTCGCGGGCGTGGCCACGTTCGAGCCCGGCGGTTCACAGGATCTCGCGGTGGACGCCGAGTTCACCGAACCGCAGCCGTTCCGCGTGTACGACCTCGAGCTCCTGATCGACGACGGCAGCGGCGTGCTCGAGACGGTCGGCGTGGCCGGCCTCGAGTACGGCGCCACGAGCGGCACGGTGAGCGTGGAGCCGCCCGCACCGGTGGTCGTGCCGGATCGTCTGGAGCTCGCCGTCACCCCGAACCCCGTGCGCGGGGTCGCGCGGATCCACTACGCGTTGCCCAGCGCGGGTCGGGTGCGGCTCGGGCTCTACGACGTGGCGGGGCGCGAGGTCGTCGGCATCCCGGCGTTCGATGCGGCCGCCGGGCGCGCCTCACTGGGGCTCGACCTGTCGGCACTGCCGCGCGGCGTGTACTTCGTGCGCCTGGACGTCAACGGCAAGAGCGCCGGCCGCCGGTTCCTGCGCGTGGAGTGAGGCCCGTGGGGGGGCGGGCGGGGAGACCCGTCCGCCCCCACCCGGGCGGCCCAAGAGGGATTCCGCAGCGAACCCGGTTCGTCGTGTTCGATACCAGCGAACCGGGTTCAGCCGGAGGGTGAATTCCGCCGTCACAAGGGGCGCTTCACAGCGTTATTCTCATGGGCCCAGTCCCCCCTGCTCGAACCCTCCCGAGCCGCCCCGTGCGTGGGGCCGTGCCCCGTCCCTCGAAAGGCGTCCCCGCGTGCCTGTGTCCCGCCGCGTGCTCCGCGATCTCGCGGGCGCGCTCCTGTCCCTGACCCTGTTCCCGGTCGCGGCGTTCGCGAGCTGGGCCCTCGACGGCAATCGCGTCGTGGACCCGACCGCGCAGGCCGCCTCCGCGGTGATGGTGGCGAGTGACAGCGGGGACGTGTTCATGGCGTGGATCGATGCGCGCTCGGGCTACAACACCGACGTGCGCGCGACGCTGTGGACGTCGCGCGGGCTGCCGCACACCGGTTGGACCGCGAGCGGCGATCTGGTCACCGCGGTCACCTGCTCCAAGTACGATCTCGCCGGTGCACCGGACGGCTCGGGTGGTGCGTTCCTGGCGTGGAGCGACAACCGTTGCGTGGGCTATCGCAACGTCTATCTGGGGCACGTGCCGCGCACCGGGTTGGCCGGTCTCGCGTGGCCGACGAACGGCGTGCGCTGCGGTGCGACGACGCAGGATCAGAACGCGGCCGCGGTCGTCGCCGACGGCAGCGGCGGCGCGTTCGTGGCCTGGGAGGATGCGCGCAACGGTGAACTCGACGTGTTCCTGCAGCACGTGGACGTCGATGCGAACGTCGTGACGGGTTGGCCCGCGGCGGGTCTGGGCGTGCTCGCGGCTTCGGGGCGGCAGGAGAAGCCCGTGCTGGCGAGCGATGGCGCGGGCGGCGTGTACGTGGCGTGGCTCGACCGTCGCACGGGGTCGCCGCAGGTGCGCCTGCTGCGACTGACCGCGGGCGGTACGGTCGCCTCGGGTTGGCCGCTCACCGGGCTTGTGATCGCGACCGCGACGAGTGGCCTGCGTGGTGTGACGCTGCATCCGGACGAATCCGGTGGCGCGTTCGTCGCGTGGGAGGTGCCCGTCGGGGGGAACACGCAATTGCTGGTCACGCGCATCAAGCCGACGGGCGCGCTCATGACGGGCTGGCCCACGACCGGGGTCGTGCTGTGTGCGACCACGGGGGACCGAACCGGGTTGCGCGCGGTGACCGACGGCATCGGCGGGCTGTGGTTCTCGTGGCAGGATCGGCGCGGTGGCGATTGGGACGTGTATGCGACGCGTGTGTTGCTCAACGGTGCGCGGCTCGGCAATCTGCCCGTGAACGGTGTCGCGCTCGCGACGGGGCCGGGGGATCAGACCGCGCCCGACCTCGCCGCCGACGACGCGTCGGGCGCCTACGTGGCGTGGTCCGATGCGGCGGGCGCGAACGGCGCCGACGTCCGCGGGGTGCGGCTCGCGGCCGACGGCACGGTCGCCGTGGGTTGGAGTGCGGACGGCTCGCTGCTGTGCAGTGCGGTGGGCGATCAGACCGCCCCGCGGATCGCGACCGCGCTCGGCGAGGGTCTTGCGCTCTGGTACGACGCGCGCGCCGGCAACAGCGGCAACGGTTCGGCGCCTTCTCTGTACGCGCAACGCGTCGCGCTCGACGGTCCGGTCGCGGTGCGCGTCGCGTCGCTCGGGGCCGCGCATCACGACGGCCAGACGTTCCTCACCTGGGTCTCGCCGCCCGACACGGGTTGGACGTACCGCGTGTACGCGCGCACGTCGCCGTTCGTGACCGATGCCGATCTCAACACGGCGACGTTCGTGGGCAGCGTCGGCGACTCGACCGTGTTCGATCGTCGTCTGGCGGCGATCTCGCCGATCCTGCGCACGTTCCGCACCGACAGCCTGGCCGCTCCGCTCGAGCCCGATCAGGGCCTGTTCGTGGTCACGGTGCCCGCGAGTCGCACCGCGTGGTACGCGGTCACCGCCCAGTTGCGCGGTGCGGCCGAGGATCGTCGCGTGATCGTGGGCGACAACGCACTCGCCACGGGCGTCGTCGAGTCGCTCGATCCGCCGCGCCCGGTGTGGCAGGGCACGCTGCCCAACGTGACGGGCGAGCCCGACCTGTACACGCTCTGGACCTCGCACGTGGACACGCCGTTGTTCCCCGCCATGTCGAATCGCGCCAGCTGGCCGTACGACTGCGGCGTGCTGCGCGCGGCCGCGGGCGCGCCGGCGTTGGTGCGTCCGCATCAGCGCGGCGGGAACTTCATGGGCATGCTCGTGCACTCGTTGGCACCGAGCGAATGGGTGCTGGGGTTGGACGACTACACCACGAACGAGGACTACTCGACGTGGTGGTACGGCTATCACCCGAACTACGACTTCCTCGCCCCGACCAATCTCATCCCCGTCTCGGGTACGATCGTGGACTACACGCAGCGTCGCGCCGTGTACACGATCCGTTGGTGGCGCGCCACGTTCCCGTTCGACCTCGCGCGCCACTACGCGTTCGGTTATTCCATGGGCGGGACCATGAGCATGCGGTTGGGGCTCAAATACCCCGAACTGTTCCCGGCCGTGATGTCGGGCGTCGGCAAGCTGGACTTCTCGGTCACGAACGATCCCGACCCGCTCTCGGACTTCAATCCCGGCGGCATCTATCGCCGCTCGGTGGATCGCGTGCTCGGTCCGGTGTCGCGCAATCTGCCCACCACCGAGGGGCTGCCCGTGTTCGTCGCGACGAACGACGACTCGATCGCCATGCGCATGGCGGGACCCGGTACCGCGTTCGTGGTGAACCTGGCCGGCCGCAACGATCACGTCGTCGGCTGGTACGAGAAGAAGGGTTTCTACGAGGCCATGGAGAGCTCGCGCAACGGTGGCATGCAGTACTGGGACAACCGCGACCACGTCGGCGCGCTGCAGCCCGGTGCCATGGGGCCCATGCTCGACGTGGGTTACCTGCTGCGCTTCCGCAGCGATCGCAGTTGGCCCGCGTTCAGTCGCTGTTCCGCGAACGACCTCGTGGGCAACGGCACGGCGGGTTCGGGCGACAGCCTGGGCACGATCAACGGCATGATGGACTGGGACGTCGCGGTGGTCGACACGACCACGCGCTGGGAGGTCACGCTGCGCACGCGCGGGCTCACGACGCTGTGGGGCTGGCGATCGGCGCCGGAGTCGCTCACCGTGGACGTGACGCCCCGGCGCACGCAGGCGTTCCGTCCCGTCGTCGGCCAGCGCGTGGCGTGGCGCAACGTGGCGCTGTCGAACGGTGCGTGGCTGCAGGCCGACACGGTGGTGGTGGACGATCTGGGGCGCGTGACCGTGCCCGCCGTGAAGGTGCGCGCGAGCGGGGTGCGCCTCGCGCTCGAACTCGTCCCCGAGCTGCTCGACGCACCCGGACGGGTGGGCCCCGCGCGCCTCGCGTTGGCGCCGTTCCGCAACCCGAGCGGTCGGCAGGTGGCGTTGAGCGGCGCGTGGGCGCAGGACGGCCCCGCCACGCTGGCGCTCTACGACGTCACCGGGCGCCGCGTGCTCGACGCGTCGCCGGGCGCGGTGGTCGCCGGAACGTGGCGGCGCACGCTGGATCTGTCGGTGCTCGCGCCGGGGGTGTACCTGGTCCGCGCCGAGCAGGCGGGCGTGGCCCGGACCCGGCGGCTCATCCTGCTGCGCTGACGGGACTTGGGGCCCATGGCCCGGGGCGCGCGGCCAGAGCCGCCGCCGTTGCCGCCCATGCACGCGCTCCGGTATCCTCGCCGCGTCGAGTGCCCGCCCGCCGCGGGCCCGTCCGCAGGTGCTCTCTTATGAAGAAGAGCCTCGCGGTCGCGTCCGCGCGCACCCTTAGAACCTCCGAGAGGAACCCCCATGTCCGTCGCCCGTCCGCTCACGCTGGTGGATGTCGCCGCGCCCCGCACCAACGCGCTCATGAACGTGCTGCTCGTGGTCGCCGCCTCGCTCGTCACCGCGGGTGCCGCGCAGATCGAGATCCGTCTGCCGTGGACGCCGGTGCCGATCACCGGTCAGTCGTTCGCGGTGCTGCTCTCGGGCCTCGTGCTGGGTTCGCGCCGCGCGTTCCTGGCGCAGCTGCTGTATCTGGCCGAGGGCGCGGCGGGCCTGCCGTTCTTCGCGGGCGGCGCCGCCGGTCTGGTGAAGCTCGTGGGCCCCACGGGCGGTTACCTCATGGCGTTCCCGTTCGCGGCCGCGTTCACCGGCTGGCTCGCCGAGCGCGGTTGGGATCGGCGCCCGGTCACGATGTTCGCGGCGATGCTCGCGGGCAGCACGATCGTGTTCGGCCTCGGCCTGCTGCAGCTGTCGCGCTTCGTGCCCGCGGACACGCTGCTCGCGAGCGGCCTGCTGCCGTTCGTGCCCGGTGACCTGATCAAGTCGGCGATCGCGGCCGGTGTGTTCCCGCTCGTGTGGAAGCTCGTCCCCAAGTCGGGGGACGCGGCGTGAGCATCCGCACCATCGCCGTCCTCGGTGCGGGCATCATGGGCCGCGGCATCGCCTACGTGGCGGCGCTCGGCGGTTACGACACCGTGCTGCAGGACACCAACCGCGAGCAGCTCGAGAAGGGCGCCAACGACATCGGCGCGATCCTCGAGAAGGGCATCGCCACCGGCAAGGTGACCGAGTCCGACGCGATCGCGGCCCGCAAGCGTCTGCGCACCGCGCTCACGCTGGGCGAGGCGGCGTCGGCCGCCGATCTGGTGATCGAGGCGGTGCCCGAGCGCATCGATCTCAAGATCGAGATCTTCGCGCAGCTCGACAAGATCGCGCCGCGTCACGCCATCCTGGCGTCGAACACCTCGTCGCTCAGCATCACCGAGATGGCCGCCGCGACCACGCGTGCGCCGCAGGTGGTGGGCTTGCACTTCTTCAATCCCGTGCATCGCATGAAGCTGCTCGAGATCGTGCGCGCGCTCGAGACGAGCGACGCCACGATCGCCGCCTGCGAGGCGGTGGGCGCGGCGATGGGCAAGGAGTGCGTCACCGTACGCGAGTCGCCCGGGTTCGTGACGAGCCGCATCAACGCCATGATCGGCAACGAGGCGTTCTACATGCTGCAGGAGGGCGTGGCGAGCGCGGCCGACATCGACAAGGCGCTCAAGCTGGGCCTCAACCATCCGATGGGACCGTTCGAGCTCGTGGACCTGGTGGGCCTCGACACGCGCCTCTCGATCCTGCGCTTCCTGCATCGGACGCTGGGCGAGAAGTTCCGCCCGTGCCCGCTCATGGAACAGTACGTGGCGGCGGGCCGCCTGGGCCGCAAGACGGGCCGCGGCGTGTACGACTACACGACGTCGTCGCCGACCGCGTGACCGCTGCCCGAAAGGTCGCCCGCGCCAAGGCCCGCCCCAAGGGTCGCGAGAAGTCGACGCGTGCGGTGGTGGCGGGGAAGGTCACGAAGAAGCGCGTGACGGCGTCCGGCGCGAAGAAGACCGCTCGCCGGAAGCCCGCGCGCGCCGTGGCGCCGGCGCCGAGGAAGGCCGCGAAGAAGGTCGCGAAGAAAGCGGTCAAGAAGGTGGCCAAGAAGGCGGCGAAGAAGCCCGTGCGCAAGGTCGCTCGCACGGTCGCGAAGCCGGCGGGGCGTCGCGTGACGAAGCCGAACGCGAAAGCTCCCGCGCGCACGGTGGCGAGCCGCGGCGGTGCGCGTCCCGCGAAGCCGGTGAGCGCCAAGGTGCTGCCGTTCGCGCCCACCGCGTTCGCCGCGCAGCGCGCCGGTGCGGCGACGCGCGACCTCATGCTGTTCGAGCTCGTGCGCGCGCGCGCCGCGGTGAAGGCCGCGCTGCAGGGGCTCGCGAGTGGGCGCGCGCTGCAGCCCATCGCGCCGGGTAAGTGGAGCCTGCTCGAGATCGTGCTGCATCTGTCCGAGCGCGATCGCGTGCGCTTGGAGGAGTTCGAGCGGCTGCACGCGGGTGTCGCGCCGTCGTGGCGCGGCATGACCACGGAACAGATCGCGGCCATGAACGACGCCCACCTGGCGCCGTTGCGCGACCTGTCGTGGGACGACGCGCTGCGCCGCATGGACTCGCTCCGCGACGAACTCATGGAACGCCTCGCGCGGGTGCCCGCCGACGAGGACGTGTGGCGCAAGGGTCACGCGTTCGCCGACACGATGGGGCATCTCGCGCATCACGACCGTCATCACGCCCAGCAGATCAAACTCGCACGCCTCGGGGGCTAGCGCCCCCTCAAGGAGTCCTTCCATGTCCGACACGCTCACGCCGGTCAAGCCGGGCCGCCTCATCATCAACGGCGAGGCGGTGGACGCCGCCGACGGCGCCACGTTCACCACGATCAATCCCGCCACCGAGGAGGTCATCACCACGGTGGCCGAGGCCGGTGTCGAGGACGTCGATCGTGCCGTGAAGGCCGCGCACGCGGCGCTGCACGGTCCGTGGGCCAAGATGAAGGCCATCGATCGCTCGCGCGTGCTGTGGAAGCTGGGCGACCTCATCCTGCAGAACGCCGACGAGCTGGCGCGCCTCGAGACGCTGGACAACGGCAAGCCGATCACCGAGTCGCGCTACGTCGACATCGACATGGTCGCCAAGTGCTTCCATTACTTCTCGGGCTGGGCGAGCAAGCTCACCGGCGACACGACCAGCGTGAACGCGGGCACGTTCACCTACACGCTGCGCGAGCCCGTGGGTGTGGTCGGCGCGATCATCCCGTGGAACTTCCCCATGATCATGGTGGGCTGGAAGGTCGCGCCGGCGCTCGCGGCCGGCAACACGATCGTGGTCAAGCCCGCCGAGCTCACGCCGCTCACCGCCATCCGCATCGCCGAACTGGCGCTCGAGGCCGGCGTGCCCGCGGGCGTGTTCAACGTCGTCCCGGGCAAGGGCCGTATCGCCGGTGAGGCGCTGGTCAAGCACCCGCTGGTGAGCAAGATCAGCTTCACGGGCTCGACCGAGGTGGGCAAGCACCTCATGCGGACGGCGGCGGACCAACTCAAGAAGGTCACGCTCGAGCTGGGTGGCAAGTCGCCCAACCTCGTGTTCGCCGACGCCGATCTGGACGCCGCGCTCAAGGGTGCGACGATGGGCATCTTCTACGGCAAGGGCGAGGTGTGCGCCGCCGGTTCGCGTCTGCTCGTCGAGAAGAGCATCTACGACGACTTCGTCGCCAAGCTCGCCGACCGCGCCAAGAAGATGGTGCCCGGCGATCCCATGGATCCCAAGTCGCGTCTGGGTGCGCTCGTGTCGGCGCAGCAGATGGACAAGGTGCTCGGCTACGTGGACACGGGCGTCAAGGAGGGTGCGCGCCTCGTGGCCGGTGGCCAGCGCGCGCCGATCAACGGCAAGGGCGCGTTCGTGCAGGCCACGGTGTTCGCCGACGTGGACAACTCGATGAAGCTGGCGCAGGAGGAGATCTTCGGTCCCGTGCTGGCGGTGATCCCGTTCGACGACGTGGACGACGCGCTCGCCAAGGCGAACGACGTGTTCTACGGGCTCGCCTCGGGCGTGTGGACGCGCGACCTCAAGAAGGCGCACACGGTGTCGCGCCGTCTGCAGGCCGGCACGGTGTGGATCAACACGTACAACAACTACGATCCCGGCATGCCGTTCGGCGGCATGAAGGGTTCGGGCTTCGGGCGCGACCTGGGCGAGGCGTGCCTGGCCGAGTACACGCAGCTCAAGAGCGTGTGGCTGAATCTGGAGTGATCGCAGTACGGGATGTGGTCAGCAGTCCGTAAAGGGGAACGGCCATGGGCCGCCTGAGTGTTGTCGTGTTGTGCACGTCCGAGATCGCACGGCAACAGGAGTACTACGAGCAGTCGCTGGGCCTGACCGCGGCGGTGTCGTCGCCGGGTTGGGTCCAGTACGCGACGCGCGACGCCGCGCTGGCGTTGCGCGCGCTGCCCGCCGGCGGCACGCCGCACCTCGAACTGGGCTTCGACGTGAAGTCGCTCGACGACCGCCTCGCGGCGTTGGCGGCGCACGGCGTCGAGCCGATGGCCCCGATCGAGCAGACGCCCGAGTACCGCCTGGCGCGCATCGCCGACCCGGACGGCAACGTGTTGCAGCTGATCGAGCGAGCGAAGCCGCTGACCACGGGCACGTGGCCGCGCCTGTCGCACGCGATCGTCAACGCGCACGCGTTCGAGGCGTGCGCCACGTTCTACGCCGACGTGCTCGATCTGCGCGTCGGTGAGGAGCGCGAGCACCTGATCACGTTCGAGTCCGGCGAGGTGACGCTGGTGCTGCACGCGTCGCGCGATGCCGACGACCTGCCGCTGCCGCCCGATCAGCGCGTGTCGTTCGCGCTGATGGACGACGATCTGGACGCGTGGGCCGACGAGCTGCGCGAGAAGGGTCTGCGCTTCGCGACGATCCCCACCGACGACGAGCACGGCCGCATGGCCGAGGTCGAGGACGCCGATGGCTGGTTCGTGGTGCTGCGCGGCCCCGACACCGAGATCCCGCTCGAGGAGGAGCTCGCCGAGGAGTTCGTGGACGAGGACGACACGCGCATCGAGCACATCCGCCGCAGCGGTTCGTTGGAGGGCCAGCGTCCCGGCTTCGCGGGCAGGCCCGCGCGCAAGAAGGTCGAGCGCGTCTCGAACAAGGGCTTCGAGGCGGTGCAGCGTTCGCCCGACGCCGATCGCGGCGGCTTCGTGAGCACGCCGCGCCCGTTCGCTCCGCGACCCTTCACGCCGCGCCCCGACGGTGCGCCGCGTCCGACGGGGCCCGGCGGACCACCGCGCCCGTTCACGCCGAGGCCTGAAGGCTCGCGCCCGTTCACCCCGCGTCCCGCGGGCAGTGGCCCGTCGCGTCCGTTCACGCCCAGACCCGACGGTCCGCGTCCGCCGCGTCGTGACGGCTTCAGCGGCCCGAGCGGACCGCGCCCCGGTGGCCCGCGTCCCGGTGGCCCGCCGCGCCCGCCGCGTCGCGAAAGCTGAGCAAGCGCCCTATCGTCGCGCATCGTCGTTGTCGTTCGAGTGATCGCGTGCGGCCGTGCGCCGCCGCATTCCCCCGCACAGGAGCAGCCCCCGCATGTCCACGCATCGCGTCTTCCTGGCCGGCGCATCGCGCACGCCCATCGGTGACTTCGGCGGTTCGCTGAGCGGTTCGAGCGCCGCGCATCTGGGTGGCGTCGTCGCCGCCGCCGCGCTCGAGCGCAGTCGTGTGCCGCTGGATCGCGTGGACGAGGTGGTGTTCGGCCACGCGCGGCAGGCCGGCAACGGCCCCAACCTGGCGCGTCAGGTGGTGCGACGCGCGGGTCTGCCCGACGCGGTACCCGCGTACACGATCAACAAGGCGTGCGCGAGCGGCATGCAGGCCGTGGTCAATGCGGCGGGCCTCGTGCGCCTGGGCGACGCCGACGTGGTGCTGGCCGGCGGCACCGAGCACATGAGCAGCATCCCGTATCTGGCGACGAACATGCGTTGGGGCCAGAAGCTGGGCGACCAGCCGCTGCTCGACGCGATGTACCGCGACGGCTACCTGTGCCCGCTGTGCGACCAGGTGATGGGCGAGACGAGCGAGACGCTGGTGGACGATTACAAGATCTCGCGCGACGAGCAGGACGAGTACGCGCTGCGCAGCCACCAACGCGCCGCGCGCGCGCAGGCCGAGGGCCGCTTCGCGCGCGAGCTCGTGCCGGTCACGGTGGGCGAGGGCAAGCGCGCGGTGGTGGTGGAGCGCGACGAGCACGTGCGCGCCGACGCCTCGCTGGAGTCGCTGGCCAAGCTGCGCCCGGTGTTCCGCAAGGACGGCACCGTGACGCCCGGCAACGCGAGCGCGATCACCGACGGCGCCGCCGCCCTGATGGTGCTGTCCGAGGCCGCCGTGAAGGCCCACGGCGTGCAGCCCCTGGGCATGCTCCTGGGCGCCGTGAGCGTGGGCGTGGAGCCCGCCCGCATGGGCCTGGGCCCGGTGCCGGCGGTGAAGCGGTTGCTGGCGCAGCAGGGCATCGCGCTGGCGCAGGTGGACCTGATCGAACTCAACGAGGCCTTCGCCTCGCAGGTGATCGCCTGCGACCGCGAGCTCAAGATGGACCCCGCCCGCCTCAACGTGAACGGCGGCGGCATCGCCCTGGGCCACCCCACCGGCTGCAGCGGCAC
>CAZZLY010000074.1:0-6026 GCA_964655175.1 uncultured bacterium
CTCCTCGTCGTCGGCGGCGATCGACGGGGTGGGCGGCGTGCCCGCGGCATGGACCTCGGGCGCGACGGGCAGCCGGACCCAGAACGTCGAGCCCTTGCCCGGTCGGCTGTTCACGCCGACGTGCCCGCCGTGCAGTTCGCTGATGCGCTTCACCAGGTGCAGCCCGATGCCGAGCCCACCGCGCGTCTGCAGGTCCTCGTGCACGCCCTGCCCGAACAACTCGAAGATGTGCGTGGCGCGTTCCGGCGTGATGCCCGGACCGTCGTCGTGCACCTCGAGCCGAACACACGGACCGTCCTGTCGCGTGTGCAGCGTCACGACGCCGTCGCGCGGGCTGAACTTGACCGCGTTCACGATCAGGTTCTCGACGACCTGACGCATCTTGACCTCGTCCACCGACAGCGCCGGGAGGCCCGGCTCCGACGTGTTCACCACGCGCACACCGTAGCGCTGCGACACGGGCTTGGTGGTCGAGACGGCGCCGTTGACGACCTCGGCGAAGTCCATCGTGCGCGGCTTGAACGACAGCTTGCCGCTCTCGATGCGCGACAGGTCGAGGATGTCCTCGATGAGCCCCAGCAGACGCTGCGCCTCGCCGCGCAGGCGGCCCACGAACTCGCGCGACTGTTCGCGCGACAGCTTGCCCTCGTGATCGTCGAGCAACTCGGCGTAGGCGATGACGCTGGTGAGCGGCGTCTTGAGCTCGTGGCTCGCCGTGCTCAGGAACACGTCCTTCATGTGGTTCAGGTCGACGAGCTTCTCGTTGTCGGCCTCGAGCTCCTCGGTGCGGCGATCCATGCGGTCCAGCACCTCGGCGCGATCGATGACCGCGGCGATGTGCTCGGCGAACACGCGCAGCACCTCGAGGTGCGACTCGCCGAACGGCTCGTGATGGTTGATGCGGTTCACGTTGAGCACGCCGACGACGCGCTCGCCCACCGCCAGCGGCAGCGACATGGCCGACGTGATGCGGCGGTTCTGCTTGTAGTGCTGGCCCAGTTCGGCCGTGGGCGCCTGCTCGCCCAGCACCACCGCCTCGCGGCGCAGCGCCACCCAGCCGGCGATGCCCTCGCCGATGCGCTTGCGCGCGCCGCGCGAGAACTCGGCCTCGAGTCCGTAGGCCGCGCGCGTGACGAGGTCACCGCTCTCGGGATCCAGGATCATGATGCTCGCCTGCTGCGCCTTGAGCGTGCTCACCACGCGGCGCACGATGATCTCCAGGATGACGTCGCTGCGCAGCTGCAGCTGCAGCGTCGTGCTCATCTGGAACAGCGCGGTCAGTTCGGACAGCCGCACGCTCGAGTCCTCGTGCTCGGTCTCCTCGTGCGTGAGCGCGTGCACGGCGCGGTGCAGCTCGCGCTGCTGCGCCACGGTGTAGACGCAGAACACGACCACGAGCGCGGCCAGCACCAACGTCACCACGACGGGATTGCTCATGCCCGGGAAGACGCCCTCGCTACCGGCCAACCCGAGCACGCGCGCGTACAGGGTGGGCACGACGCTGGTGAGCGCGAGCAGCACGGTGAACGCGGCGGCCCACAGCATCCAACCGGCGCGCTGCAGCTGCTTCCAACGGATCTCGGTTCGCGGGGTCATGACCGTCCTGGTTCCCGGGGGGACTGGGGTTGTCGTGCGGGCAGAGGCTTCCTCGGAGTCATCGGCCTTGGGGTCTCCGGGATTGAGGGGGGATTCGGACCCGGCGCGCCCCCCGCCAACGGACCTTCCGGCGTGCCTGTGACGGCGCGCTCCATTAGATTGAGCGGCGTGAACCCCTTCGACCGCGCACGACCGCTGTGGCCGATCCCGGCCCTGTTCCTCGCGGGTCTGGCCGCCCTGTACTCGGGCGCGCTCGGACTCGGCTTCATCAACGACGACTACCTGTTCCTCGAACAGGTGCGTCGCCACGGCCTCGTGGACGCGATGCTGCATCCCGGTGGGCTGGGCAACTACTTCCGGCCGCTGTCGCGCGAGGTGTGGTTCGCGCTCGTGGGGGCGGTCACGGGCGGCAGCGCGCTGGCGTTCCACCTGGTGCAGTTCGTCGTGTTCGCGGTCGCGCTGGCGCTCGTCGCCGATCTGCTGGACGTGTTCGCCCCGCGCCGCGATCGCGCCATCGCCCCGGCCGCGCTCGTCGGACTGCTGTTCTTCGCCACGCTGCCGCTGCAGCGTGTGAACCTGGGTTGGGTGTCGTGCTCGCAGGATCTGCTCGCCCTGACCGGTGGACTGGCCGCCCTCGCGCTCTTCCGGCGCGGCCGCACCCCGTGGGCGATGGTCGCGTACGCGGCCGCCGTGCTCAGCAAGCAGTCCGCGCTGCCGCTGCCCGCCGCGCTGTTCCTGTGGGCGTGGTGGATCGAGGGCGAGACGCCGCGGCGGGCGTTCGCGCGCGTGCTGCCGTTCGGCTTCGCGGCGCTGCCGTGGCTGGCGGGCGAGCTGTGGTTGCGGCAGCACTCCACCAGTGCGGCGCGCCTCGTGTTCGACGGCGAGCATCTGGCGGCGGCACTCGTGCATCTGGCGCAATCCCTCGCCGGCGTCGAGCACGCGGCCGGTTGGACGCGGTCGTGGAGCGAGGCGCGGCCGTCGGTGATCGCGTTCGCGCTGCTCGCGCTCATCGGCGTGTTCCTGCCCGACCGCGCCGAGGCCTCGCCCGAGAACGCCGACGGACCCCGGGTGCCGAGCAAGCGCCGAGCCGCGCTGTTCGCGCTGGGCTGGCTCGTGGTGTTCACGCTGCCGGTGTGGCCCGTCGCCTACTACTGGAGCAGCTACTACTACACGTTCGCGGCCGTCGCGGGCGCGGTGCTCGTCACGCTCGTGGCGGGCCGCGTCGCGCGCTGGTCGTGGATCCTGCTCGCGGGCGCACTCGTGTGGTGGCACGCCGCCGGTGTGTCGTCGCCCGCGTTCGCCGTGGTCGAGGACCCGTGGGTCGGCACCTCGCACCTGACGCCGTTCTACCTGGAGCGCGCGGCCGAGCTGTCGAACCGCATGCGCACCTCGCTCGTCGCGACGTTGCCGCGCGTGGGCCGCGACGATCGATTGTTCTTCATCCAGCTGGCGCCGTGGGCCGGGTTCCAGATGGGCAACGGGCCGTCGATCCGCCACCTGTACAAGGACGACTCGCTCGAATCGCACTTCTATTCGGCGTTCGGTGAGAGCACGGCGGCGCAGCACACGTGCCGGTTCCTGTTCTGGGACGGCCGCGGCTTCCAGCAGCCGTACGCGAACGTGCGCGATCCGTTCTTCCAGGTCGGCAGCGACCTGTTGCTGCTCGAACGCCACGCGGGTGCGCGCTGGGCGTTCCGGCGCGGCCTCGAATCCGGCGGCGAACGGCTGGATCACGCGTACTGGCTGGGCTGGGCCGCACTGTGGGAGGGCGATCGCGCCCTCGCCGAACGCGCCTGGCGCGAGTGGGGCGCACACGACGACAGCACCGCGCGCGTGACGTGGTTGCGCAAGGCGCGCGGCGCACTCCTGGACGGCGACACGCTCCAAGCGCGCCGCGACCTGCTCGAAGCGGTCCGCGCGGGCATCGGCCAGCCCGAGGCCCACGCCATGCTGGGGCTGCTGCTGCAGCCGGTGAACGCCAAGTACGCGCTGCTCGAGACGCTCGTGGCCGCGCGACTCAAGCCCCAGGACTGGCTCGCGCGGCGCGATCTCGCGGCCGGACTCGCCGAGGTGCGACTCGACGAACCGGCGGCGCGCGAACTCGCCGTGCTCAAGACGCTGCGTCCGACGTGGCGCGAGGACTCGCTCGCGGTGCGCGTGGACTCGCTGCTGCAGGCGCGTCGTCCGGCGATCGGCGGCGTGGTGGTGTTCGGTCCCGGAGGCGCACGATGACGCGCGGACGTGTGGAAACGGTGTGGTTCGAGAGCACGGTGCTGCGCGGCAACCCGCTCGGGGATCCGCACGTGCGACGCATCCCGGTGTGGCTGCCGCCGTCGTACGACACGCATCCCGACCGGCGTCATCCCGTGCTGTACGCGCTCACCGGGTTCGGCAGCCGTGGCCGTGGCCTGCTCAACGACAACCCGTGGAGCCCGTCGCTCGACGATCGTCTGGACGCGCTCGTCGCCGCGGGTGAGCCCGAGTGCATCGTCGTCATGCCCGACGCGTTCACGCGCCTGGGCGGCGCGCAGTACATGGACTCGCCCGCCACCGGCGACTACGAGACGCACCTGATCGGCGAACTCGTGCCGTGGATCGACGCGCACTTCCGCACGCTCGCCGCACCCGCGCACCGCGCGATCGCCGGTCGCTCGTCGGGCGGCTTCGCGGCGCTACGTCTGGGCATGCGGCACCCCGACGTGTTCGGCGCACTCGCCAGCCACAGCGGCGACCTGTTGTTCGAGTACGCCTACGCGCCCGACTTCCCGCGCGCGTGCAGCGTGCTGCAGGAGGCCGGCGGTGTGACCGCGTTCCTCGCGGCATGGGATCGCAAGCCGCAGAAGGGCAAGGACGACTTCCTCGCGTTCAACATCGTGGGCATGGCCGCGTGCTATTCGCCGGACCCCGCGTGCGAGATGGGGATCGCGCTGCCGTTCGATCTGGCCACGGGCCTGCCCAGACCCGAGGTGTTCGCACGCTGGCTCGCGCACGACCCGCTGCGCCTGCTCGCGACGCACGCCGATGCGTTGCGCGGCATGCGACTGGTGTTCCTGGACTGCGGCACGCGCGACGAGTACCACCTGCACCACGGCGCGCGCGCGTTCGCCCGCGAACTCACGCGCCTCGGGATCGCGCACGTGCACGAGGAGTTCGCCGACGGTCACATGAACGTGAGCTACCGCTGGGACCGGAGTCTACCGTTGCTGCTGCGGGCGATCGCGCGCTGAGAACGTCCTCGCTGACCCCGGTCGAGTTCACGCGGCTCTGACGCTTCCCGGCATCATCGTGGTTGACGCGGCCCTGCGCGCGGCGCACATTCGCGCGTGTCGTGCATGCGCGAGCATTGCACCCCCGATCGTCGGCCGACCCCCCCGAGCCGTCCGACCCTTGCAACGGAGCGCGACCCGTGAACCTTCCTGTTGGACGCCGCGTCATCGCGGTGGTCCCCGACCTGTTCTTCGCCACCAAGATCGCCTCGACCGCCAAGATGAGCGGCGTCGAACTCGAACTGGTGCCCGCCGTCCGTGCTGCCGCACGCATGGCCCAGGCGCCCGCTTCGCTCGCGATCCTCGACCTGCACGCCAAGGACGCCATGACCACCGTCGCCGCGCTCAAGGCCGCTGCGCCCACCGTGCCCGTGGTCGGGTTCTTCTCGCACGTCGAGATCGCGGTGCGCAATCAGGCGCTGGCCGCCGGTGCCGACGCCGCGCTGCCGCGCTCGCTGTTCGTGACCAAGCTCGCCGCGCTGTTGTCGCGCGGGCTCGAGGCGCTGTCCGAACCCGCGCCCGGGATGATCGCCTGATGAGCGGCGCGATCGTCACCGACGAGGCTGCGGTCCAGGCGATCGTGCGCGACATGCGCACCGTGGCCGTGCTCGGCATCAAGGACGGTCGCGACCCCGACGCCCCGGCGTTCACGATCCCCACGATGCTCGTGGACTCGGGCGTGCACGTGATCGGCGTCAATCCCATGGTGAAGGAAGCGCTCGGCGCCCCGACGCTCGCCGCGCTCGCCGACCTGCCCACCGGCGTGGACGTGCTCGACGTCTTCCGCCGCAGCGACGCGATCCCCGGCATCGCCGACGAACTCCTCGCGCTGCCACCGTCACAGCGCCCCGCCGTCGTCTGGCTGCAGACCGGCATCCGCCACGACGAGGCCGCCCAGCGCCTCGCCGCCGCCGGCTTCCGCGTGGTGCAGGACCTCTGCCTGGGCGTCTACGCCCGCCGAGTCCGCCGCCCGCACTGAAGTCCAGCCCCACGCCCCCGCACCCCCCGCGAAGCGGAACACCGGAAGCCTCCCGCCCCCGCAGGCCTTCTGCCCCCGCACGCCCCGCGAAGCGGAACACCGGAAGCCCGCGCACACGCCGCCTCCCACACCAACCGCAGGCGTGCGGACGCGCATCCGCGCCCGTCGGAGCGGGGCTGCGAAGC
>CAZZLY010000074.1:6126-9517 GCA_964655175.1 uncultured bacterium
CCAACCGCAGGCGTGCGGACGCGCATCCGCGCCCGTCGGAGCGGGGCTGCGAAGCGGGCCCCCGCGGAGACGCGCGCGGATGTGCGTCCGAACGCCGGCGCCCTCGCACGATCCTCCGCCTGCCGAGCCCACGCACGAGCGTAGGCGTCGTGGGACCGGGTGGGTGGCGAGCAGGGGCCGCGAAGCGGGGCCCCGCGCAGCCATCCCACCCGGCCCACGGCGCCGGCTCCCACGCACGACGCCGCGCCACGTTCGCTATAGTGTCCCGTCTCGCACCACCGCAACCGACCCTTCGCCCCCGAGGACCCCTCCCATGACCGAGAAGACGACCGGCGACCGCACCCGCATCAGCTGCCCCGGCTGTGGCCGCCACGACTACGTGGTCTGGCCGCAGAACCAGGACACGCTCGTGTGGAAGTGCTTCAACTGCGGCAAGACGTCCGAGCTGCACCGCGGCGGCAAGCACTAGGACCCCACGTACGCGACCGCGCGCTGCGCGGCCGCACGTGATCGAGACCGCTCTGGACACCACGCTCGCCTCGCCCGTGACGCTGCGCGTCGCCGAGACCTTCCGCTCGTTGCAGGGCGAGGGTCCGTCGGTGGGCACGCCCGCGCACTTCCTGCGTCTGCAGGGGTGCGACGTGGGCTGCCGCTGGTGCGACACCAAGTACACGTGGGACGCGAGCGGTGGCCGCGCGAGCACGATCGGCGAGGCGTTCGCGGAACTGCACGCGCTGGGCGAGGCCCCGTTGCTCGTGGTCACGGGCGGGGAGCCGCTCGCGCATCCCGGCGTCGAGCGCGTGCTGCAGGCCGCGGTCGGACAGTGGTCGCGCGTCGAGGTCGAGACGAGCGGGCTGCACGCGCCGCCGTTCACGCACGAGCGTCTCCATTACATGTGGTCGCCCAAGCTGCCGAGCGTGACCGAGCGCTGGCGCGACACGTGGGCGCACGCGGCGGCGTTCGTGGCCGATCCGCGCACGACGATCAAGATCGTGGTGGGCGAACACGACGAGGACGCGCTGCTCGAGCGGTTGACCACGCTGGCGCTGCCGCGCGAGCGCGTCATGCTCATGCCCGAGGGCATGACCGACGCGGCGCTCGTCACGCGCGCCCGCGCGCTCGCCGAGTTGTGCCTGCGCGAACGACTGCGACTCTCGCCCCGGCTGCACGTGTGGCTGTGGGGCGCCAAGCGAGGGGTGTGATCATGTCGGCCACGAAGCGCGCGGTCGTGCTGTTGTCGGGCGGCCTCGACTCCACCACGTGTCTCGCCTGGGCGCGCGCGCAGGGCTTCACCTGCAGCACGCTCGCCATCGACTACGGCCAGCGGCATCGCGTCGAACTCGAGGCCGCGGCACGCGCCGCCGCAGTGCAGGGCGTGACCGACCATCGCGTCGTGCGTGTGGACCTGCGCGCAATCGGCGGCTCGTCGCTCACCGCGGACACCGCGGTGCCCAAGGATCGCGACGAGACGAGCATGACCGCGGCGATCCCCAGCACCTACGTGCCCGCGCGCAACAGCACGTTCCTGTGCATCGCGCTGGGACTCGCCGAGACGGTCGGTGCCCACGATCTGGTGGCCGGCATGAACGTGCTCGACTACTCGGGCTATCCCGACTGCCGGCCCGAGTTCGTGCGCGCGTTCGAGGCCATGGCGAACCTCGCGACCAAGGCCGGCGTCGAGGGCGCGCGCTTCACCGTGCACACGCCGCTCATGCAGCTCGACAAAGCGGGTATCATCCGACTCGGCACGTCGCTCGGGGTGGACTACGCGCTGACGCATTCGTGCTACGACCCGTCCACCGACGGCCTCGCCTGCGGGCGCTGCGACAGTTGTGCGCTGCGCGCGAAGGGCTTCCGCGAGGCCGGCGTGCCCGACCCCACCCGTTACGCGTCCCACTGACGTCGAGGACCCCCCGTGCGCATCGAACTCGTGAAGGAATTCCACTTCGAATCGGCGCATCAGCTGCCGCTGGTGCCGCCGGATCACAAGTGCCATCGCATGCACGGTCACTCGTACCGCGTCGAGGTGTGCTGCGCGGGCGAGATGGATCCGCGCACGGGCTGGCTCGTGGACTTCGGCGAGGTCAAGGCGCGCGTCGAACCGATCATCCGCAACGAGCTCGACCATCGTGTGCTCAACGAGGTTCCGGGGCTCGAGAACCCGACCGCCGAGATGCTGGCGGTGTGGCTGTGGCAGCGCATCGGCACGGTCGTGCCGTACCTCACGGCGATCACGGTGCACGAGACCACCACCTCGCGCGTGACCTACCGCGGCGAGTGACGCACCTCGCGCGGCTCCCCGCGCAACGGCGGTAAAGCATGTCCGCACACGGTTTGCGCGCCCCGACCGTGGTGGCTCCCTCATTCCAAGGGTGAGTGGACTCAAGAGAATCGTCCACACGCCGACAATGGAGGGGACCACTCCAGCTCAGGGGAACCAAACCATGCGTCAGCGGATCTTCGTCACGGGTGCCACGGGATACATCGGACATGCGGTCGCGAGACATCTCGCGAATCAGGGGCACCACGTGTTCGGACTCACGCGTCGCGTGGAGGAATCGCGCCAGCTGATCGCGGCCGGCATCACGCCCGTGTTCGGCGATCTGGGCTGCCCCGGCGGTGAGTGGATGGGCGCGCTGCAGAACTGCGATGCGGCGATCCACACCGCGTTCGATGCCCAGAACGGCGCCGCCGACGTGGACCTGTGCGCGCTCGACGCGTTGCGCGTCGCCGCGCTCGACGGCCGCGTGCGCAAGCTCGTGTACACGAGCGGCATCTGGGTGCACGGTCGCGGCGTGAACGGTCGCGCCGACGAGAACACGCCGCTCACGCCGCTGCCCATCGTGCAGTGGCGCGCCGCGCACGAGGAGATCGCGCTCGACCTGCAGGACCACGAGATCGACGTGGTCATCCTGCGACCGGGCATGGTCTACGGTGAGCAGCGCGGCATCCTGGGCGGTTGGTTCGCCGAAGCCCACGAGCATCAGACCGTCACGTATCCGGGCGAGGGCACGCAGCACTGGAACCTCGTGCACCGCGACGACCTCGCCGACGCCTACGCGCGCGCGCTGCAGCACGGCGTCTCGGGCGAACGGTATCTGATCACCGACGAGGCGCCGCACACCGTGCGCGAGATGGCCGAGGCGGTCGCGCACGAGACCGGCGCACGCGCCGTGTCGTGGCCCGCCGAGGACCTGATCCGCTCGCACGGCGGTTACGGCGATGCCCTGCTCAACGATCTCACGGTGTCGAGCGCCAAGGCGCATCGCATGCTGGGCTGGACGCCGAGCCACGCGTCGTTCGTGAGCGAGGTCGGAACCCTGTGGCGCGAGTGGCAGGCCACGCGCATCGCGCACGCGAGCTAGGACTTCCCCCGAAGTCACACCGGTCG
>CAZZLY010000074.1:9617-14725 GCA_964655175.1 uncultured bacterium
CCGGTCGCACGCCACCGTACGATTGGCGGTGCGCGGCGCGGCTGCGTAGGCTCGCGCGACCATGATCCCCGTCCGCTGGTCCCGTCCGTCGCGTCGAGTGGGTTTGCTCGTCGCGGGTGTCGTGCTCGCGATCCTGCTGCTCCCCGCGTTGCTCACGCCCATGATCGCGGCGCGCGTCCGCGCCGCGGCGCACGCCCGCGGTCTCGAGGCCGGCTGGAACCGACTGGCGTTCCGCTGGCCGCTGCACGTCGAGATCGACGCACTCACCGTCACGCGCGACCGCACGCCGCTCGTGAGCGCACGGCAGATGCGACTCGATGCGGGGCCGCGCGGGTTCCCACCGCACCTCGCGGTGACACGACTCGAACTCACCGACGCGCACGTGTTCCTGCCCGAGGCCGCACGCGACGACGACGGGGACGACGAGGCGAAGCCCGGCGACGAACCCGCCGCGGGGGCTCCGGCCGCCCCGCGGGTGCGCGCCGCCGCGCAGCAGTTGGCCGACGCGCTGCTGCTGCCCGCGCGTCGCCTGCCGACGCTGCACTGGAACGACGTGCGCGTGCAGCGCGGCGACTCGTTGTTCGCACAGCTCGACGGGCTGTCGCTCACGCACGAACGCGACGGCGTGCAACTCGCCGCGACGGGCACGCTCGCGGGCGAACGGCGCATGCCGTTCGACGTGGCGCTGCAGTGGCACCACGACGATCGGCTGGTGGGTCGCATCGGCTTCCAGGTGCCCGAGGACGACGGCCCGGCCACGACGCTGCCGTTCCTGCTCGACGGCCACGTCACGCAGGATCGCCGCGCGGGCGTGCTGCGCATCGCCGACGACTCGCGCGTGACCGTGGGACCCGTGACGCTGCGACTGGGCGGCGAGGTGCGGCGCCGAGGCCCACGTTTCGCGGGCACGCTCGCGGTGGATTCGCTGACCGCGTCGAACGTGCAGCGCCATCTGCCACGCGCCGTCCTCGGACCGCTCGCCGACGTGCCCGTGGCCGGCACCTGGGACTGGCGCGCGAGCCTGGTGGTGGACGTGAGCGCGCCCGACAGCACGCGTTTCACCGCCGACGTGATCCCGCACGGCCTCGCGCTCGCGGGCAGCGACGCGCACCTGCGGCTGGCGCGGCTGGCGGGGCCGTTCGTCGCCGACATCCACGTGCCGCGCGGCCTCGTGCGCCGCGACCTGTCCGAGGCGAACCCGCACTACCGGCCGCTGCCGCGCATCAGTCCGTGGCTGCAGCACGCGCTGCTCACCAACGAGGACGGCAGCTTCTACCAGCATCGCGGCTTCAACACCGGCGCGATCGAATCGGCCATGGCCGCCAATCTGCGCAGCGGCACGTTCAAACGCGGCGCGGGGACGATCACGATGCAGCTCGCGCGCAACCTGTTCCTGGGCCATCGCCGCACGCTCTCGCGCAAGGGGCAGGAGGTCGTGCTCGCCTGGATGCTCGAGCACCTCACCGGCCTCGGCAAGGACCGCCTGCTCGAGATCTACCTCAACATCATCGAGTGGGGCCCCGGCGTGCACGGCGCCGACGAGGCGGCGCGGTTCTACTTCGACCGGGACGCGGCCGACCTCACGCTGGACGAGGCGCTGTTCCTCACCGTGATCGTGCCCAGCCCGAGCCGCTGGAAAAGCCGCGTGAACCCGGACGGCACGCTGCGCCCGTGGGCGCGCGCGCAGATGGCCTACATCGCGCGCAAGATGGTGAGCCGCGAGTGGCTCACGCCCGAGCAGGTGCCGACCGCCGAGGCGCTGTCGATCACGCTGCGCGGCGAGGCGGCGCGCGCACTCGCCCCCGCGGACCGCGCGGCGACGCCGCCCACGATGCCCTGAATCCCGCACGAGGCGTCATCCTGCTAGACTGCGCCGGACATGAACCTCTCCCTCCCCTGTGAGTTCCACGTCTCGCGCGCGGCGCGGGACCGCTGCGCCTTCGACGAAGCCCTGTTCGCCTCCTCCGGCCACGCCGTGCTCGCGCACCCGGCGGCCGCGCACCGTTTCGCGGCCGCACTCAACCGCGCCCGTGGTGGCGTGGGCGGGGCTTCGGCCGCCGACCTGTTCGCGCTGGGACTGCTCGACGAAGCGGCGCATCTGGTGATCGCGCACTGGCGCGACCGTCACGACCCGCACGGCCTGCGCGATGCGCTCGAGCACCTCGAGGCCTCGTTCAGCGTGGCCTCGGTGGACAAGCTGCTCCGCACCTTCGCCGAGACGTTCCCCACGCTCGCCGTGTACCGCGGTCGCATGCGCGCCGAGGTCTGGCTCGCGGGGGCGACCGACGGCCGTTCGCATCGCGAGGTCGCGCTGGAGGAGCTGATCCTCCTCGTGCTCACCAACCAGAACCCGGCCGCGCAGGGCTATCGCGATCTGTTCGACGACACCGGACTCGCACGCGGCACCGCGTACCGCGCGGTGGTGCGCGAACTCGAGCGCTTCCTGGGCATGCGCCCGGGCGTGGGCGTCGACGGCACGCCGCTGCTGGAGTTCCTGCGCGCGCCCATGCGCGCCGCCCCGCACTCCCTTGCCGCTCAGCTCGAATGGATCCGCAGCGCCTGGGGTTGGCTGCTGGGCGACCTCATCGAGCGCATGCAGCTGGCGTTCGCGCTGCGTCGCGAGGAGGATCGCTGGCTCGCCGCGCAGGCGGGTCGTGGCGGCGGCCTCGAGGCGGCCGGTCACGCACCGGACTACCGGGGTGGCGAGGGCGAGGACGAGCGCTTCAGCGACGACGCCGAATGGATGCCGCGCACGGTGATGATCGCCAAGAGCACGTTGGTGTGGCTCGATCAGCTGTCGCGCCGCTACGGGCGCGCCATCACGCGACTCGACGAGATCCCCGACCCCGAACTCGACCGCTTCGCGGCGTTCGGCATCAACGCGCTCTGGCTCATCGGCGTGTGGCAGCGCAGCGAGGCGTCGCGTCGCATCAAGCAGATCGCCGGACAGCCCGATGCGGCCGCGTCGGCCTACGCGGTGCACGACTACGTCATCGCGCACGAACTGGGCGGCGAGGAGGCGTGGCATCGGCTGAGCGAGCGCGCGGGTCGCCGCGGCATCCGGCTCGCGAGCGACATGGTGCCCAACCACATGGGCGTGGACTCGCGCTGGGTGATCGAGCATCCCGAGTGGTTCCTGCAGCGTCGCGATTGCCCGTATCCCGCGTACTCGTTCGAGGGCCCCGAGCTCTCGAGCGACGAGCGCGTCTCGGTGCGCCTCGAGGATCACTACTGGGATCGCAGCGACGCCGCGGTCGTGTTCCGCCGCGTCGACCGGCACACCGGCGACACGCGCTACCTGTACCACGGCAACGACGGCACCAGCTTCCCGTGGAACGACACCGCGCAGCTCGATTATCTGAATCCCGCCGCGCGCGAGGCCGTCATCCAGGCCATCCTCGGCGTGGCGCGCCGCTTCCCGATCATCCGCTTCGATGCGGCGATGACGCTCGCCAAGCGGCACATCCGCCGCCTGTGGTTCCCCGAACCCGGCCACGAGGGCGACATCCCGTCGCGCGCGGGTGCGGGCGTGACGCGCGAGCAGTTCGACGCGCTCATGCCGCAGGAGTTCTGGCGCGAGGTCGTGGACCGTGTCGCCGTGGAGGCGCCGGGCACGCTGCTGCTCGCCGAGGCGTTCTGGATGATGGAGGGCTACTTCGTCCGCACGCTGGGCATGCATCGCGTGTACAACAGCGCGTTCATGGTCATGCTGCGCGACGAGCGCAACGCGGATTACCGCAAGGTCATCCGCGACACGCTCGAGTTCGACCCCGACATCCTGCAGCGCTGGGTGAACTTCCTCAACAACCCGGACGAGCGCACCGCGGTGGATCAGTTCGGCCGCGGCGAGAAGTACTTCGGCGTGTGCATGCTCATGGCGACGATGCCGGGCCTGCCCATGTTCGGGCACGGCCAGATCGAGGGCTTCGAGGAGCGCTACGGCATGGAGTTCCGCCGCGCCATGCGCGACGAGGCCGTGGACGAGGGCCTGGAGCGCGAGCACTGGCGCCGCATCATGCCGCTGCTGCATCGCCGCAGCCTGTTCGCGGGCGCGCGCGAGTTCCTGTTGTACGACTGCCGCGATGCGCACGGTCACGTGAACGAGAACGTGTTCGCCCACTCCAACCGCGATGCGCACGGCGCGGCGCTGGTGCTGTTCCACAACCGCTACGCCGAGGCGAGCGGGCACGTGCGCACGTCCGTGGCGTACGCCGACAAGCACGGCGACGGCGCGCGACCGCTGCGGCAGCGTTCGCTCCTCGAGGGACTGGGCTTCGCGCACGTCGCACACGACGCGCTGCTGCGTTGCCGCGATCTCATCGGCGGCCAGGAGTACCTGTTCCGCGCGCGCCAGCTGCGCGATGCGGGTCTGCCGGTGGCACTGGGCCCGTTCGGCTCGCGCGTGCTGCTCGATTGGCAGGAGGTCGTGCGCGACGGTCGACCGTGGGACGTGCTCGTGGACCAGCTCGCGGGTCGCGGCATCCCCGATCTGGAGTCGGCGCTCTGGGACCTCGCGGTCGAGCCGCTGCATCGCGCGCTCGGCACGTGGCTCGCGCACGCGGGCCGTGCGGCCGAGGCGGGCTACCGCGACGAGGCGGCGCGCACACTGGAATCGTTCCTGTCGCAGTGCGCACGACTGCTGTCGCGACCGATGGCCGATCCGGCCGCCCCGAGCACGTTGCGCAGCGCCCTCGAGGCCGATCGCGACGTCGTGGCCGGCGCGCGCGCACTGCCCACCGCCGAGATCGCGGCGCACGTGGCGTGGCGCTTCCTGGGTGTGGCGGGTGCCGCGTTCGATCGCTCGGGGCCCACGACAGCGGTGCGCTTGTTCGACGACCTGCGCCTGAGGTCGGTCGTGGCCGCGGGCGCGCAGGCGCACGGCGCGGACAGCGCGTACGCGTGGCGTCTCGCGGCGCGTGTGCGCGCGCAGCTCGCACATCCCGAGGCGCGCTTCGATCGCGATGCGTGGCAGCGCTTCGTGTCGGATCCCGACGCGCGTTACGCCGCCGGCCTCGACGAGTCAGCGACGATCGTGGACGCGCCCGCGTGGCTGCCACGTGCGGCCGGCAAGGCGACGCGGGTCAAGAGGACGACGACGGCCGTGGCGA
>CAZZLY010000075.1:0-14701 GCA_964655175.1 uncultured bacterium
CGCGGCCCTTGGTGACGTCGGCGCTCTTCTCGAGGTAGCGCTCGAGCTGCGCGACCGCCTTCTTCATGACCTCGGCGCTCTGCAGCACGAACGGCAGGATGAGCTCGCCGGCACCGAACTTGTCGCCGACCTCCTTCATGGCCGGCAGCAGCACGGTGTTGAGCACGGCGACCGCGTCCTGACGCTTCACCGCCTCGTCGATCAGGCCCTCGATGCCGGCGGGCTTGCGGTGCAGGATCTGATGATGCAGCCGCTGCTCCACCGTCATGGTGGACTCGGCCGCCTCGTCCTCGCGGTTGCGCGCGTCGGGCGCGCGCCCCTCGAAGTGCGCGATGTACGCGGCGAGCGCCTGCGGCTCGCGCGCGAAGACCAGGTCCTCGGCCAGACGACGGTCGTCGGCCGAGAGCTCGGCCACCGGGATGATGTCGGCCGGATTCACGATCGCCATGTCGAGGCCGGCCTGCACGCAGTGGTACAGGAACACGCTGTTGAGGACGGCGCGCGCCTCCTTGCCCAGACCGAACGAGACGTTCGAGACGCCCAGCGAGGTGAGCACGCCGGGCAGTTCGCGCTTGATGAGGCGGATGCCCTCGATGGTCTCGATGCCCGAGCGCGTGAACTCGTCGTCGCCGGTGGCGAGCGTGAACGTGAGGTCGTCGAAGATCAGCCGCTGCGGCGGCAGGCCGTACTCGCGCGTGACGATGTCGTGGATGCGGCGCGCGACCTCGAGCTTGCGCTCGGCGGTCTTGGCCATGCCCGTCTCGTCGATCGTGAGCGCGATGACCGCGGCACCGTGGCGCACGACGAGCGGCATGACCGTGTCGATGCGCTCGCGGCCGTTCTCGAGGTTGATCGAGTTCACGATCGCCGATCCGGGGCACGCCTGCAGCGCCACGTCGATGACGTTCGCCTCGGTCGAATCGATGCACAGCGGTGCCTCGACCGAGAGCGACAGACGCTTGACCAGCCGTCGCATCTGCTCGGCCTCGTCGGTGCGCTCGGTGAGCGCCATGCACAGGTCGAGCACGTGCGCGCCGCCCTCGACCTGCTCGCGCGCGATCGGCACGAGGTCGTCGAGCGTGCCCTCGAGCGCGAGGCGCTTGACCTTGCGCGAGCCCTGCGTGTTGAGCCGCTCGCCGATGAGCAGCGGGCGCGGCTCCTGCTCGAGCGCCACCGCGGTCATGCCGCTCGAGACGAACCAGCGGCTGCGACCGGGGCGCGACTTGGGCGCGGTGCCGTGACCGATCGCCGCGACGAGCGCGCGGATGTGATCCGGCGTGGTGCCGCAGCAACCGCCCACCAGGCCCACGCCGAAGTCGCGCACGAACTCGGCCAGCGTCTCGGCGAACGGCTCGGGGCGCATGGGATACAGCGTGCGACCACCGTCGTTGATGGGCAGTCCGGCGTTGGGGATGCAATGGATGGGCGTGCTGGCGTTCTCGCACAGGTAGCGCACCGCGTCGCGCATGAGGTCGGGACCGGTCGAGCAGTTGAGCCCGATCACGTCCACGTGCAGCGCCTCGAGCGTGGCGAGCGCACCGCGATAATCGGTGCCCAGCAGCATGCGTCCGGTGGGATCCAACGTGATCGAGCACTGGATCGCGGCGGTGATCCCCGTGGCGGCCATGGCCTCGCGCGCGGCGAGCACCTGCGCCTTGACCTCGAGGATGTCCTGCGCGGTCTCCAGGATGAGCACGTCGGCACCGCCCAGCAGCAGCCCCTTGGCCTGCTCGCGGAACGACGGCACGAGGTCCGCGAAGGACAGCTTGCCCAGATCGGGATCCTCGGACGACGGCAGGAAGCCCGACGGCCCCATGGACCCGGCCACGAAGCGCGGCCGGCCATCGCCGGCGGCGTAGCGGTCCGCGACGCGGCGCGCGCACGCGGCGGCGGCCTGATTGAGCTCGACGGTGCGTGCCGCGAGATCCCATTCCTCGAGGCGGGTCACCGAGGCCTGGAAACTGTTCGTCTCGACGATGTCGGAGCCCGCATCGAAGTACGCCGCGTGGATCGCCTCGACCACGTCCGGTCGCGTGAGCGACAGGTAGTCGATGCAGCCCTCCCAGCGCTTGCCGCCGAAGTCGTCGGCGGTCAGCTCGCGGGCCTGCACCTGCGTGCCCATACCGCCGTCGAAGAACAGGACGCGGTCGCGCAGCGTGTCGAGGAAACGGCTCATGTGCGGGGAGGCTCCCGGGCGCTCGGGCCCTGTCGTGAGTGTGCGACCCGTGATGCTAGAGGCGCTCCGGAGCCCTTGCAACCGCGCGGGACGCGGCTGCGAGGGGTCCCGGGCCCGTCCTCGCGGGACCGGGACGCGCCACCGGGCGGGCTTGACCCCACGGTCCGCGTGACCCTTACTCGCCACATGACCCGCACCCTCGTCCTCATGCGCCACGGGCTCGCCACCGGGCAGGCCCCCGACGCCGTGCTGCAGCCCGAGGGCGAGGCGCAGGTGGCGCGGCTGGGCCGTCTCCTGCGCGACCAGCGCTGGGCGCCCGACGTGGTGCTGCACAGCCCGTACCGGCGCGCACGGCAGACCGTGACCGCGCTCACCGACGCGATGGCGTGGACCGGGCGGATCGACGTGGTGCACGAACTCGTGCCCGAAGCCGAACCCGACGAAGCGCTCGAGGGGATCGAGTTCGCCGCGCCCGGGGTGCGGTGCGTGCTCGCGGTGGCGCATCTGCCGCTGCTCGATCGGTTGCTGCACCGGCTCACCGACGAATCGCCGGGGTTCTCGCCGGGCACGTTCGTCGAGGTCGCCCTCGACGCGCCGAGCCGCGGACGCATCGTGCGCCGGATCGAGGCGCGGGACCTCGACGCATGAACCTGCGCGCGGGCGTGCTCCGACTCGGCGTGCTCGTCGCGCTCGTCGCGTATGGCCCCGTGGCGCGTGCCGCGGAGGCGCCGGGCACGACGCTCACCGTGTTCGCCGCCGCCTCGCTGCAGGCGCCGTTCACCGAGCTCGCGCACCGGTTCGAGGCGGAGCATCCCGGCGTGAGCGTGCGACTGAACCTCGCCGGCACGCCGCAGCTCGCAGCCCAGTTGACGCAGGGCGCGGCCGCCGACGTGTTCGCGAGCGCGGACGAGCACTGGATGGCCGACGTGCGCGCCCAGGGTCTCGTGGCGGGCACGCCCGAGGTGTTCGCGCGCAACACGCTGGTGATCGTCGTGCCGCGTGCGAACCGCGCGCGCGTGCGCGACGCACGCGACCTGGCGCGCCGTGGCGTGACGCTGGCGGTGGCGCTCGAACAGGTCCCGGTGGGTCGTTACACGCGCACGACGTGGCAGCGGCTCGCGCGCCAGCGTGGCTTCCCCGCCGACTACGAGGCGCGCGTGCGCGCCAACGTGGTCACCGAGGAGGAGAACACCAAGGCGGTGCTCGCCAAGGTGCGGCTGGGCGAGGTGGACGCCGGGTTCGTGTATCGCACCGACGCGGGCACCGCGAACGCGTCCACGGTCACCGTGCTGCCGATCCCGCTGCCCGACACGGCGCAGGTCGTCGCGCGCTATCCGATCGCGGTGGTCCGCGCGAGCGCGGCGCCCGTCCTCGCGCAGGCGTTCGTCGACCTGGTGGTCGGCAACACGGGGCAACGCGTGCTCATGGCGCACGGGTTCCGCCCCGCCGCCGCCGATCGGTGAGCCGCGCGCGAACGCGCTAGGATGCCGCCGAGGCCGCGCGCGGTGCGCGGCGCGAACGGAGGCGGTCATGGCAGCGTGGCAGGGCAAGGTGGCGTTGGTGACGGGCGGCAACCGCGGCATCGGCCGCGGCGTCGCGGAAGCGCTCGCGAAGGAGGGCCTGACGGTCGCGATCACCGCGCGGGACGGCGCGGCGGCCGAGGCGGCCGCCCGCGAGATCGCGCCGACCGCGCGCGGCTACGCGCTCGACGTGCGTCACGCCGATCAGGTGTCTGCGGTGTTCGCCGCGGTCGACCGCGACTTGGGTGGACTCGACGTGCTCGTGAACAACGCCGGCATCGGCATCTTCTCACCCATCGCGACGACGACGCTCGAGGACTGGCACGCGGTGATCGAGACCAACGTCAACGGGCTCTTCTACTGCACGCGCGAGGCGATCCCGCGCATGACGGCGCGCGGCGGCGGCTACATCTTCAACGTCTCGTCGCTCGCCGGACGCAACGCGTTCCCGGGCGCCGGGGCGTACTGCGCCAGCAAGCACGCCGTGAACGGCTTCAGCGAGGTGCTGTTCCAGGAGGTGCGCGAGGCGGGGATCCGCGCCACGTACCTCATGCCCGGCAGCGTCGCGACGGACTTCGGTCGCGGCATGGCCGCCAAGCAGGACTGGGCGATCCAGCCCGAGGACGTGGGCGAGATGGTCGTGGACCTGCTGCGCACGAACCCGCGCACGCTGCACAGCCGCGTCGAGATGCGCCCGTCGCGCCCGCGCAAGGGCTGACGCCCCCGGGGTCCGGGCCGCCGCCCTGCGGCCCGGACCGCTCCCCCCCGCCCCCCGCGCGCGCGTTGTGCTCCCCCCGCGACAGGGCTAGCCTCACCGTCATTCCCACCACCCCGTCCACGGGTGACCCGCGTCGCCCCTGGACCGTCGCATCCCACGGAGGACACCATGAAGCGCTCCTCGTTCCCGCGGCTCGCCGCGCTCGCCGGCCTGTGCGCCGTGCTCGCGACCGCCGCCCTCGCGGCTCCGCCGGAGGTCTCGGCCGCCCAGCCCATGCCGGTCCGGCATGGTTCGATGCTCGCCTCGCCCGCGGACAACGCGCCGTTCTTCACCGGGCACCCGGATGCGGCCACGTTCAAGGTGCGCACCGAGCGTCGCCTCAAGACGGCGCAGGCCGCGCTCGATCGCATGCTCGCGGTGAAGGGCACGCGCACGATCCCCAACACGCTCATGCCGTTCGACGAGATCAGCCGACAGCTCGACATGGCGGCCTCGCAGTGCGGCCTCATGGAGCAGGTGAGCCCGGACTCGGCCACGCGCGCCACCGCCGAGGAGCTCACGCAGGAGATCTCGAAGTTCGCGACCGCCCTGTCGCTCAACCGCAAGGTGTACGACGCGATCGCCGCGCTCAAGACCGACGGGCTCGACGACGAGACGAAGTACTACGTCACCCGCACGCTGCGCGACTTCCGCCTGGCCGGCGTGGACAAGGACGACGCGACGCGCGAGAGGATCAAGAAGCTGCAGGACGAGATCGTGCTCGTGACGCAGGAGTTCGCGCGCAACATCCGTGACGACAAGTCGTTCATCACCTGCACCGTGGCCGAGCTGGACGGCCTGCCGCAGGACTTCATCGACCGCCACAAGCCGGGCGCCGATGGGCTCGTCAAGCTCACGATGGAGTACCCCGACTACGTGCCGGTGAACACCTACGCCAAGAACGACGACCTGCGTCGTCGCGCCTACATGGCGTACCAGAACCGCGCGTTCCCCAAGAACATGGACGTGCTCGATCGCATGCGTCAGAAGCGGCACGAGCTGGCGCTGCTGCTGGGCTACACGAACTACGCCGACTACGTCACCGCCGACAAGATGACGGGCAAGGCCGACGTCGCGCGCGCGTTCATCGACCGCATCGTGGCCGCGTCCGAGGACCGGCAGAAGCGCGAGTACCAGCAGCTGCTGGCGCGCAAGCAGAAGGACGTCCCCGGCGCCACGGTGGTGAACTTCTGGGAGGCGACGTACTGGTCGGAGCAGGTGCGCAAGACGGACTACGCGTTCGACTCGCAGTCCATGCGCCCCTACCTGCCCTACGACCAGGTCGAGAAGGGCGTGCTCGACGTCGCGGCCAAGCTGTTCAACGTCGAGTTCCGCCTCGTGAAGGACGCGCCGGTGTGGCACCCGTCGGTCAAGTGCTTCGAGCTGTGGGACGGCGGCAAGCTCGCGGGGCGCTTCTACCTGGACATGCACCCGCGCGCGAACAAGTACAACCACGCGGCGCAGTTCGACATCCGCGGCGGCATCGCGGGCCGTCAGATCCCCGAGGCGGCGCTCGTGTGCAACCTGCCCGGCGGCGAGCCGGGTGACGCGGGCCTGTGCGAGTACAACGACGTCAACACGTTCTTCCACGAGTTCGGCCACCTGCTGCACAACATGTTCGCCGGCCGGCGCAAGTGGGCGGGCACGACGGGCATCAAGACCGAGTGGGACTTCGTCGAGGCGCCGTCGCAGCTGCTCGAGGAGTGGATGAAGAGCCCCGAGGTGCTGGCGACGTTCGCGAAGGATCCCAAGACGGGCAAGGCGGTGCCGGCCGAGCTGGTGCGCCGCATGAACCGCGCCAACAGCTTCGGCAAGGGCCTGCTCGTGCGCCGGCAGATGGTGTACGCGGGCATGTCACTGGGCTGCTACGACCGCGACCCGGCCACGGTGCCGAGCGACGCGCTGTTCGCCTCGCTGGTCAAGCAGTACCAGCCGTATCCGTTCGTGGACGGCACGCACTTCCAGTGCGCGTTCGGCCACCTCAACGGCTACTCGGCGATCTACTACACCTACATGTGGTCGCTGGTGATCGCGAAGGACCTGTTCTCGAAGTTCGATCGCGCCCACCTGCTGGCGCCGGGCGCGGCGGCCGATTACCGCGCCAAGGTGCTGGCGGCCGGCGGCTCCAAGCCGGCGGCGGCGATGGTGAAGGACTTCCTGGGCCGCGACTTCAACGAGGCCGCCTGGAAGACGTGGCTCGACTCCGACGAGGACTGAGCCGCACCCGCAGGCGAGAGGCCCCCGACGGCGCTGCCGTCGGGGGCCTTCTCATGTCCTCGCGAGGTGTCACGCGACCGCGGGACGTCACTCCGCCTTGCTGTTCTCCCCCGGCTTCACGGTGCCGGCGAGCAGGTCGGCGTGGTAGCTCGACCGCACCAGCGGCCCGCTCGCGACGCTCTCGAAGCCCAGCGCCTCGGCCTCGTCCTTCCAGCGGGCGAACCGGTCGGGATGCACGTACTCGGTGACCGGCAGGTGCATGGGGCTCGGGCGCAGGTACTGCCCGATCGTGAGCAGGTCGCAACCGTGCGCACGCAGGTCCTCGAGCGTGCGCGTCATCTCGTCGTCGGTCTCGCCCAGGCCCACCATGATGCCGCTCTTGGCCTTGATGCCCGTGCCCGAGTCCTTGACGCGCTTGAGCACCTCGAGCGAACGGTCGTAGCGCGCGCTCGGGCGCACCACGGGGTGCAGCCGCGCGACGGTCTCGATGTTGTGGTTGATGACCTCGGGTCGCGCGTCGATGACGCGCTGCAGGTCCTCGGCACTGCCACGGAAGTCGGGGATCAGCACCTCGACCACGGTGCCGGAGCGCTTGCGGATCTCCTGGATGACCATGGCGAACACCGTGCTGCCGCCGTCCTTGAGATCGTCGCGCGCCACCGACGTGATGACGGTGTGACGCAGGTTCATGCCGGCCACCGCCTCGGCGACGCGGCGCGGCTCGTCCCAGTCCACGAACCCGTTGGGCTTGCCCGGCGCGACCGCGCAGAAGCCGCAGCGCCGCGTGCACAGCTCACCGAGGATCATGATCGTGGCGGTGCCGCGCGCCCAGCAGTGACCCAGATTGGGACAGCGCGCCTCCTCGCACACGGTGACGAGCTTCTGCTCGCGCAGCAGCGACTTGGTCTCGCGATAGTCGCCCTGCCCCGGCAGCTGGATCTTGAGCCACGGCGGCAGCCGCTTGAACTCGCCGGGCGTCACCGTGCCCACGCCGCCGGCACCGGACGCGCAGCCCTTCGTGCGCGGTGCGAGCGGCACGCGCTCGGGGACCGCGGGACGCGGCGCGCCGTACACGCCGATCTCGGGCGTGGAACCGGGCTCGCCGATGTTCACCAGACCGTCGTCGGGCGTGCTCATGTCAGTCCTTCGCGGCGGCGCCGGGGCGCAACGCCAGCATGCGGTCGAGCGCCAGACGCGCGTCCCGCTTGACGTCGTCCGACACGCGCACGGGATTCACCGTGTGGCCGGACGCCAGATTCTCGAGGGCCCACAGCAGATGGGCGGGGTCGATGCGATTCATGGTCGCGCACGGGCAGACGTTGCGCTGCAGCGAGCGGACGTGTTGATCGGGATGTTCGAGCGCCAGCCGATGCACGAGGTTGATCTCGGTGCCGATCGCCCAGCTCGTACCCGCGGGAGCGCGGCGCACCTGCTCGATGATGTACTCGGTCGAGCCCACGAGGTCGGCGTGGCGCACGACCTCGAACGGGCACTCGGGATGCACGAGCACCCGGACGGCCGGATCGCTCGCGCGCACCTCGTCGATCTGCGACTTCGAGAACTTGCCGTGCACCGAGCAGAAGCCCCGCCACAGCACGATCCGCGTCTCGGGCGCGAACGCACGCGCGTTCACCTCGCGCGGTCGGCTCGCACGCCACACCCAGTCGGCCATCGCGTCGAGCGGCACGCCCATGGCGAACGCGGTGTTGCGGCCCAGATGCTGGTCGGGCAGGAACAGCACGCGCGGCTTGCGCGCCCACGCCCACTCGAGCGCCTCACGGGCGTTGCTCGAGGTGCACACGATGCCGCCGCGCGCGCCGCAGAACGCCTTGATGGCCGCGGTCGAGTTCATGTACGTGATCGGCGTGAACGTGTCGCCGTGCTCGGCCACGAGCTGGTCCCACGCGTCCTCGACGTCGTCGAGCGTGGCCATGTCGGCCATGGAGCAGCCGGCCTTGAGGTCGGGCAGGATCACGGTCTGGTGCGGCTGCGCCAGGACGTCGGCGGATTCGGCCATGAAGTGCACGCCACAGAACACGATGTGCGTGGCGGCCGTCTGCGCCGCGGCGAGCTGCGAGAGCTTGAACGAGTCGCCGCGGAAGTCCGCGAACTCGATGACGCTCTCGCGCTGGTAGTGGTGTCCGAGGACGACGCAGCGTTCCCCGAGGCGACGCTTCGCGTCCCACGTGCGCGCGCGGATCGTCTCCGCGTCGAGCGCCACGTAGTCGGCGAACGGTCTCGGGCCCGCCGTGGGGGCCTCGGCCAGCGAGGTCACGTCACTCCAGTCCGGCGCGCTTGATCTGCTGCCGCCCGGCGAAGCCATCCTCGATGCCGTGCCAGTGGCTCACCTCGGGCTCGCTCACGTGCCAGCACAGGAACACCAGGCGATCGCCCATGAGCGAGTAGAAGTCCACGAGACCGCGGTCGAGATCCTTGAGGATCACGCCCTTCTCGTGGAGCTCCTGCACGCCCTTCCCGATCATCTCGCTCAGGCGGCGACGCTTCTCCTCGAGCGACCGCAGTTCCAGGGCGTCCGGGTTCTCGGGCGCGGCGCCCGAGGTGGCCACCATGAGGATCTCCATGCGGTGCTCGATGCGATCGAACTCCTGCTTACGCATGACGAGACGCTCGAGTCGCGGGCGGATCTCGCTCGCGATGCGATTGGCCTCGTCCACGGTGAACAACTCGATGCGCACGCGTCGGTCTCCGGGAGGGATCAGTTCGTCTCGAACGACTTGCCGCAGCCGCACGAGCGGACCGCGTTGGGATTGCGGATGGCGAAGCCGGTCTGCTGCAGCGTCTCGATCCAGTCCACCTCGACGCCGTTGAGCACCTGCTGCGCCTGCGCGTCCACGAACACCTTCACGGTGCCGAACGTGCCGACCCAGTCGCCGGGCTGCTCCGCGTCGGTGAACGACATGCCGTACTGGTAGCCCGAGCAGCCGCCCGCGGCCACCGTCAGGCGCAGACCGGAGACCGTCTCGCCCTGCTGCGCGAGGAGTTCGGCGAGCTTGCGCGTCGCGGATTCGGTGAGCGTCACCATGATGGAGTCCTCCGATGGATGGCGCGAGGGGGATCCCCGCACCGGATGGTTGTTACGATGCGACGATCGGCCGGGCGATGCCCGCCGCTTCGTGGGCGGCCTCGGGGCCGACCTCGACGAAGCCGTCATACCCCAGCCGTGCAACGAGTTCCGCGGTCACCACCGCGCGCACCTGAGGCAGCGTGGGCGCCCCGGGGCCGAGGGCTTCGGCGACCGAGGTCATGCGGATGCCGTGGAGCCCGCACGGGTGGATGAACGCGAACGGATCGAGCGCGTTCTCGACGTTGAGTGCGAAGCCATGATAGCCGACCCACCGGCGCACGGCGACGCCGATCGAGGCGATCTTGTGCGTGTCCGAGGTCCACACCCCGGTGCGTCCGGCGATGCGACGCCCCTCGAGCCCGTACGTCGCGAGCGCGCCCATGAGCGCGTCCTCGAGCGTGCGCAGCCAGCGGTGCAGGTCGCGACCGACGCGCTCGAGCCCGACGACGGGATAGCCCACGAGCTGCCCCGGGCCGTGCCACGTGACGTCACCGCCGCGCGGCACCTCGAACAACTCGACGCCGGCGCGTGCCAGCGTCTCGCGGTCGGCGATGACGTTCCCCTCGCTCGGATTGCGTCCCACCGTGAGCACCGACTCGTGGTCCGGGTACAGCAGCCAGTCCCCGGTGCTCCCCGCCGCGCGGGCGGCGACGAGCGCGTCCATGAGCGCGAGCCCGTCGCGATACCGCGTCGGACCGAGCGCACAGACGGTGAGGGTGTTCACGAACGACCTCGGGTGTGAGGGACGACGCCGTCCCGCGGGTCACGCGGGACGGCACGGGATCAGGCGTGGAACCAGAGCAGTTCGGGGCGCTCCAACAGCTCGCACACGCGACGCAGGAACTTCACGGCCAGCTCGCCGTCCACGACGCGGTGATCGAACCCGATGGAGGTGTTCATGACCGGGGCGATGACGATCTGGCCGTTCTTCACGACCGGACGCTCGACGATCTTGTGCACGCCCAGGATGGCGACCTCGGGCACGTTGATGACCGGCGACGAGTTGATCGCGCCGAACACGCCCGCGTTGGTGATGCTGAACGTGCCGCCCTGGATGTCGTCGGGACCCAGACGATCGGCGCGCGCACGCGACGCCAGGTCGTTCACCTCGGCGGCGAGCTGCACCAGGTTCTTGCGATCGCAGTCCTTGAGGTTCGGGACGATCAGGCCCTTCTCGTCACGGCCGACGGCGATGCCGATGTTGTAGTAGCGCTTCAGCGTGATCGCGTCGCCCGCCGGGGTCACCGAGGAGTTCATCCACGGGAACTCCTTGAGCGCGAAGCACGCGGCCTTGATGAAGAACGGCATGTACGTGAGCTTGATGCCCTGCGACTCCAGCTTGGGCGCCCACTCCTTGCGCAGCGCGACCACCGCGGTCATGTCGCACTCGTCGAAGCAGTGCGTGTGCGCGGCGGTGTGCTTGGCCTTCACCATGTTGTCGGCGATCACCTTGCGCACGCGCGTGAACGTGATCGTCTCCTCGCGCGCGCCCGTGGCGGCGGCGCCGGTGACGGCCCCGCGCAGGAACGACGGCACGTTGGCGGGCGCGCTCGGCGCGGCCTTGGGCGCGGCGGCCGCGGGTGCGGCGGCAACCGGGGCCGGCGCGGCGGTGCGCGAGCGCAGGTACTCGAGCAGGTCGTCGCGCGTCACGCGACCGGCGACGCCGGAGCCGCGGATGGCATCGATCTCGGCCATGCTCACGCCCTGCTCGCGCATGATCTTGCGCACCGCGGGCGACAGGTTGCGACCCTCCGCGGACTCGGCGGAGGCGCTGCCGTTGCCGTTGACCGCGGGAGCGGCCGGCGGCGCGGTGGCGGTGGCGACCGGGGCGGCCGGCGCAGCGGCGACCGCGGCCTTGGCGGCGGGGGCCGCAGCGGCCGGGGCACTGGCGGTGGCGCCGCCCCCGATGCTGCCGATCTCGGTGCCGACGAGCACCGTGGTGCCCTCGGGGACGACGATGCTCTCGAGCACGCCTTCCGCCGGCGACGGGATCTCGACGTTGATCTTGTCCGTCTGGATCTCGACGAGCGGCTCCTCCTTGCGCACCTTGTCACCCACGGCCTTGAGCCAGCGGGCCACGGTGCCCTCAGCGACGCTCTCCCCCAGCTGCGGCACCACGATCGAGATCGGCATCACGTCCTCCAGGTCCTGCGGCGCGATGGCGCCGTCGTGGCCCCATCGGTCCTGCGTGTGGTCGGCGCGCCGAGCGGGCCGCGCGGTGGTTTCAATGATCCTGACGCTGCTTGCGACGATCGAGGCGGAGCTGTCGGCGTTCGAGGGCGCGCGCGTGTTCGGCGCGATCCTCGTCGGTCTCGAGCACCAGCGGCGGCACCGGCGTGGGCCGACGCGTGACCGGGTCCAACGCCACGAACGTGACGTAGGCCGTCCCGGTCGTCCGCTGCTCCCCGGTGAGCACGTCCTCCGACTTCACGTCGACGCGGATCTCCATGCTGCTCCGATCCACGAAGGTCATGCGCGCGTGCACCAGCGCGACCTGACCCACGTTGATGGGCGCCAGGAAGGACATCTCGTCGAACGCCGCGGTGACCACCGGGCGCCGGCTGTGCCGGTTGGCCACGATCGCCGCCGCGAGGTCCACCCAGTGCATCACGGTCCCGCCGAGCAGGGTGCCGTGCACGTTGGCGTGCTGCGGCAGCACCAGCTGGGTCATCTCGGTGGCCGAGTCGCGGACGCGACGGCCCTCGGTGACGCTCTGCGGACTCACGTGGGGTGCTCTCCGGGTGCGGGGACGCCCCGTGGGGACGGGGCGGAACATCGTCCCCGGCATATTAGGAGGGGGCGCGAAGGGGCGCAAACACCGGCAGGATGGCGATTTCGCGCCCGTGGCGCGGTCCGAAGGCGGGGCCCGCCACAAGCCATGCTCCGCGCGGAGAACGCCACCGGGGACCGCGGCGCCCTTGCCCGCCGCACCGCCGCCACAGCCCCCCCCGGACGCACGAAGGCCGGTCGCTCCGAAGAGCGACCGGCCTCGTGTGCAGCGGAACCGGACCGGATCAGCGGCCCAGGTAGACCGTGCGGATGGCGCGCGTCTCACCCGCCGACTTCAGGCGAGCGAAGTACACGCCGGCACCGACCGGACGACCGGCGGCATCGCGGCCCGCCCACTCCTTGGAGTAGCTGCCGGCGGCCAGACGGCCCTGGAACAGCGACGTGATCTGACGACCCGACACGTCGTAGATGCCGATCTCGACGTCCTGCGACGTCGGGAGCGTGAAGCGGAACTTCGCCGTGCGGGCCGGGTTCGGGTACACGCTGAACGCCAGCGAGCCGGCCTGGCCACCCACACCGGCGACGCCGATGTCCACGATGTCCGCGTAGTTGCGCGGGGCGACACGGAAGCTGCCGCTGTCGTAGTGCACGTGACCCGTCACCGTGACCACCTCGCCGAGCGCCGGGGCGACCAGCGGCGTGAGCACGTTGTTGAAGTTCTGCACGAAGATCGTGTCCGGGTAGGACTGATCCGCGACGTGGAAGCCGTTGGTCGGCAGGGTCGGGAAGCGCTGCACGACCTTCACGTTGCGCAGCGTGACCAGACGACCCTCGAAGTCCTCACCGTCGAGCAGCGCGCCCGGGGCGTCGCAGGTGTCGCGACCGGCGTTGGCGACGAGCGTGACGGCCGGGCTGATCGAGGCACCGGCGCCGAGGTCGTCCGCGACCGAGATGTTCGTGAACTCGGTCTCACCGAAGAACTCCTGCACGGCGCCCACGAAGCGGTACTTGTTGCCGATCGTGAGCGTGGCCGGCGGCGCGAAGATCGCGACGCCACCGCGCGCGGGGTTACCGGCATCACCGGCGTAGTACAGGTTGTTGTAGCGGCCCGTGACGGTGCCCGTCATCGAGGCGCGCGGACCCGTGGCGCCGGCGGCCAGCTGGCCACCCGTGCCCGCGAAGCGCGACTTGTCGACGCACGAGGCGCCGGCCAGCGAATCCGCGTTCGCCTGCTGCACGTCGGCGGCCGACAGCAGGCCGTTGACGAACGTGCGCGACTGCGGCGAGGTCATCGCCAGGCCCGAGGCGCTGCTCACGACGCCGTTGATCGTCACCGTCTCGAGCACGCCGTGCGCGAGGCCGTTGGTGATCGTCAGCTGAACCGCATCGGTGCCGTCCATCGCGGCGGCGTCGACCGAGCCGAACGAGGCGAGTGAGTAGTTGGCCACGTTGGTGGCGGTGGCGCTCGTCACGTTGCGATCGAACTTGACGCGGATGACGTTGTCCGACAGCGGGTAGCCATCGGTCACGTTGGGCGGGGTGGCGGCGACGATGTCGTTACCGTCACGCAGCCAGATGCGGTAGCCGCGCGTGGCCTGACCCAGAACGCCCTGCACGGACTGGATCACCGTACCGACGGCCGGCGGCGCGTAGGTCGTGAGCTTGTTGCCCTCGATGAACACCGAGTCGCTCGGCGCCGAGGCGCTGATGAGCAGGAAGCTGTTGTTGGTGCCCATGCCACCGGTGAGCGAGGTGCGCACCACGGTGAGCGGGCCGTTGATCTTGACCAGACAGCCCTCGTACTGCTCGGCCGTCGTGTTGGTCGGCGTCTCCTTGAGCTGCGTCGTGGTGCCCTCGAAGAACGGGGGCAGCGCGTTGCCCGACGAGACCTTGCGCGCGATCCAGTTGGGGCTCGAGGTCGAGCCGTTCGGCGCGAGGATCTCGGTCAGACCACCGAACTCGGCCGTCTTGCCGGCCTCGATGATGATCGAGTCACCGATCGCCCAGTTGTACGGGGCGGCCTTGGTGTTGACCGAACCGGTGAAGAAGTCGATGCCCGAGAAGGGGCCGCCGCCGGTGTTCTGGATGTACGCGTCGAAGCCGGTGGCGATCGGGTCGAAGCCGATGATGATGCCGCCGACGCCGCGGACGGTGTCGCCGAGCGCGGGGCTGCACGTGATCGCCGGCACGCTCTGGATGCGGAAGATCATGCCCGT
>CAZZLY010000076.1:0-3823 GCA_964655175.1 uncultured bacterium
CGATCCCCCGCCTGCGTCGTCCACGCCACGTAGGCGAGCTTGCTGTCGTGCGCGACCGCCAGACGCGGATGGTCCACGCCCTGCGCGCCGGGCAGCGCGAACCGCTCCACCAGTCGGCGTCCCGAGGGTTCGACGCGCGCGAGCGTGAGCCCGCGCCCCCCCGTCGAGTCGGCGTCGCAGGCGATGAGCGTGCCGCTCATGCCGGCCTCGGCCACCGCCACGTGCACCGTGGACAGCTTCTCGCTCACGAGGATCGGCACCACGGTGCCCAGCGAGTCGAGTTCGTCGGCGAGCGTCTCGCGGAAGTACACGCCCGCACGGCCCTCGCGGCCCGTGAACCACGCCATGCGCAGCGTGCCGTCGAGCGACATGATGAGCGCCGGGCCCGAGTGCGGGCAGCCGCCCTGCACCCAGCCGTCGTTCGCCATGCGCACCGGCGGATAGCCCGTGCGGGCCACGACGGCGTCACGCACCTGGCCGTCGAAGTGCTTGCGGAACGCGACATACGGCGTGCCGATCATGTCCACCGCGATGCTCGCGCGACAGCACGGGCAGACGTGCGACCACTGCGCCGCGTTCTTGCCCCAGGTGCGGCCGAAGTCGTCGGAGCGCGCCAGATGGATGGACGCGTCGTGACCCTCGGCCTCGTTCGCAGGCAGGCTGTCGGCGCCCGGCCGGCTGTCGAGCCATGCTGCATAGAGCTTGCCCGTCACCGCCCGCGTGACGCCGAAGAACGAGTGATTGCCGGGGCCCGTCGTCGTGTCGTCGTTCACCGTCGCGGGGGCCGACCACGACCGTCCGCCGTCGGTGGAGGTCACGAACCGCAGCGTGCTCGCCGGCCACTTGCGGCCCTCGACCTCGTACGACGTGGCGTAGGCGATGCCCACGTGTTCGGCGTCGTCGCATAGGATCACGGGCGAGGACTCGGGGTGGATCCGCAGCGGTTCGCCCGCGGGCGAGACGCTCACGGGGAGGCTCCAGTTCTCACCCCGATCGCTCGAGCGCGAGAACCACACGCGATGGCCCAGGCTGTCGCCCGCGACCCACGCCATGAGCACGTCGTGGCTCTTGGGATCGACGGCGATGGTCGGATCGCCGGCTTCGAGCGCCTCGACGCGCGGCGCGTTGGTGGGCACGACCGCGGACGGCTTGTGGCTGCAGCCGGCCGCGAGCGCGAGCCACAGGCAGAGCAACAGGGGTGCGACCGGGGTGGGACGGGCGTGTGCCCGTCCCACCGTCACGGTCGCGATCGGCGAGGCCGTCTCACGAGTCATGGGATTCCCGATCACCGGAAGTCGTACTGCAGGGCGCCGTACCACGTGCGCGGCAGGCCGGGAGCATACTCCTCGCCGCGGGCGGTCGTGAACTGCGACGTCTCGGCGTAACGGCGATCGGTGACGTTCATGCAACGGATCGAGCCCATCACGTGGGCCGCGACCGGCACGTTGGCGCGGACGTTGAACAGGTCGTGACCCGGGTAGCGGTGGGTGTTGGCCTGGTCCATCCAGTACGAGCCGATGTGCGTCCACTGCAGCTCGGCGTTGGCACGCGCCCAGCGCGCCGGCGCGAACTTGAGCGTGGCGTTGCCGATCTCGCGCGGCGCACTCACCAGTTCCTTGCCCGACAGGTTCGTGGTCGCGTTGGGCTTCCACGTGCCGAGCATGTGCTTGGCGTGCGACCAGCTCACGTCGAGGCGCAGCGGCTGCGCGAGCGCGAGGCCCAGGCCCAGCTCGATGCCGCGGTGCGTCGTCGTGCCGGCGTTCTGCACCTCGGTCGAGCCGTCGGTGCGCGTGAACGTGAGCACGTCGTCGTGCTTCTCGAGCGAGTACACGGTCACGTCGTAGTTCACGCGACGGGTGAGCATGCCGCGCACGCCGCCCTCGACGTTCTCCGCCTTGACCGGCTGCAGGTTCACCGTGTTGAGCGACGAGCCCTGACGGAACAGCTGGCCCTGCGACGGCGCCCGGAAGCCGTGGCGGTACGACGCGAACACCGCCGCCGACGGACCGAACTCGTAGGTCGCGCCGATCTTGGGGCTGACGTGGCGGTACGAGACCTTCGTGTCCTCGGGACGCTTCCAGCGGCCGGTGGTCACCGTGGACATCTTGTTGTCGTAGTCGTAGCCCGACAGGTCGTAGCGCAGCCCGCCCGTCACGCGCAGGTGCTCGAGCGGCGACGTCTCGACCTGCGTGTACGGCGACACGCCCCAATACGTGACGTCGTAGTCGTAGAGCTTCTGGCCGGTCCGGTACGACACGTAGACCGGGCCCTGCTTCACGAGGTTGGTGAGCTGGTACTCGACCTGGCCACCGGGGCTGACGTCGAGATCGGCACCGGCGAGCACGCGCGTGCGCAGCGGCGCGAAGTCACGGCGCACCTTGGTGAGCATGCCGTACGACCAGTTGCGCGTGGTGTAGTCCTGCGGGTCGAACGACAGCGACCAGTTCGGCAGCAGGCGCATCTCGTCGTAGCGCACGTACGGCGTGGCGCTGTACAGCATGCGGCCGGACGACTTCTCGTAGGCGCTCGAGAGGCGGTAGGCCTTCACCGCGCGCAGCGAGAACGGCGTGTAGTTGACCTCGGGGTGGTTCTCGTAATCGAGGCGCGAGATCGCCGAGCTGCCGGCCGTCTGCTGGTCGATGAGCGAGAACGTGGCGAGCGTGCGCAGGTGCGCCCCACCGCGCAGCTGCCGATCCCACCGCACCGAACCGGCTTCGCGCGTGTAGTCGGTGGCGTGGCGCCAGCCGTCCGTGCGCGTGAAGTTGCCGTCGATGCGCAGGCCGTTCGCACCCCAGGTGTTGCTGACCGACGCCAGCGTGCGACCGAACCCGAACAGGCCGCCCTCGGCCGTGAGCGAGGCCTCGGGGGTGAGCGACGCCGGACGCGTGGCCACGTTCACCACGCCGCCGATGGCATCGCTGCCGTAGAGCGCGTTCGCCGGGCCCTTGCTGATCTCGATGCGGTCGGCCTGCGGGATGTTGATCTCGTAGAGCGCGTTGTGGTTGAAGAAGCCCGTCGAGCGGCTCGGCACACCGTCCTCGAGGTACAGGTACACGGGATCCGTCGTGATCGGCTGGCGGATCGCGGTCATGTGGCCCTCGCCGCCGGTGACGTTGACCCACACGCCCGAGACGCGGTTCATGATCTCCGACGGATGCGTCGGCTTGACGTTGCGGATCTCCTCACCACCGATGACGCCGATGGACATGGGGATCTCGACGCGACGCTCCTTCTCGCGCGAAGCCGTGACGACGATGTCGCCGATCGGCATGACGCTCTCACGCATCTCGAGCGCGACGTCGGCGGTGCCGCCGTCGGTCACGGTGACGGACTGGCGCAGCACCTCGAGGCCCAGACGGCGCGCGACGAGCGTGTACGTGCCGGCGGGCAGCGCAGGGATCCGGAACCCGCCCTGGGCGTCGGTGACGGCCCCGAGCTTCGTGCCCTCGACCGACACGGTGATGGCTTCAGCGGAACCACCCGGGACGCGGATGCGACCGATGAGCGTCGCGGACGACTGCGCGACGGCGGCGACGGCGGACAGGGCGACGAGCAGGATCGCCCACAACAGGAACGACGACGAACGGGGGAGACGCATGGTTCAGGACTCCTTCGCCGCGTGGCCGGGCCACGGGCGTGAGGGAGACGAAGCGGAGTGCGCGGGGTCGTCACGTGCGCGCGTCGAACGCGTCGCACGGGGAACCCTCGCAGGGGAGCGCGAGCAGGACCGCCGTCAGGCGGCCGGCGGACGCTCCATCACCGCGATCGACCGCAGCGCCCCACGAAGGGACGGCGGGGGCGCGGTCCGGAGGCCACGCGCATC
>CAZZLY010000076.1:3923-14639 GCA_964655175.1 uncultured bacterium
CACGAAGGCCCCGGTGGTCGCGCCACCGGGGCCTCGTGGGTGTCTCGTGTGCGGAGCCGATCAGGCCTCGCGCGGGTCGACGTGGTCCGGCTGCAGCCCGTACTCGCGGATGGCCTTCTCGACCGTCTCCGCCTTGACCTTGCCGTCCTGCATGAGCGCGTGCAGCGTCGCCACGACCATGTGCTCGGCGTCGATCTCGAAGTGACGACGGAGCGCGTCGCGCGTGTCGCTGCGCCCGTAGCCGTCGGTGCCCAGCGCCACGAAGCGGTTCGGGATCCAGCGCGCCGGCATGTCGTTGACCGACTTCATCCAGTCGCTGGTCACGACCACCGGGCCCTCGGCACCCTTGAGGACCTGCGTCACGTACGGCACGCGCGGCGTGGCGGTGGGGTGCAGACGGTTCCAGCGCTCCACCGAGAGCGCATCGTTACGCAGCTGCGACGCGCTCGTCATGCTCCACACGTCGGCCGCGACGTCCCACTTCTCGGCCAGCATCTCCTGGGCGCGCAGCGCCTGCAGGATGATCGGACCGCTGCCGAACAGCTGCGCCTTGAGCTTCGCCTTCGACTCCGACGCGCGGTAGCGGTACAGGCCCTTGATGATGCCCTCCTCGGCGCCGGCGACGCGCGGGGGCATGCTGTAGTCCTGATTGAACAGGCTGATGTAGTAGAAGATGTTCTCGTCCTTCTCGTACATCCGGTGCAACCCGCTCTGGATGATCGTGGCGAGCTCGAACGCGAACGCCGGATCGTACGCGACGCAGTTGGGGACCGCGCTCGCGAGCAGGTGGCTGTGGCCGTCCTCGTGCTGCAGACCCTCGCCGTTCAGCGTCGTGCGACCGGCGGTGGCCCCCATGAGGAAGCCGCGCCCGCGCGCGTCACCGAACGCCCAGATCTGGTCCATGGTCCGCTGGAAGCCGAACATGGAGTAGAAGATGTAGAACGGGATCGTGACCGAGCCGTGCGTGGCGTACGAGGTGCCGGCGGCGATGAACGACGCCATCGAGCCGGCCTCGGTGATGCCCTCCTCGAGCAGCTGGCCGTCCGGCTTCTCGGTGTACGAGAGCACCAGCTTGGAATCGACCGGATCGTACTTCTGGCCGAACGGCTGGTAGATGCCGACCTCGCGGAACAGCACCTCCATGCCGAACGTGCGCGCCTCGTCGGGGATGATCGGGACGACGCGCTTGCCGTAGTTGGGGTCGCGGATCAGGTTGCGCAGCAGCTTGCCGAACACCATCGTGGTCGAGACGGCCTGCGCGTCACCGGTGCCACCGTCGAACTCGGTGAACGACTTGGGCGCGGCCGGCGGCAGCGGCTTGCTGCGCACGACGCGCTTGGGCAGCGAGCCGCCCAGCGCACGACGACGCTCGCGCAGGTACTCGACCTCGGGGCTGTTGGCGCCGGGGTGGAAGAACGGCGCCTCCTTGAGCTTCTTGTCCGAGATCGGCAGCTCGAGCGTGTCGCGGAACTTCGTCAGCTCCTCGAGGTCGAGCTTCTTCTTGTTGTGCGTCATGTTGCGCGCCTCGGCGCCCGCGCCGAGCGTCCAACCCTTGACGGTCTTCGCCAGGATGACCGTGGGCTGGCCCTTGTGCGCCACCGCCGCCGAGTACGCCGCGTACAGCTTCTGGTAATCGTGGCCGCCGCGACGCAGCTTCTTGATCTGCTCGTCGCTCATGTCGGCGAGCAGCTTCTCGAGGCGCGGGTCGCCGTTGCAGAAGTGGTTGCGGATGTACGAGCCCGACTCGGTCACGTACTTCTGCCAGTCACCGTCCACCGTCTCGTTGAGGCGGTCCACCAGCGCGCCGTCGTAGTCCTTGGCGAGCAGCGCATCCCACTCGCGCGCCCACACGACCTTGATGACGTTCCAGCCCGCGCCCGTGAAGATGGCCTCGAGCTCCTGGATGATCTTGCTGTTGCCGCGCACCGGACCGTCGAGGCGCTGCAGGTTGCAGTTGATCACGAACGTGAGGTTGTCCAGACCCTCGCGCGCCGCGATCGAGATCGCGCCGGTCGCCTCGGGCTCGTCCGTCTCGCCGTCGCCGAGGAACGCCCACACGCGCGAGTTCGAGGTGTCCGCGAGGCCGCGCGCCGCCAGATAGCGGTTGTAGCGCGCCTGGTAGATCGCGTCGATCGGGCCCAGACCCATGCTGACCGTGGGGAACTCCCAGAAGTCGGGCATGAGTCGCGGGTGCGGATAGCTCGAGAGGCCCTGACCCGGGACGCCCTCACGACGGAAGTGCTCGATCTGCGCCTCGGTCAGACGGCCCTCGAGGAACGCGCGCGAGTACATGCCCGGCGCGGCGTGGCCCTGATAGAAGATCTGGTCGCCCGAGCCGCCGTCGTCCTTGCCGCGGAAGAAGTGGTTGAAGCCCACTTCGTAGAGGCTCGCGGCCGAGGCGTACGTGGACAGGTGGCCGCCCAGACCGGGGAAGTTGTTGTTGCCGCGCAGCACCATGGCGACGGCGTTCCAGCGCACGATGCGGCGGATGCGCTTCTCCATCTCCTCGTTGCCCGGGAACGGCGGCTCCTGCTCCGGCGAGATGGTGTTGATGTAGCGCGACTGCACCAGGCCGGGCAGGCCGATCTGGCGCTGGCGCGCGCGCTTGAGCACGCGGCGCATGAGGAAGTCGGCGCGCTCACGGCCCTGCGAATCGACGACGCCGTCCAGCGCCTCGACCCACTCCTGGGTCTCGACCGGATCGCTGTCCGGGAGCTGGCGCTTGAAGCCGGTGTTCAGGTTGAGCTGGAACCGCTCGGTCTCGCGGCGGTCCTGGATGGGGTCGGGCTTGGCGATGCTCATGGTGTTCCTGTGCTGCCGCCCGTACGTGGCGGCGTGACGCCCGGATGGCCCTGGCAGCGCGTGGGTCGCGCCTGCTCCGGCCGTGGGGGCCGGCGGGCTCTCGGGTCGAGCGGGAAAGGGTGTTGGCACCCGTCAGAATAGCGTCCTCGGCGCAGGGGTCAACTCTCGCCAAGGGGGTCCGAAGGTGGCTCCCCCCGAGGGGCCCGAGGGGGTATCCTGCGGCCCGCCGACCCCCGTCCCGACCCCTCCGGAGAGCCGCGATGACCCCGTCCGCCACCCCCGTCCACGCCGCCCGCCGCGGCACCCGCCCCGTCCAGGCCGAGGACCTCTGGCGCACCCCCCGGGTGGGCGCCCCGGTCCCCACCCCGGACGGCCGTGCGCTGATCGTCCCGGTGACCCGCTGGAACCTCGACAAGAACGAGGCGCGCACGGGATTCCACCACGTGCCGCTGGACGGCGGGCCGTCGCGGGCGCTCACCTCGCCGGACGTCTCGGCCGCCGAGCCGCGCGTCTCGCCCGACGGCAAGCGGCTCGCGTTCACCCGCAAGGACGCCACCGGTCGTGCGCAGCTCATGCTCATGCCCATGGACGGCGGCGAGGCGCGTCGGCTCACCGACCTGCCGCTCGGCGTGTTCGACCCGCGCTGGCTGCCCGACGGTTCGGCGATCGTGTTCGGCTCGCTGCTGCTCAAGGGCCACCTCACGCACGAGGCCACCGCGGCCGAGCTCAAGCGCCGCGCCGACGATCCGGTCAAGGCGCAGGTCACCGAGGACCGCGTCTATCGGTTCTGGGACCAGTGGCTCACCACGGGCGAGGTGCCGCACCTGTTCGTGTACGACCTCGCGCGCGACACGGTGCGCGACCTGACCCCCGAGTCCCTCGCGTGGTTCGACTGGATGGAGTCGTCGGGGCAGTACGACGTCAGCCCCGACGGCAAGGAGATCGCGTTCGCCGGGCAGATCTTCGACGAGGCGCGCTCGCTGCTGCTGTCGCGCGTGTTCACGGTGCCCGTCGCGGGCGGCGCGGTGCGCGCGCTGGCGAGCGACCATCCCGCCGACGACCTGCGGCCGCGTTACTCGCCCGACGGCCGGCATCTGCTGTACGGCATGACGCACGACATCGAGTTCTACGCCGACCGCATCCGGCTCATGCGCATGGAGCGCGCGACCGGTGTGCACACGGCGTGGCTCGGCGACTGGGACTTCATCCCGACGCACTGGGAGTACGCGGCCGACGGTACGGTGGTGTTCGAGGCCGATCACCACGGTCGCCTCAAGTTGTTCGCGTTCGACGGACAGGGCGAGCCGCGCGAGCTCACGCGCACGGGCAGCGTCACCGCGAGCACGCCGCTCGCGGACGGCCGGGTCGCGTTCCTGCACCAATCGCTCGTCGCGCCCGCCGAGGTGCACGTCGTGTCGCTCGCGGGCGGTGCGGCGACGCGGCTCACGTCGTTCACGGACGAGGCCACCGCGCTCCATCACGTGGGCGAGGTGCGCGAACTCGTGTTCGCGGGTGCGCACGACGTCCCGGTGCAGATGTTCATCGTGCTGCCGCCGGACTTCGTCGAGGGCACGCGCTATCCGCTCGTGCACATGATCCACGGCGGGCCGCACGGCTCGTTCGGCGACATGTGGCACGCGCGCTGGAACGCGCAGGCGTTCGCCGCGCCCGGGTACGTCGTGGCGCTCGTGAACTTCCAGGGCTCGACCGGTTGGGGGCAGTCGTTCGCGCAGTGCATCCAGGGCGAGTGGGCGGCGCGCCCGTACGAGGACATCCTGCGCGCCACCGATCGTCTGATCGAGATGGGGCTCGTCGACGAGACGCGCATGGCGGTCACGGGCGGCAGCTACGGCGGCTACATGGTGTCGTGGATCGGCGCGCACACGGACCGCTTCAAGTGCATCGTCAATCACGCCGGTGTCGTGGATCTGACCGGGCAGTACGCGAGCGACATCACGCAGGGTCGCGGTCGCGCGAGCGGTGGCGAGGCGTGGGACGGGCTCGAGAAGCAGGACCGCTGGTCGCCCATCCGCGCGGCCAAGGGCATGAACACGCCCATGCTGGTCGTGCACGGCGAGCGGGACTACCGCGTGCCCGTGGGCCACGGCCTCATGATCTACGGCATGCTCAAGGCCAAGGGCGTGCCCGCGCGGCTCGTGTACTTCCCGGACGAGAACCACTGGGTGCTCAAGGCGCGCAACTCGCTGCTCTGGTACGGCGAGGTGCTGGGCTGGTTGGCGCGCTGGTTGGCCTGAGCCTCGCCCCGGTACGGTCTCCCGGACGGCGGTCGCGCCCCGCGCGGCCGCCGTTCGTGTGCGGTCCGGCGCACCCGTCGCCGCATCCCCCGCGCACGTCGGGCGGTCCCCCGCGGGGCACGACGCGTGCGCGAACGAGTGCTAGCCTCGCGCGGTCCATGTCCACCGTGCGCGGGCGTGAGGCCCGCGCGTCGTCCTCGAGGGAACCGTCATGTCGCCAGTCGTCGCCGTGCGTCGTTCGAGCGGGCGCGTCCTGCTCGCCGCTCTGGGTCTCATCGTCGCGTCGCTCGTACTCGTGGGGCCCGCCCACGCGATCGAGCGCGCGCTGTGGATGCGCTATCCCGCGTTGTCGCCCGATGGCCGCACGGTGGCGTTCAGCTACCGCGGCAATCTCTGGAAGGTCCCCGCGACCGGTGGCACCGCCACGCCGCTCACCGTGGGCACCTGGCACAACACGATGCCGGTGTGGTCGCCCGACGGCACGCGACTCGCGTTCGCCTCGGATCGCAACGGCAACCTCGACGTGTACGTGGTCGCGGCCGAGGGCGGCGAGGCGACCCGCCTGACGACGCATTCGGCCGATGAGATGCCGACGAGCTTCACGCCCGACGGCAAGGCCGTGCTGTTCACCGCGGCCGTGCTCGACGCGCCGGCGAACGTGCAGTTCCCGGGCGGCTCGCAGCCCGAGCTGTATCGCGTCGCGGTGACCGGCGGCGCGCCGACGCAGGTGCTCACCACGACCGCGATGTACGCGCGCTGGGATCGCGCGGGCAAGCGCCTCGCGTACTCGGACAACCCCGGCTTCGAGATGGAGTGGCGCAAGCACGACACCTCGTCGTTCGCGCGGCAGCTGTGGCTCTACGACGCGACGAAGGGCACGCACACGCGCCTGACCGCGTTCGGCGCCGATCATCGGCAGCCGGTGTGGTCGCCCAACGACGACGCGCTCTTCTATCTGGGCGAGGACAGCGGTTCGTTCAACGTCTGGCGGCTGTCGCTCGCCGATCCGTCGCATCCGGTCCAGATCACGAAGCACACCGGGGATCCGGTGCGGTTCCTGTCGGTGTCGGCCGCGGGCGACCTCTGCTACGGCTACGGTGGCGAGATCTACCTGCGACCGGCGGGGGCCCCGCAGAGCACGCGCCTCGACGTCCTGATCGCGGCCGATCGCCGCAAGCGGCCGGTCGTGCCGATCGACGTGACGGGCAAGGCGACCGAGTTCGACGTGTCGCCGAACGGACGCGAGGTGGCGTTCGTGGCGCGCGGCGAGGTGTTCGTCGCCTCGGTCGAGCACGGCGACACGCGTCGCATCACGAACACGCCCGAGCAGGAGCGCTCGGTGAGCTTCTCGCCCGATGGTCGCAGCCTCCTGTACGCGGGCGAGCGCGACGGCCGTTGGAAGCTGTTCCGCAGCACGCTCACCGATGCGGCCGAGCCCGACTTCTTCAACGCCACCGCGGTGCGCGAGTCGCTCGTGCTCGGCAGCGACGCCGAGGCGTTCCAGCCGCAGTGGTCGCCGGACGGCCGGGAGATCGCGTATCTCGAGAACCGCACCACGCTCAAGGTGCTCGACCTGCGCACGGGTGCCACGCGCGTGGTGTTGCCCGGGGACCTCAACTACTCCTACTCCGACGGCGATCAGGCGTACGAGTGGTCGCCGGACGGCAAGTGGTTCGCGGTGCAGTTCCTGAGCCCGGCGCGCTGGTCCACCGAGGTCGGACTGGTGCCGGCCGCCGGCGGCCGGCTCGTCAACGTCACGAACAGCGGTTACGAGGATCAGCAGCCGCACTGGGCGCGCAAGGGCGAGGTGCTGTTCTGGGGCACCGATCGTCAGGGGCTGCGCTCGCACTCGAACGACGGACAGCAGAACGACGTGTACGCCGCGTTCCTGACGCGTAAGGCGTGGGACCGCTTCAACCTCGACGAGGCCGCGTACGGGCAGCTGCTCGACCAGGAGAAGGAGTCGGGCAAGGACAAGGGCAAGGGCGACAAGAGCGGCGACAAGGCGGACGACAAGACCGGCGGCGCGAAGGACAAGGCCCCGACGGCAGCCCCCGCGGTGGCGCTCGAGCTCGATCGGATCGAGGACCGCATCGCGCGGTTGTCGCTCAACTCGGCCAACCTCGCGACCGCCGCGCTCACGCCCGACGGCGAGACGCTCGTGTACCTGGCCCGGTACGACAAGGGCTACGACCTCTGGAAGTACACGATGCGCAAGCACGAGGTGAAGCTCGTCGCGCGGCTCGGGGCCGAGGAGGCCGACTTCAAGCTCGATCGCGACGGCAAGAAGGCGTTCGTGCTCGCCGACGGCCGTCTGTCCACGGTCGAGTTGGAGAGCGGCAAGTCCGAGGGCATCGCCGCGGTCGCGCGCATGGAGCTCGACGAGGACGCCGAGCGCGCCTACTTCTTCGAGCACCTGTGGCGCCAGACGTTCCAGAAGTTCCTCGACAAGGGCATGCACGGCACCGACTGGCCCGCGCTCAAGGCGCACTACGCGCGCTTCCTGCCGTACATCGACAACCACCGTGACTTCGCCGAGATGGCGTCCGAGATGCAGGGCGAGCTCAACGCGTCGCACACCGGCTGCCGTTTCCGGCCGGTGCGCCCCGATGGCGACGACACCGCGGCGCTCGGGTTCTTCCCCGACGCGGCGTGGAACGGCGCGGGCGTGGCGATCGCCGAGGTGATCGACGGCGGGCCGCTGCAGCGCGCCGGAAGCCGCGTGCGTGCGGGCACGGTGATCGAGTCGATCGACGGCGTGCGCATCGCCGCCGGCGCCGACTGGTATCCGCTCCTCAATCGCAAGGCGGGCAAGCCCGTCCGTCTGGGCCTGTTCGATCCCAAGTCCGGCTCGCGCTGGGAGGAGACGGCCAAGCCGATCGCGTGGGCGGCGCAGTCGCGGTTGCTGTACACGCGCTGGTGGCGCTCGCGCCGCGAGGCGGTCGCGCGTCTCTCGGGCGGGCGGCTCGGCTATGCGCACGTTCGCGGCATGAACGACGGTGCGTATCGTGACGTGTTCGACGAGGTCTTCGGCCGCAACGTCGAGAAGGAGGCGCTGCTGCTCGACACGCGCTTCAACGGCGGCGGCAACCTCGACGAGGCGCTCACCACGTTCCTCACCGGGCGCGTGTTCGAGACCAACGAGCCGCGCGGGCAGTTCGTGGGCACGGAGCCGTCGCGGCGCTGGACCAAGCCGTCGCTCGTCATCATGAGCCAGGGCAACTACTCCGACGCGCACTGCTTCCCGATGGCGTACACGCAGCTCGGCATCGGCGAGACGGTCGGCATGCCCGTGCCCGGCACCTGCAGCTCGGTGTGGTGGGAGCGCCTGCACGATCGCGAACTCGTGTTCGGCATCCCCGAGGTCGCCATCCGCGACATGGACGGCGACATCATGGAGAACAAGCCGCTCGCGCCCACGTACACGGTCGAGCCCGATCCGGCACTGTGGGCCGCGGGTCGCGATCAGCAGCTCGAGAAGGCCGTCGAGGTGCTGCTCGGCAAGCTCAAGAAGAACTGAGCCCGGACGCGACCGCTTCGCCGGTCGCGAGCGGTGAGGCGGTCAGTGACGCGCGCGGTCCCGCACGGGGCTGCGCGCGTCGCGTAGGAGCACGGCGGCCAGATGCGCGCCCACGAACGTGAGCACGAGCATGCTCATGAGGTTGTGCGCCGCGCTCACGAACGGCGTGTAGGCGACCGTTGCGTCGCTCGATGCGGTCACGCGCACCGGCCACCATTCGAGCGCGAGCACCAGCCCCGTGCCGAGCGCGGCCGACATGCTGAGCGCCGCGATGAGCCCGAGCGCGTAGTCCATGCGGTTGCGCCACGGCGCGACGCGCGCGACGTGCGGGATCTGGTAGGCCACGTACACGAGCGTGAACAGCGCGCCGACGGCGACGTGCAGCGTCTCGCCCGGCAGGGTGCCGGTGGCGAGTCGCATGAAGAAGATGACGAGCCCGCCCAGCGCCTCGAACGCGAGCAGCCCCCACAGCAGCACGAGCAGCGGCGCGCGCAGGCGCCGTGCGCGCGGGTGCTCGGTCGTGCGGGACGTCGCGCTCACACCAGGTAGCGCAGCGCGAAGATCGCTTCGCCCGACCCGATGCTGATCGTCCACAGCACGAGGAACGCCCACATGAGTCCGGCGCGATCGCGGAAGAACCAGCGGCCGGCCTTGCTCTCCTGGTACGCGAGCGTGCCCAGCACCACGAACACCAGGTACGCGACCAGCGACAGCAGGCCGTGCGCGGCGTACGCGATCTTCATGCCCGTGGACAGGACCTCGGTCGCCCCGGGCGCGGACGCGGCCGCGCTGCGATTGGCCATGTACATCACGTTCACGAGCGCCTCGAACAACGACACGACGAGGAACACCGGGAACGGGAACGGCTGCCGGTTCCAGTTGCGCCACACCACGTAAAGCACGCCGGCGGTCACGAACAGTTCGCTGATCGCCGAGAAGATCGAGAAGGCAGGGATGGTCGTCATGCGTGCAGCCTAGCCCCGGCGAGCGCGGGACGGCAATCGTGGCCGCGGGTCGTGCGGCGCGCTCGGTTGGCCGGACGCTCGCCCGGGACGGCCCTGCGGGAGTAGGCTCGCCGCATGGCGCTGCCCGATCACCTGCGCAGACTGTTGAGCGAATGCGACGTCGAGACCTATCGCGGCTCGGGGCCCGGCGGTCAGCATCGCAACAAGACCGAGTCGGCGGTGCGCATGACGCATCGCCCGACCGGCATCGTGCGCGTGGGCACCGAGCACCGTTCGCAGCTGCGCAATCGCGAACTGGCGCTGGAGCGCATCTTCAAGGCGCTCGAGGCGCGTCGCCGCAAGGTGAAGCCGCGCATCGCCACCAAGCCCGGACGCGGTGCGGTCGAGCGGCGGCTCACCGCCAAGTCGCGCACCTCGGCCAAGAAGTCCGAGCGCCGTCGCCCCGTGCGCGACGAATAGCCATCGCGCGACGTCCCGTCCGGCCAACCCGCGTTCGGACCGCGTCCCGCGCGGCGCGGACGTCCGTGTTGCCTCGTGGGGTAACGCCGGGCGCGGTGTCGAGGTAGACCAAAGTCACCATGATTTTCCGTAGTTCTACGGAGTGACCGTATCCCTTGGGATTGCCTAGATTGCGTGGGTGCAGACGCATCACCCCGAGCCGCAACCGCGCGTCGGACGACGCGCGTGAACCGACCCGAAAGGATTCCACGATGAACGGTCCCCTCCGTGCCCTTCGCGCCTCACTGCTCGCCGTGACGCTGGTGCTGTCGATCGCACCGGTCGCCTCGGCCGCCACGTCGGCGTTCGCCGACACCACCAAGCCGGTCACCTTCCTCAAGGAGACCGTCGTCACGGGTGCGCGTTACCCGCGCGCCTACTACGAGTCGCCGCAGGCGCTGTCGTTCCTGTCGCGCGCGCAGCTGCGCGAGCTGTCGCCCATGGTGATCGGTGACGCGCTGCAGACGCTGCCGGGCGTGGACAACTCCAAGGACAGCCCGTGGGAGCAGCGCGTCGTGCTGCGCGGCCTGTCGGGCCAGCGCGTGCTCGTGCTGGTGGACGGCATCCCCATGAACAGCGCGCGCGGCAACGGTCCGCATCCGTCGCTCGTCGCCACGCCCATGATCGACCGCGTCGAGGTCGTGCGCGGTCCGTCGTCGGTGTCGTACGGCTCCGA
>CAZZLY010000077.1:0-14626 GCA_964655175.1 uncultured bacterium
CGCGCGGAACCGCGCAAGTCGTTATCCCGCCGCGCGTCTGGGGCGGAACGCGCAGCCCACGCAGGGCGGTGCCGTGCGGCTTGCATGGCCGCGCGTTGCAGGTGCGTGAGCGCACGCAGGGCTGCCGCGCGGGGGGCGCGGACGGGACCGGGCGGCGACTCAGCCGCGCGAGGCGGCGGGCTTGCGGGCCACGAACACGGCGCGGTCCCCGAGCGCGTTGAACGCTCGGGTGAGCGGCACGTTCACGGCGTCGAACGCGTCCATGACGCGGGCCTGCAGCGCGGTCTTGCGACCGTAGCGCGGCCCCGGCGGGATCTTGGCCTGCTCGCACGCGACGGGCTCGAGCCCCACGCGACGCGCGAGCGCGGCGAGCGAGGCCGGCCGGAACTCCCACAGATGGTACGGCGGCTCGCGCAGCACGATGTCGCGGCCCACAGCACCGTAGAGCGCCAGCCCCACGCGGCGCGCGAGCGAATGCGTCGTGATCGGACCGCGCACCACCACGTGCCCGCCGGGAGCGAGCACGCGCGCGACCTGCTGCAGCGTGGCGCGGCAGTCCGGGACGTGCTCGAGCACGTCGCCCATGAACACGAGGTCGAACGCATCGGCCTCGAGTGGCGCGTCGTCGAGCGTGCCGCGATGCACGTCGAGTCCGAGCGCGCGCGCGTCGGCCACGGCATCGGCCGACAGCTCCACCCCGCGCACGTGCCAGCCGCGCGCCTGGGCACGCTGCAGCAGCAACCCCGCCGCGCAGCCCACCTCGAGCAGGCGGCCCTGGCCGCGATAGCGTTCGAGGCGATCGAGCAAACCGTCGTTCTCGGCGCGGAACGCCTCGGCATCCGTGGAGCGGGCATCGCTTCGACCACAGCGGAAGTCGGTCTCGAAGTACTCCTTGGCGTACATGCGCTCGAGCGTCGCGCCCACGGGCTGCACGCGCAGGAAGATCATCCCGCAGTCGCGGCACGCGGCCGCGGGGAACGCCCCGCCCTGCCATTCGTAGCGCATGGCCACCGGCGCGAGCCGCCGCCCGCCGCACGCCAGGCACGCGTCGAGCGTGCGCGTCTCGAGCTCGGTCATGCGCGCGCGGACGCCTCGTGGCTCGGCGTACCGGCCGCACCCAGACTCGCGCGGATCATGCCGCCGCCCATGCAACGGTCGCCGTCGTAGAGCACCGCCAACTGCCCCGGTGTGACCGCCAACTGCGGCACGTCGAAGCGCACCTCGACGCCCCCGTCCGGCTGCGGCACCAACGTCGCCATGGCCCCCGCATGGTTGTAACGGATGCGCACGAGCGCGCGCGTGCCCGGCGCGGGCGGTGCGGGCTGCAGCCAGTTCATGGGCTCGGTCACGAGCCCGGGCCGCTCGAGCGCCTGCCGTGGGCCCAGCGTGACGGTGTTGGCGGTGGCGTCGATCGCGATCACGTAGCCGCGCTCACCCAGTGCCACGCCCAGGCCCTTCCGCTGTCCGATCGTGTAATGGAGGATGCCGCGATGCGTGCCGATCACCCGGCCCTGCTCGTCCACGAACGGGCCCGGTTCGCTGCCGCGCCGCTCGCCGAGCGTGCCCGTGATGTAGCCCGCGTAGTCACCATCGGGCACGAAGCACAGGTCCTGACTCTCGGGCTTGTCCCACACCGAGAGCCCGAGCCGCTGCGCGTGCGCGCGCACCTCGGTCTTGGGCAACGCCCCGAGCGGGAACACGACCTTGGGCAGCACGGCATAGGGGATCGTGGCGAGCGCGTAGGTCTGATCCTTGTGCGCGTCGGCCGCGCGGTACAGCCCCCACACGCCATCGGCATCCTGCGCCACGCGCGCGTAGTGACCGGTCGCCAGCCGATCGGCGTTGGCGACCGCCATGCGCTGCACGAGGTCGCCGAACTTGAGGTGCTGGTTGCACGAGGCGCAGGGATACAGTGTGCGGCCGGTGGCGTAGCCCTCGACCCACGGCATCATGACGCGCTCCTTGAACACCTGCTCGGCGTCGACGACGTGGTACGGGAACCCCATGGCCATGGCGACGCGGCGCGCATCGTCCATGGCGTCGAGCGTGCAGCAGGCGCGCGGCGACATGGGCGTCTTGCCGTAGCACGCCAACTTGAGCGTGACGCCCGTGACCGCGTGGCCCTGTTCGGCGAGCAGCGCCGCCGCGACCGCCGAATCCACGCCACCACTCATCGCCGCGAGCACGCGCAACACGGTCACGCGTGCGCTCCGGCGGCGGCGCGCACGGCGCGCACCGACTCGGCCACGATCGTCACCGCGCGCGCGACGTCGTCGGCGGTGGTGGTGCGTCCGAGCGAGAAGCGCAGCGTGCACACGGCGCGTTCGGCGGGCACGCCCATCGCGGTGAGCACGGGCGAGGGCTCGACGCCGCCGCTCGCGCAGGCCGCTCCCGCCGACGCCGCGAGGCCGCGCGCATCGAGCGCGAGCAGCAGATGATCGGCGCGCGCGCCCGGGAACGAGACGTTGACCGTGTTGGGCAGACGCGGGGCGCGCGCGCCGTTCACGACCAGGTCGGGCAGCGCCAGACGCAGTTCCTGCTCGAACCCCTTGCGCAGCGCCAACTGCCGCGCGCTCTCGTCCGCGAGGTCGCGCTGCGCCAGTTGCGCGGCCACGCCCAGCGCCACGATGCCCGGCACGTTCTCGGTGCCGGCGCGCCGGCCGCGCTCCTGCGCACTGCCGCGGAACAGCGGCTCGAGCGGCGCCTTGCCGCGCACGACGAGCACACCCACGCCCTTGGGACCGCCGAACTTGTGCGCCGAGTACGCCAGGTAGTCCACGCCGAGCGCGTCCACGTCCACGGGCACCTTGCCCACGCCCTGCACCGCGTCGCACAGCACGCGCATGCCGCGCGCGCGGGCGCGCGCCGAGAGCGCGGCCACGGGCTGCATCACACCGGTCTCGTTGTTGGCGAGCATGGTCGCCAGCACGGTGACCCCGCTGGGCAGCCCGTTGATCGACTCGGGGTCAGTCAGGCCCTCGGCGTTGCAGGGCAGCGTGGAATGCGTCCAGCCCAGCGAGGCGAGCACGTCGATCGCCCCGTGCACCGCGTGGTGCTCGATCGCGGCGCAGGCCACGTGCTTGCCGCGCTCGCGCTGCGCCCACGCGCTGCCGATGAGCGCCAGGTGATCGGCCTCGGTCCCGCCCGAGGTGAACACGACCTCGTCCTCGCGCGCGTTCACCAACGCGGCGGCCTGCGCACGGGCGCGCTCGACGGCCGCACGCACGCGCTGACCGTCGCGATGCGCGCTCGAAGGATTCGCCCCGAGGTCGCGCAGGGCCTGCAACATGGCCTCGGCGACCTCGGGGCGGACCGGCGTGGTGGCGTTGTGATCGAGGTCGATCGTCCCGGACATGTCCCCGCCGTGCGTGGTCAGTGGCTCACTGCCCGGCCAGGAAGCGCTCGAGCACGTCCACGCTCTCCTTGGCGCTCTGCGCCTCGGGCGAGTTGGGCGCGAGCTCGACGACCTTCTTCCACATGCGGATCGCGTCGCGGTACAGACCCGCGTCGGCGAAGCCCACGCCCATGGTGAAGTAGGCGCAGTGCGCACGCGGCTGCTTGGCGAGGATGCCGCGCAGCAGGTCCATGGACTCCGAGAACTTGCCCTGCGCGTAGAGCGACGTGGCCAGACGGCAGCTCGCCATGGAATCGAGCGGCGCGATGGCGACGGCCTGACGGTAGAACGTCTGCGCCCACTCCGACTTGCTCAGGTTGTCGAGCGCGATCCCCAGGTTGACCATCGTCTTGACGTCCTTGGGGCGCAGCTTGTTGGCCTTGAGGAACACCTGCGCGGCCTCGGTGTTCTTCTCGCGGTCCAGGTACATGATGCCGAGACGACTGAGGTTGTCGAACTTGGTCGAGTCGCGCGCCACGAGGCGCTCGAGGATCGCGAGCGAGTCGGTGACGACGGCGGGAGCGGCGGCGGCGGCCTGCGCACGGGGCGCGGCGCCCAGCAGGGCCATGGCGACGAGGACCGGGACGAGACGCTTCACGGGACGACCTCCGACGGACGGGATGGACGGGTGGCGAACCGGGAAAGTGTAGCACGCCCGGAAACGGCCCCGGAACCCCCGGGGCGGGTCCGCGCCGGGCCCGCGGTCGCGGCGAGACGCCGTTCGCAGGCCCCCTCGACCGGGGGTCAGGCCCGCGCCAGGGCCTGTTCGAGGTCGGCCCACAGGTCCTCGAGGGACTCGATGCCGGCCGACAGTCGCACCAGCCCCTCGGGGATGCCCGCACGCGCGCGCCCCTCGGGGCCGATCATCTTGTGCGAGGTGAACGCCGCGAGGTTGGCCAGCGACTCGACGCCGCCCAGACTGGCCCCGTGGCGGAACACGCGCAGCGCCTCGACCACGCGCAGCGCCGCCTCCGCCCCGCCCGCGACCTCGAACCCGAGCAGCGGCCCGAAGCCCTCGCGCATCTGACGCACGGCGATCGCGTGCGTGGGATGCGACGGCAGCCCGGGGTAGAAGACCTGCGCCACACGTGCATGCGCCTGCAGGCGACGCGCCAGTTCGAGCGCGTTGGCGTTGCCCGCGCGCACGCGCTGCGGCAGCGTCTTGAGACTGCGCTCGATGAGCCACGCGGTCGTGGGGTCGCAGTTGGGTCCGAACACCGTGCGCGCCGCGTGCACCTCGGCGACGGCGGCGCGCGAGCCCGTGACGAGCCCCGCGAGCACGTCGCTGTGCCCGGCGATCGACTTGGTCGCCGAGTAGAGCGCCAGGTCGACGCCCAGTTCGAGCACGCGTTGTCCGATCGGCGAGGCGATCGTGTTGTCGAGCGTCACGCGCGCCCCGTGCGCACGCCCCAACGCGGCCGCCGCCGCGATGTCGAAGCACGCGAGCGTGGGATTGATGGGGCACTCCAGATGCAGCAGCCGCGTCGTGGGCCGGAACGCGGCCGCCCACGTGTCGGGCTGACGCGCGTCCACGAACGTGTGCGTCCAGCCCAGCCGATCGTGCCCCCACTGCAGCAGCGCCTGCGTGCCGCCGTAGCACGGGTCCACGCACACGACGTGGTCGCCCGCCTTGAGCGTGGCCAGGAACGCGGCGCCGATCGCGCCCATGCCCGAGGGGAACAACAGGGCGTCCTCGGCCCCCTCGATCGCCGCGAGCGAGCGCTCGGCGGCGTGCACCGTGGGATGGCCCAGTCGCGCGTAGAACGCGCCGGCGCTGCCCTTGGACTGCTCGGCCACCAGGGCGTCGAGCGACTCGAACGTGAACGTCGCGCTGTGGACGAGCGGCGTGCTCACCGGCCCGGTCGCGCCCAGATGGGCACCGTGGACCGCGCGCGTCTCGAGTCCGGGTTCGCGTTCGGGGGTCATGGGGTCCTCGCGGGATTGGCGGTGCGTGGCGGCATTCGTTACGGTCCCGCGCATCGTGAACGAGAGCCCCCGGTGAAGCAATCCCGCGCCTCGGTGCGCCGCCTCCTGTTCGTCCGCCCGCGGTTCCTGGGCGACGTGTGCCTGACGCTGCCCGCGGTGGACGCCGCGCTCGCGGCGAACCCCGGCGCCGAGGCCGCCTACCTGACCGAGGCGGGACTGGCGCCCCTGCTGCGGGGCGATCCCCGGTTCGCGCGCGTGATCGAGGTGCCCGCGAAGCCCGATGCGCGCGCCACGTTCGCGCTGGTGCGCGCGATGCGCGCGTTCGCCCCCGACGTGGCGTTCGACTTCTTCTGCAACCCGCGCACGGCGGTGTGGACGCGCCTCTCGGGGGCGCGCGTGCGCGTGGGCTATCCCAACAAGGGCTGGCGATCGGCGCTGTACACGCACCACGCGCGGCCGCGCACGCTCTCCAGCGTGGGCTTCCATCTCGCCTCGGTCGCCGCCCTGGGCTGGGACGTGCCCGCGCACGACGTGTCGCCGCGGCTCGCGTTGCCCGAGGCGCTGCGCGACGAGGCGCGCGCGGGGCTGCGCGAACTCGGCGTGCGCGACGACGCGCGGCTCGTGGGGATGCATCCGGGCGCGCGCTGGCCCACGCGGCGCTGGTCGCCCGAGCGCTTCGCCGAACTCGCGGGGCGTGTGCTGGACGCGCACGCCGACGCGGTCGTGCTCGTGAGCGCGGGCCCCGGCGAGCGCGCCATGGCCGAGGCGGTACTGGCGCACCTGCCGCGCGAGCGGGCGCGGCTCATCGACGGCTGGCCGCTCGCGCGGTTCGTGGCGCTGCAATCGCTGTGCACCGCGTTCGTGTGCGGCGACACCGGCCCGGTGCACACCGCGGTCGCCGCGGGCGCGCCCACGCTGGGGCTCATGAGCCGCAACCGACCGGCCATGTTCTTCCCCTACCCCGCCTCCGACGGCCACCGCGCCTACTGGTCGCGCGCCGAGTGCTCGCCGTGCGATCGCGACGTGTGCGACGACCTGCGCTGCCTGACGCGACTCACGGTCGAGGGCGCGTGGGCGCGGCTCGCCGGCATGCTGGCGCACGCACGGACGTAGCGCGTCGGCACGCGCGGCGCGCGGTCCGCGTGCGACGTGCGCCGTCGTGGTAGCCTGCGGCACCCACGGAGGCCGCCATGTCCCGACCGATCATCACCTTCCTCTCCGACTTCGGCCACGCCGACTGGTTCGTCGGCGTCGTCCACGGTGTGCTGCACACGCTCTCGCCCGACGCGCACCTGGTGGACCTGTCGCACGAGGTGCCGCCGGCGCAGGTCGCGCGCGCCTCGTTCATGCTCGAGGCGGCCGCGCCCGACTTCCCGCCCGGCACGGTGCATCTGGCGGTGGTCGATCCCGGCGTGGGCACCGCACGGCGCGCGCTCGCGGTGAGTGCGCACGGCCAGTCGTTCGTCGGGCCCGACAACGGTCTGCTCGAGTGGGCGTTCTGCTCGCCCGAGGCGCGCGTGCACGCGATCACCGATCCGCGCTTCATGCGCGGGCCCGTCAGCCGCACGTTCCACGGCCGCGACGTGTTCGCGCCGGCGGCGGCCGCGCTGGCGAACGGCGAATCGGTGAGCTCGTTCGGCCCCGCGGTGACCGACCCGGTCCGGCTCGTGGCGCACGAGCCCGTCAAACGCGGCGATGCGCTCGTGGGCCACGTCGTGTTCGTGGACCGGTTCGGCAACGCGCTCACCAACCTCACGGCCTCGGCGCTCGCGGGTGCGTTCGGCGATCGCGCGCCGGATTCGGCCTACGACGTCGAGGTGCTGGAGCGCACGATCCACGGCCTGTCGCGCTCGTACGGCGACGCGCCCGTCGGCACGCTCGTGGCGCTGCTGGGCTCGAGCGGCCGCCTCGAGATCGCGCAGGTCGGCGGCCCGGCCGCGGTGCGACTGGGGCTGGGCGAGGGCGACACGGTGCGCGTGCGACCGCGCCACTGAGTCACGCGGGGCGACGCGCCCCGGTGGCACACCGACGCCGCGGGCCATGCGAGGCCCGCGGCGTTCGTCTATCCTGCGCGGCTTGAGGAGGACACCCATGCCCCGCTCGACCGTCGTCGCATCCGTCGTCTCGCTCGCCCTGTCGCTCTCGTCCCTCGGGGGAACGCCCGCCATGTCCGCCACACCCGCTCCGCAGCCGCCCGTCGCCGAGAAGCGCCCGCACGAGTTCGAACTCCACGGCGAGCGCTTCGTGGACGACTACGCGTGGCTGCGCGACAAGAAGGACGCGCGCGTGATCGCGCACCTCGAGGCCGAGAACGCCTACACCGACCAGCTCACCGCCGCGCAGCAGCCGCTTCGAGACCAGCTCTACACCGAGATGCTGGCGCGCATCCAGCAGACCGACCTGTCGGTGCCGTACCGCAAGGGCAGCCACCTGTACTACTCGCGCACGGTCGAGGGGCAGCAGTACCCGCTCTACTGCCGCAAGAAGGGCGACGCGAACGCGCCCGAGGAGATCATGCTCGACCTCAACGCGCTCGCGGTGGGCCACTCGTTCATGGCCATCGGCGACCTCGAGGTGAGTCCCGACGAGAAGCTGCTCGCGTACACCACCGACGACAACGGCTACCGCCAGTACCGCCTGCACGTGAAGGATCTCGCCACCGGCGACACGCTGGCGGTGACCGACGAGCGCGTCACGAGCGTGGCGTGGGACGCCGACAGCCGCGTGCTGTTCTACACGCAGGAGGATGCGACCTCGAAGCGCAGCTACCGGCTCTACAGCCGCGAGCTGTCGCAGCCGCGCCCGACGCTGCGCGACGAGGAGCGCGACGAGCGCTTCGATGTGAACGTGGGGCTGACGCGCAGCGGCGAATACCTCATCTACACGACCTCCAGCCACACGACGTCCGAGGTGCGCGTGCTGCGCGCGGACCAGCCGTTCCAGGCGTTCTCGCTCATCACGCCGCGCGTGCAGGACCGCGAGTACTACGTCGATCACCGCCGCGGCGAGTTCTGGATCCGCACGAACGACCAGGGCCGCAACTTCCGGCTCGTCAAGACGCCGGTGGCCACGCCCGACCCGTCGCACTGGATCGAGGTCGTGCCGCATCGCGACGACGTCATGCTCTCGAACGTGGACTGCTTCGCGCAGTACGTCGTCCTGAGCGAGCGGTCGAACGCGCTGCCGCGCATCACCGTGCTCGAGCCCGAGAAGGGCACCTCGCGACAGGTCGCGTTCAAGGAGGCCGCCTACACGGTGGGGCCGTCGAACAACGCCGAGTACGCCCCGACCACGTTCCGCTACGGCTATCAGTCGTTCGTGACCCCGCCGAGCGTGTACGACCTCGATCTGGCGACGCTCGACTCCAAGCTGCTCAAGCGCACGCCGGTGCTGGGCGGCTGGGACGCCAGCGCGTACGCGATGGAGCGCGTCTCGGTGACCGCGCCCGACGGCGCCAAGGTCCCGCTCACGCTGCTCTATCGCAAGGGCACCCACCGCGACGGCACCGCGCCCTGCCTGCTGTACGCGTACGGCTCGTACGGCATCTCGTCGAACGTCACGTTCAACTCGAACCGCTTCAGCCTCGTGGACCGCGGCGTGGTGTACGCCCTGGCGCACATCCGTGGCGGCGGCGATCTGGGCAAGCCGTGGCACGATGCGGGCCGCATGCGCAACAAGATGAACACGTTCACCGACTTCATCGCGTGCGCCGAATGGCTCAAGGCCGAGCGCGTGTGCGCGACCGATCGCCTCGTGATCCAGGGCGGCAGCGCCGGCGGCCTGCTCATGGGCGCGGTCACGAACCTGGCGCCGACGCTGTTCACCGGCGTGCTCTCGCAGGTGCCGTTCGTGGACGTGATCAACACCATGCTCGACGAGTCGCTGCCGCTCACCGTGGGTGAGTTCGAGGAGTGGGGCAATCCCAAGGTGAAGTCGGACTTCGACGTCATGCGCCGCTACTCGCCGTACGACAACCTCGCGGCGGGCGATCATCCGGCCATGCTGGTGAAGACGAGCCTCAACGACAGCCAGGTGGGTTACTGGGAGCCGGCCAAGTACGTGGCCAAGCTGCGCACGCTCGATTCGGGCCGCTCGCCCATCCTGTTCAAGTGCAACATGGGTGCGGGCCACGGCGGCGCGTCCGGGCGCTACGACGCGCTGCACGAGGCGGCCTTCGACTACGCCTGGGTCCTCAACACGCTCAAGGTCGCGTCCGCGCGCCCCTGAGCCGCACGCCGTTCGCATCCTGTACGAAGCCCCGGCGGGGATCCCCGCCGGGGCTTCGTCGTTGCGTGATGGACCCGCGTCAGCGGCCCGTGCCGACGGCCTTGGGACGCGGCCGGACCGAGGTGGCCATGAGCGCATCCGCCTTGGGGAACAACTTCAGGGCCTCGGCGAGCTGCGTGTCGTCCTCGACCGCGATGCGGTAGCGCTCGAGCGAGCCCAGCGTCTGCGCCGCCAGTTCGGTGCGCAGCTGGTGCAGCACGAACGGCTTCTCGGCGGTCCAGGTCGAGTCGTTCATCTTGACGCCCTTGGACGCGATCGCCTCGCGCAGGGACGCCCAACCGGCCTCGTCGAGCGTGAAGTTCTTGCGCGACAGCATGGCCGGCGTCCACTTGACCCCGCCCGCCTGCTGCACGCGGGCGTTGGCGTAGTCGAAGAACGCACGCTTGGTGATCATGTCGATCTCGGGCTGCGTGAGCTTGTCCGAGTTGTGCACGACCACGTCCGGGTAGATGCCGCCACCGCCGTACACCGTGCGGCCGCTGGCGGTCTTGAACTTGGGCCGCGTCGCCAGGGCGGAGTCCGTGGGGACCTCCTCCTTGAAGGCGTCGGCCTGGTAGTCGGCGTTGTCCTCGAACTTGGTGTAGTCGCGCTGGATGCCGCGACCACTGGGCGTGTAGTAGCGCGCCACGGTGAGCAGCAGCTTGCCCTCGTTGAGGTTGATCTGGTTCTGCACCAGCCCCTTGCCGAAGGTGTTGATGCCCACGACCAGACCGCGATCGAGGTCCTGCAGCGCACCCGAGACGATCTCGGAGGCCGACGCGCTGCCGTGGTCCACGAGCACGACGATCGAGCCACTGAGGAACTTGTCGTCGCGGTTCTGCGCGTAGTAGTCGGCGTTCGAGGTCTGGATGCGACCGCGCGTGTAGACGAGCTTCTGGTCGGCGGGCACGAGCTGGTCGAGCACGTCCACCGCCTGATTGAGCAGACCGCCGGAGTTGGACCGCAGGTCGATGAGCAGGCGCTTCATGCCCTGCGCGCGCAGCGACGCGATCGCCTTGTCGAGCTCCTCGCCCGTCGTGGCCGCGAACCGCACGATGCGCACGTAACCGATGCCCTGCGCCGGATCGATCATGTACGCGTACGGCAGCGACTCGATCGGGATCGTGGCGCGCTCGATCTGGAAGTGCACGAGGTCGTCGACGCCCGGGCGCTCGATGTCCACCTCGACGAGCGAACCCGTGGGGCCCTTGAGCAGCTTGAACACGTCCTCGTTGACGAGGCCCTTCTTGAGCGGCTTGCCGTCGACCTGGACGATCTTGTCGCCGGCGCGGATGCCGAGGCGGTAGGCCGGCGTGTTCTCGATGGGCGAGAGCACGACGATCTTGTTGTCCACGATGTCGAACTGCACGCCGATGCCGGAATAGTTGGCGCGGAACTGCTCGTCCATGGCCTGCGCGCGCTGCTTGGGCAGGAACTGCGTGTGCGGGTCGAGCGTCTTGAGCATGCCGTCGATCGCGCCCTTGATCAGCTTCTCGTTGTCGGGCTTCTCGACGTAGTTGTTCTGCACGGTGTAGAGCACCTGCGAGAACAGATCGAGGTTGGCGCGCAGGTCGTCGGTCGCGGACAACGCGCGCGCGAAGCCGAAGCCGAGCAGGAGCGACAGCGCCATGGCGATGGCGAACGGACCGTACGAACGGCGGCGAGGCTGATTCATGGGACGCGCTACCCCCGGGATAGGGAACTCGGTCGAGCCGGCAGGCGCGACCGCAGGTTCAGCAGACGCTCGGCGGCGGCCTCCAGCGTCTCGCGCTTCCGAGCGAAATGGAAGCGGAGCCGCTGCGAACCGGACGCGGGATCGGAATAGAAGCTGGAACCGGGCACCCCCGCCACGCCCACCTCGGCGATCATCCAGCGGGTGAAGGTGACGTCGTCGGGGAACCCGAACTCGGTGAGGTCGGTCATCACGTAGTACGCGCCGCGCGGCGCGATCGGACGGAAGCCGGCCTGCTCGAGTATCGGCACGAGGAAGGCGCGGCGTTCGTGGTACTTGGCCGCGAGCTCCGCGTAGTACGCGTCGGGCATGCCCAACGCCACGGCGGCCGCTTCCTGCAACGGCGCCGGGGCGCCGACGGTCAGGAAATCGTGCACCTTGCGGATGGCGTTGGTGAGGTCCGGCGGGGCGAGGCACCAGCCGATGCGCCAGCCGGTCACGCTCCAGGTCTTGGACAGCCCCGAAATGGTGACGGTGCGCTCGCGCATCCCGTCGAGGGCGGCCATGGACACGTGCTCGGCGCCGTCGTACAGGATGTGCTCGTAGATCTCGTCGGTGACCGCGATCACGTCCCACTTCCGACACAGCGCCGCGATGTGCTCCATCTCGGCGCGCGTGAACACCTTGCCGGTCGGGTTGTTGGGCGTGTTGATGACGATGAGGCGCGTGCGATCGTTGAACGCGGCCTCGAGTTCGGCCGGGTCGTAGCTCCAGTCGGGATCGCGCAGCTTCACGAACCGCGGCACCGCGCCGGACAGGATCGCGTCGGGGCCGTAGTTCTCGTAGAACGGCTCGAACACCACGACCTCGTCCCCCGGATCCACGAGCGCCAGCATGACCGAGGCCATGCACTCGGTGGCGCCGCAGCAGACGACGACCTCGCGATCCGCGTCGAACGTGAGTCCGGTGAAGTGCGCCTGCTTGGCGACGAGCGCGTCGCGCAGGCGCTTGGTGCCCCACGTGACCGCGTACTGGTTCACGTCGGCCATGATGGCGCGCGCCGCCTCGGCCTTGATCGCCTCGGGCGCGGGGAAGTCGGGGAAGCCCTGCGACAGGTTGACCGCGCCGTGCGCGTTGGCGAGCCGCGTCATCTCGCGGATCACGCTCTCGGTGAAGCGCAGGCTCTTCTGCGAGACGCGGCCGCGCACGCTCACCGGCCGAACTCGCGATTGGAACCGACCCACGCGTAGGTCGAGACGAGGTCGCGGAACGCGGGCAGCGCCGCCTGGAAGCCCTGCGCCGTGCGCGACTGCAGCACGAGCAGCATGACGAGCTGCTTCTCGGGCACGTACGCCACCGCCTCGTGCGGCGGACCGCCGTCCTCCGAGAAGTAGCGCACGACCGCCTGCTTGCCGCTCGCGCCCGTGGGCAGATTGCCGGCGTCCATGACGCGGCCCTTGGGCGAGCGCTTGAGGAACGCGCGCACGTCGTCCGAGATGAGCATCGAGAACTTGCGCTCCTTGGCGGTGAAGCCGTGGAGCGGGTTCACGTACATCACCGTGGGCGCGGTCGCCCACTTCTGGCCCTTGGGATAGAACACGCAGCGGATGCGCGAGCCCATGCCCGAGGTGTCGTCGAGCACCCAGCCGACCGGGGCCGAGACCATGAACAGATGGTCGTCGCCCTCGACGACGAGCGCCTTGCGCTCCTGGGGAGCGGGCGGGGGCGGCGTGGCGCGACCGGGCGCGGCCTGCGCGGACCCCGCGAGCGCGAGTCCCAGCAGGAGCAGCGCGAGCGGGCGGGTCACGGACCGAAGGTCCGAGGGGACGGGACGGAGTCGGGGACGCAGCATGCCCCGATACTACCCCGGCACCACGGAGCCGCCCAAGCCTTCCCGCGCGTGCGGGGCGAGGCCCGGCCCGCGGGGCGCAGAACTCACAGTGCGTTGACAGTTCCCGTGCACTCCGACACCTTGCGGCGCATGGATGCCCAGCACGTCATCGCCCGCCGCATGGTCATCGGGATCCCGCCCGAGGGCCTGACCCCCGCGTTCGAGAAGGATTTCGCGCAGTTCCCGCCGGCCGGCGTGATCCTGTTCGCGCGCGACTTCAAGGACCTCGAGGACGCCCGTCGTCTGATCGCGCGTCTGCGCGCGCTCGCGGCCCCGCGTCGCCTGTTCGTGTCGCTCGACGAGGAGGGCGGCTGGGTGTCGCAGCTCGCGGGCCATCTCGTGGTGCCGCCCAACGCCGCCACGCTGGCGCGCGTGGCCGATGCACCGACGATCGCGTGGATCGCCAACGTCACGGCGCGTCGTCTGCGCGCGGTGGGCTTCGACTGGGACTACGCGCCGGTGGCCGACGTGCACAGCGAGCCCGACAACCCCGTCATCGGTCCGCGCGCGTGGGGCACGACCCCTGGGCAGGTCACGGCCAACGTCGGCGCGTGGCTCGACGGACTCGTGGGCACCGGGGTCGCGGGCTGCATCAAGCACGCGCCCGGCCACGGCGACACGCGCACCGACTCGCACCTGTCGCTGCCGGTGTGCGAACAGTCCGAGGCGACGCTCGCGGCGCGCGAGTTCGTGCCGTTCGCGGGGCATCCCGGGGCCGCGTCGCTCATGACCGCGCACGTGATGTTCCCCGCGCTCGACCCCGACCTGCCGGGCACGTTCTCGCGGCGCATCGTGCAGGGCGTGATCCGCGAGCGACTGGGCTTCCGCGGCGTGGTCATCACCGACGCACTCGAGATGCAGGGCGCCGCCGCCGGCCGCACGCCGGCCGAAGCGGGCCTCGCCGCGCTCGGCGCGGGCTGCGACCTGCTGCTGTACGCGCACTGGAACGAGGACGTGCGCCGCGGCCGCTTCACGATGGCCGAGGCGATCACCGCCGGTACCGTGGACCGCGCGCTGTTCGATGCGACGCGGCCGCGCCTGGCGGCGTTCGACGCGGCGCATCCCGTCCCCACCCCCGAGGAACTCGCGACGCCGATCGCCGCGCTCACGCCCGACGGCTGGGAGGCGCGCCTCGCGGACCTGATCGCGCGCGCGCTGCAGGTGCGGGGGGCGCTGCCCGCGACCGCTGCGCGCGGTGGCTGGCGCGTGGTCGAGGAGAGCGAGTGGAAGCACGGGCCGACGTTCGCGCACGCGCTGGTCGAGGCGGGCGTGCCCGACGGCGGTGCCGCGCCGACGGCCGACGTGATCGCGATCGCCTCGCGCATCCCGCTCACGCCCGAGCGCATCGCGGGCCTGCGCGCGCACGCGGCAGCGCGGCCCACCGTGCTCGTGGGCCTGCAGAACGACCGCTTCCTGGACGCGGTGCCCGAGGCCGCGCTGCGCGTCTCGGCCGCCGACTGCACGCCGCTCACGCGCC
>CAZZLY010000078.1:0-14315 GCA_964655175.1 uncultured bacterium
GTGCCGATCTCGATGGCGCGCGGGTCGGGTCGGCCATCTTCGGCCTCGATCGCCGCACGACGCTTGCGCTGACCAGCGGTCATGCTGCCCTTGCGGCGCATGAGCGAGTGCGTGAACGCGTACACGTAGTGGCTGTGCGCACCCACCACGAGGTTCACATAGAGCGGGTGGTACTGGCTGTACGCGAACGACTCGAACCCGTCGATGACCAATGGCTCGTGGATCGCCGTGCGCGGTCGGTGCTTCTCGAGGAGCAACAGTGCGTGACGGCCGAGTCGGCGCATCTGGCCCTGCACGGTGCTGGGCGAGCAGTTGCGGCTGCGGGCCATCTGGCGGTAACCGCTGCACGCCAGGACGCCGTGTGCGATGGACTCCAGGAGGTCCGGCCGCTTGAGCCAATAGGTCGTCGAGAAGCTCTGCGAGCTGAACGTCCGCCGGCAATGCTGGCAGCGGAATCGTGGGATGGACGTCGGCGTCGCCTGCCGGACGTACGAGCCGAACCGCACCCAGCGCCAGCCGGGGCGCGAACGGTGGTACTCGCAATCACTTCGCGGACAATGCGGGGGCACGAAGGGGGTGGCCCGATCATGCATGACACGATGCCTCTGCACGCCGCGTGCCTCCACAATCTTCGGCGCACAATCTTTCGTGTTGGACCCAGATCCGGGCTTAGACTGGGTCCATGACGCGCGTGATCCTGCTGCACAAACCGCACGGGGTGCTGTGCCAGTTCACCGATCCCGGCGGTCGGCCCACGCTGGCCGACTTCGTGGACGTGCCCGACGTGTATCCCGCGGGACGGCTCGACACCGACAGCGAGGGGCTGGTGGTGCTCACCGACGATGGGGTGCAACAGGCGCGCATCGCCGATCCGCGACACAAGCTCGAGAAGACCTATCTCGTGCAGGTGGACGGCGCGATCGACGAAGCGGCGCTCGAGGCGCTGCGCCGAGGGGTCGTGCTCAACGACGGCCCGACGCGTCCCGCGCGCGCCGAGGCGATCGCCGACCCGGGCTTCGCGCCGCGCGTCCCGCCGATCCGCGTGCGCCGGAACATCCCCACGTCGTGGATCGCGCTCACGATCCGCGAGGGCCGCAACCGGCAGGTGCGCCGCATGACCGCGGCCGTGGGTCACCCCACGCTGCGCCTGGTGCGCGTGGCCGTGGGGCCGTGGCGATTGGACGGGCTCGCGCCGGGCGAGTGGCGCGACGCGGAGCCGCTGCGCGACTGAACGCGCCGCGCATGCGAGGGGCACCCGCACGCGCTATGCTGCGCGTCGGTCCGTGGGAGCGGACCCGGCTCGAGGCCCTCGACGCCCCCCATCCCCCGCTCCCGGACCCGGACAGGAGGAAGGCGCACCGTGGTGATCGAGGACCAGCCCATCCGCAGCATCGCGATTTCGACCGGTGGGGGTGACGCCCCCGGTCTCAACGCCGTCATCCGTGCCGCGGTGCTCGCGGCCGAGAACCGCGGCTGGACCGTGTGGGGCATCCGCGACGGATTCCACGGCCTCATGGATCCCGCGGCGTACGACGGCGAGGGCGTGTTCCGCCTGACGCGTCAGAGCGTGGCCGGCATCTCGCACCTGGGCGGCACGATCCTCGGCACGACCAATCGCGGCAACCCGTTCCACTACCCGGTGCAGAACGCCGATGGCACGTGGACCGAGGTCGATCGCAGTGACGAGCTGGTCGCCGGGCTCAAGCGCCACGGCATCGACGCGCTCATCACGATCGGCGGCGACGGTTCGTTGAGCATCGGCTACGAGTTGTCCAAGAAGGGCGTGCGCGTGGTCGGCGTGCCCAAGACGATCGACAACGATCTCGACCGCACGTTCATGACGTTCGGCTTCGACACCGCGGTGTCGTTCGCCACCGACTGCCTCGATCGCCTGCACTCCACCGCGGCCTCGCATCATCGCGTCATGGTCGTCGAGGTGATGGGCCGGTACGCCGGTTGGATCGCGCTGCACGCGGGCATCGCCGGCGGCGCGGCGGCGATCCTGATCCCCGAGATCGCGTACGACATCGACAAGGTCGCCGAGCACATCCAGCGCCGCGCCAAGAAGGGCCGGCTGTACACGCTCGTCGTGGTCGCCGAGGGCGCCGCGCCCAAGGGCGGCGCCATCAGCACGATCGGCAAGTCCGTGGGCCAGGCCGAGCGCCTCGGTGGCGTCGGCGAGAAGGTGGGGCGCGAACTCGAGCGTCTCACGAGTCGCGAGACGCGCGTGGTCGTGTTGGGGCATCTGCTGCGCGGCGGTTCGCCGACGAGCTTCGATCGCCTCGTCGCACTGCGCTTCGGCGCCGCCGCGGTGCGCGCGCTCGAGGCGGGACACTCGAGCGTCATGGTGTCGCTCGAGCCGCCGCACGTGCGCTATCAGCCGCTCGAGGCCGCGGTGGGTCGCATGAAGGTGGTGCCGCTCGCCAGCGACACGATGGCCACCGCCCGCGACCTGGGGATCTGCTTCGGCGACTGATCCGGACCCGATCCACACCCGCGCCGACGGGGACGACGACGGCCGATGCGCTCCCGCGCATCGGCCGTCCGGCGTTCGGACCGTGCAGGATGCCCGACCGGACCCTGTGAACAGGACGCAAGTGGTCCCGGAATCGCTACGCCCCGGTGCCTGCGACATCCCAAGAGGGCGGTTTCTCAGCGGCAACTTGGAATGGCCCGTTGTCCCCTCGTGGGCCCGCCGATACGATTAAGGCCACCCCTCCTCCTCTTACATAGGCCCCCCATGGCCGCCCCCATCACCCCCACCGGGATCCCGACATCCATGCTCAAGCCGGCCCGCCGTACCCTGGCGACGCTCACGCTCGCCCTGCTCTCGCTCGTCACGCCCGCGCTCGCTCAGACGTACGACCCGACGCTGCCGCCCGAGGGCATCACCGGCGCGCGCAGCGCGTCGACCGACCGCATCAAGCCGGTCGTGTTCCGCTTCTCGGATCTGCCGCAGGCGCCGAACCTCGAGAACGCGCCGATCATCCCGCGCCGCGAGCACGAGTGGCTCGAGAACGCCGCCGAGATCAAGCGCCTCAAGACGAATCCGCCGTTCCTGCCGGCGACGTCGTTCGCGCAGTTCACCGAGGACAAGACGCCGGCCGCGGTGAGCGGCAAGGGCGGCTTCTCGCCGCTCGCGCCCACGCTCGGCACCGGTTTCGAGGGCATCACGCAGGGCGGCTACATCCCCGGTGAGCCCACGATCGGCGCGGGTCCGCTCAACATCTTCACCGCCGGCAACGTGGCGGTGACCGTGACCAACAAGGACGGCACGAACCGCGTGCAGACGGACGGTGCGACGTTCTTCGGCGTGCCCGCCGCGGAGGGCGCGATCTCGGACGCGCAGTGCTACTACGACGCGCTGCGCGGCCGCTTCGTGGCGCTGTGCTTCACGACCGGCACCACGCCCAGCAACTACTCCAACTTCTACCTCGCGATCTCGCAGACGAACGACGCGCGCGGCCTCTGGTACAAGTACAAGTTCGACATGACGAAGGACGGCAGCACCCAGACGACCAACTGGAGCGACTATCAGGGTCTGGGCATCTCGGACGACAAGATCGTGTTCTCGGCGCAGCAGTTCTCGTTCGCCGCGAACACCTACCAGTACGCCAAGTTCCGCATCATCGACCGCGTCGCCGCGTACTCGGGCGGCACGCTGTCGTACGTGGACATCTCGAACTTCGCGGCGCCCCCGGGCGGCAACGCGAACGACAACTTCGTCACCAAGCCGGCGCGCAACCTCACGGCCGGCGACAACAACATCTACTGCGTGTGCGTGCGCACCGGTGGCGGCAGCTACGTGACGTGGCGCACGATCACCGGCGCACCGAGCGCGCCGGTGCTGTCCACGGGCAACCTCATCAGCGTGAGCGCCTACTCGGCGCCGCCGGACGCCGCGCAGCTCGGCACGGCCACGCTGCTGCCCACCAACGACTGCCGTCCGACCGACTTCTACGTGCGCAACGGCGTCCTGGTGCTGGCGTTCCACACCGCCGCCTCGATCAGCGCCACGAACGTGTCGGCCATCCGCCTGCTGCGCATCCGCACCAGCGATCGCGCGCTGCTCACCGACGAGACGTTCGGACAGGCGAGCACGTTCTACTTCTACCCCGCCGTCACCGTGGACTCGGTCGGCACGATCTTCCTGGGCTTCGGTCGCTCCAGCTCGACGGAGTACCCGTCGTCGTACGTGAGCGGCAAGCGTCGCAGCGATACGGCCATCCAGGCGAGCGCGCTCGCCAAGGCCGGTCTGGCCGGCTCGACCGCCTCGCGCTGGGGCGATTACACGGGCATCGACCAGGACGCGTCGCTGTTCACGCCGGGCTCGACGTCGGCGTGGTACGTGGGTCAGTGGACCAAGACCGCGAGCGCGTTCGGCACGTGGGCCAGCAAGCTGACCTACACGTACGGCCAGGTGTTCGGCACGGTCGTCGACGACTGCGACGGCAACGCCGCCACGACGACGGACCGCACGGCCCTCGCCGGTGCGACGGTGACGCTCAAGCAGGGCGCGACCACGGTCGCCACGACCACGACCAACGCGCTCGGTCAGTACAGCTTCGGTTACCTCGAGAGCAACACCTACGACGTCGTCGTGACGCCGCCCGCCGGTGGCGTCGCCGTCGATGCGACCGCCGGCACGGGGGCCACCACGAACACGCGCGTGAGCGCGTCGGACGTGCAGATGGCGCTCACCAACGCGCAGGCCTCGCCCGGCAACAACTTCGTGGTCGCGAGCACCAAGCCGCTCGCCGCCACGACGACGATCTCGCCCAGCGTGCGCTCGGTCGGTGATCCCACGTTCACGCTCACGGTGAACGGCTCCAACTTCACGCCGTGCTCGGTTGTGCGCCTCGACGGCCTGGATCGCACCACGACCTACGTGTCGGCCACGCAGCTCACCGCGCAGATCCTCAACACGGATCAGGGCGGCGGCGGCTCCAAGCTCGTGACGGTGTTCACGCCCACGCCGGGCGGCGGCACCTCGAACGCGCAGACGCTCACCATCAACGGCACGCCGGACACGACGCCGCCGGTGGTCACGCTCACCGCGCCGGCGGGCGGCGAGAACTGGCCCGCGGGCACGGCGCGCACGATCACGTGGACGGCCACGGACAACGTCGCGGTCTCGACCGTGGATCTGGCGCTCTCGACCGACGGCGGCGCCTCGTTCCCGACGGCGATCGCCACCGGCATCAGCAACACGGGCTCGTTCGCGTGGACGGTGCCGACGACGCTCACGAGCACGGCGCGCATCCGCGTGTTCGCGCGCGACGGCTCGGGCAACGTGGCCTCGGACTCGAGCCACACGAACTTCGCCATCACCGGCTTCAACGTCGTCGCCTCGGCCGGCGCCAACGGCAGCATCTCGCCGAGCGGCACGATCGGCGTGGCGGCGGGTGCGACGCCGACGTTCACGATCACCCCGGCGACCGGCTATCACGTGGCCGACGTGCTCGTGAACGGCGTCTCGGTGGGTGCGGTCACCAGCTACACGTTCGCACCGATCGCGGCCAACCAGACGATCGCGGCCTCGTTCGTGATCAACACCTACACGCTCACGCTGGCCACGGTGGGCACCGGTACGCTGGTGGCCTCGCCGTCACAGGCCACGTACACGCACGGCACGGTGGTGCAGCTCACCGCCACGCCGGCCGCCAACTGGAACTTCGACTTCTGGAGCGGTGACGCGAGCGGCAGCACGAACCCGCTCTCGGTGACCATGGACGCCAACAAGTCCATCACCGCCAACTTCGGCCAGCGCAACTACGTCTGGAACCAGACCGGCACCGCCGCCTGGGGCACGGCCACGAACTGGACGCCGACCCGCACCGCGCCGGCCGCCAACGACGTGCTCGTGTTCAACAACGGCGCGACGAACGCCATCGTCACCGGCGTGCCGACGCAGACCGTGGGTCAGATCCTCGTGAGCGGCAACACCAACGTGCAGTTCCAGACGACGGTCGCGGCCACGGTCACGATCGCGGGCGCCGCCGGCACCGACCTGTCGGTCGCCGCGGGCTCGACGCTGCAGCTCACGAGCACGCCGGCGGTCACGCTGGCGATCGGCACGGGCGCGACGGGCCAGATCAACGGCACGACGAACCTGGCCGGTGCGGCGCACCGCATCACGGCGGCCGACGCGGGCTCGCTCGTGTACGCGAGCGGCGCCGTCATGACCACGGGCGTCTCGTTCGCGGGCAACCCGTTCGGCACCACCTCGCTCAACTCGGTCGTGTTCCAGAACGGCTCGCTCTACCAGCACATCGCCGGTGCGAACCCGTTCGGTGCGAGCGCGCCGAACTCGGTCGTCAACTTCCAGGCCGGCAGCCGTTACCGCCTCGATGGTCCGCTCACGCCGGCGCTGTCGGGCCGCACGTACGCCGACTTCGAGTTCAACAACGCCGGCACGTTCTCGGGCACGGGCGCCTCGGCGCTCACCGTGGACAGCCTCATCGTGTCGCAGGGCACGCTCAACGTGAACGTCACCGGTGGCGTCACGGTGCGCGGCAGCCTCCACGTGAAGGCCGCGGGCACGCTCAACATGACGCCGGCCACCGGCACGCCCACGCTGTCGTTCGCGGGCACCGGGCCGCAGGAGATCGACGTGCAGGGCACGTTCACACCGGCGGCGAACGTGACGTTCAACGTCAACAACCCGTCGGGCCTGAACCTGGTCAACAACCTGTCCCTGCCGGGCGGCCTGTCGTTCACGAGCGGCAACGTCAACACCGGTGCGCGCACGCTCACGCTGAGTGCGACCTCGGCGGTGACGGGTGCGGCGCAGGGCGCGGGCTGGGTGAACGGCAACCTGGTCAAGAACCTCGCGGCGGGTGCGTTCAGCACCACGCTGCCGATCGGTGATGCGACCCGCTACGCCCCCATCGACGTGAACGGTTCGGGCGCGGGTGCGGGCTTCGCGCTCAACGCCAGCACCACGGGCAGCGAGCATCCGAACTTCGCGAGCACGGGCCTCGACGCGGCGCGCTCGGTGAACCGCTTCTGGACGATGTCGTCCACGAACGGCACCGGTGCGACGTGGCAGGCGACGCTCAACTTCCAGCCGTCCGATCTGGACGGCACCGCGGACCCGTCGTCGTTCCTGGCGCGCGTGTGGAACGGTTCGGCGTGGTCGCCGGTCGCCCCCGGCGCCTCGACCGCGACGAGCCTCGTGCTGACCGGCCTGTCGGCGGCCACGCCGGGCACGCAGTACGTCATGGGCAACCTGCCGAGCTTCACGATCACGGCCTCGGCCGGTGCCAACGGCAGCATCACGCCGAGCGGCGCCGTGTCGGTGCCCATGTTCGGGAACCAGAGCTTCACGATCACGCCGGCCGCGGGTTTCAGCGTGAACGACGTGCTCGTGGACGGTTCGACGGTGGGTGCGGTGACGAGCTACACGTTCACCAACGTGACCTTCAACCGCAGCATCGCCGCCAGCTTCAAGGACACGCAGGCGCCGTCGCTGGCGATCACCGCGCCCAACGGCGGCGAGACGCTCAACATCGGCACGGGCACGACGATCACCTGGACGGCGACGGACAACGTCGGCGTGAGCGCGGTGGATCTGGATCTGTCGCGCGGCGGGATCGCCGGTCCGTTCACGTCGATCGCCTCGGGCCTGAGCAACGTGGGTTCGTACAGCTGGACCGTCACGGGCCCGGCCTCGACCACGGCGCGCGTGCGGGCCACGGCGCAGGATGCCGCGGGCAACAGCGCGCAGGACCTGTCGGACGCCGATTTCGCGATCGCGGCGAGCACGGGCGTGGACGGTGGCGCGGTGACGGAGTTCGCGCTCTCGCCCGTCGTGCCGAACCCGGCGCACGGCCTGACGCGGTTCGCGTTCGCGCTGCCGCGCGAGGCGAACGTGCGCCTGAGCGTGCACGACGTGCAGGGTCGCGAGCGACTCCTGCTCGCGAACGGTTCGTTCGCGGCGGGTCGCCACACGCTCGAGTGGAACGCGCAGGGTTCGAGCGCGCTCGACGCGGGTCTGTACTTCGTCCGGCTCCAGGTCCCGGGCCGCACGATCACGCACCGCTTCACGGTCACCAAGTAAGACGTCGTTCCAAGCATTCGCCCCGGTCGCGGAGTCCCGCGGCCGGGGCGATGTGCTTCTTCGGAGGCCGGGTCGCGCTCAGGGCATGCGCGGCGCGCGCGGCGTCAGACCGAGCCTGGCCAACGCCTGCTCGCCGCCGGGCCCGTTCATCTCCCAGTAGGGCAGTCGATCGCTCGCGAGCAGTCGCGCGCGCTCGCCGTCGCTGCACGCCCACTGCGCCACGCGATGCGGCGCGGCCTGCTCGACCCAGAACGTCCACGTGCGCCCGCCCTGCACGCGCGCGGTGAGCACGTCGCACGCGATCGTCCCGGCCGGCACGGTGATCGTCTCGGGGGCCGAAGCGTGCGCCAGATGCACGTCGGTGAGCGCGAGCCGCTGGTGCGTCAGACGGGCCTGTCGCAGCGAACCCGCGAGCGGCACCGTGGCCGAATCGCCGGGCGCGAGCACGGGACCCGAGAAACCGCGCGCCCACAACAGCAACGCATCCTCGGAGACCGCGTCGTTGGGCACCGGCAGCGCGCTCGCGCTGTCGGCCTCACCGTCGAAGTAGCTGTGTCCGGTGAACCGCGCGTAGCGCGCGTCGAACAGCAGCTGCGCGTAGGCGTGACCGCACCACTCCTGCGCCCCGAACGACACCTTGGTGACGCCACCGGGCGGGCGCAGATTGCGCGGCGCGAGCGCGACGAACGCGCTCGTCATGAGGTTGTAGTCGTAGATCCCGGTCGCGAAGTCCTGGATCAGGTTGAGCTTGATCACCGGGAACTCGTCGGTGCGGCCGTGACGGCCCGGATCGGCCTTGACGCGCTTCTCGTTCGAGAACGTCTCGGTCACGACGATCGTCACCGCGGTGCCGGTGCGCAGCGCGCCGTAGCGCGGCGTGACGAGATCGTAGCCGGCGAGCTCGGCGCGGCCGTCGCCCCAGGTGCGCCAGAAGGCGTCGTCGAACACGGGCGCCCGATCGAACGTGGCGGGGGCGGTCGTCGGCGCGGGCTTGGCGCACGAGACCAGCGACAGGGCGAGCAACACGAGGCACGACCGAACGGACCGACGATGCACGACGACCTCCACCCGCGCGCGGCGGGACGGACCCGGGGAACGCGCGCGGCGACCACCGCCGCACACGAGGACGCTTTCGCCGAGCGTGCCGCCCGTACGCCGTGGCGTCAATCCCGCCCCGTGCCCCGCGCGGCGTTCTCGCCTATCCTGTGCGCCATCATGCGTCCGTGCGCCCCCCTGTTCCCCACGTCGAGTGCTCCCGCCGGTCCCCTGCGAGGCGGGCGATGAGACGCCTGCTGCCGTTCGCACTCGCGGCCCTGCTCGGCGTGACGTTGTTCACGGGGCTGTCGGCGACCGACGCGCTCGATGAACGCGAGTCGCGCGACCTCGTGACCGCGTACGAGTCCACGCACCATCACGATTGGTTGTCGCCCGTGTACGGCAACGAGCCGTTCTTCGACAAGCCGCTGCCGGGCTATGCGCTCGAGGCGATCGCGATCCGCGCGCTCGAGCGCGGCTGGCCCGCCCCGGAGCGCGCGACGCGCGAGGTCGCGGTGTCGCGCTTCATCCGCGCGCTCATGGCGGTCGCACTCGCGCTGGCGGTCGCACAGACGGGGACGCAGTTGTTCGGCGCGCGCGCCGGATGGCTCGCGGGCATCGCCCTGGCGAGCATGGTCGGGCTGCCGCTCGCCACGCGCGCGGACGGGGTGCAGGTGTACGCGACGCTGCTCACGTGGCTCGGCCTCGGCCGCATCCTGGCGGTGCTGGCGGGCCGCACGCGCACGCGCGCGGCCACGCTGGTGCTGGGTTGGCTCGCGCTGGGCGCGGCGGCCAACGTCGGCGGGCCGTTGAGCGCGCTCTGGCCCATGGCGGGGCTGGCGCTGTACTTCGTGCTCGCGCGTCGCCATCGCGGTTGGTACGACGTCGATCCGACCGCGGGACTGCTCATCGTGATCGGCACGTGCCTGCCGTGGTACGGCCTCATGACCGCGATCCACGGTCCGGCGTTCGTGCAGGCCATGGCGTGGTTCCCGTACGCGGCGGGCGAGCGCAACGCATGGTGGTCGGGGCTGCCGTTGTCGCTCTCGTTCGTGGTGGTGGCGAGCTTCCCGTGGACGCCGCTCCTGGGTGCGGCGCTGGCCGATGCAACGCTTCGCCTGCGGCGGATCGCCCGAGCGGGTGTGCACGACGGCCCGCTCGATCACGAGCACCTCGAACATCTGCTGCTCGCGTTCGCGCTCGTCGCCGGACTGCCGATCGTGTTGTACCCGTCGCCGCCACTGACGGCTGCCCTGCCGGCGCTGCCCGCGGTGGCGCTGCTCGTGGGCCGGTTCGCGGATCGCGTGCTCGACGACGCGGGCGATCCGCGCACGATCCGTCAGGCCACGTGGATGCTCGCGCTCGTCGGCACGTCGTTCGCGCTGTTGGGCGTGGCGTGGGCGGCGCGCATCCCGCCCGCGAGCGCGCCGCTGCGACTGTTGTCGGTGGCGCTGTTCTTGAGCTCGTGGGCACCGCGGCTGGCCGATCTGCGCGGTTCGCGCCGTTGGGCGGTGGCGTTGTTCGCGCTGCCGATCGCGGTGAGCGCGCCGATCGTGCAGACGCGCGTCCTACCGGTGATGGAGCCGTGGCTCAACACGCGCGGCGTGGCGGAGGCCATGGAACGCGCCTCGACGCCCGACACGCCGTTGGTGCTGTTCGAACCGCCGCCGGCCTCGCTGCGGCAATCGCTCGATCGCAATCTGCTGCTGCGTTCGCGGGTGACGCCCACCGACCTCGACGTGCGCGCCGGCGACGGCGCGGTGTACGCGGCGTACCGGCCCGCGCGCGAGGAGGCGGCGCGTCGCTCACTCGCACCGCTCGGCGGTTCGACGCAGGAACTCGCGCGCACGCCGCTGCTGGTGCTCGTGCGCGTGCGGCCGGCACCATCACAGCCGTGACGCTCGAGCGCGCCGTCGTCGCGACGCCGGTGGGTGCGATCACGTTGCTCGCGCTCGCGGACGAGCTCGTGTGCGTGGGACTGCCGGCACACGAGGCGGCGAGCGCGTCCGCCCACGAGGCGTGGCTCGCCCGTCACGTGGGACCGCACGACGTGCGCGAGGCGGCCGACCCCGCCGGAGCGGCGTCGCGACTCGCGCGCTACTTCGCGGGCGACGTGGGCGCGCTCGCCGCGCAGCCCTGTCGCCTGCTCGGCACCGCGTTCCAGCAACGGGTGTGGACGGCGCTGCGCGATCTCGCCCCGGGCGAGACCGTGGCGTACGGCGCGCTGGCGCAGCGACTGGGTGAGCCGCGCGCGGTGCGGGCGGTGGCGGCCGCGAACGGCGCCAATCCCCTGCCGCTGTTCGTGCCGTGTCATCGCGTGATCGCGGCCGACGGTTCGCTGTGGGGCTACGCGGGTGGGCTCGCGATGAAGGCCTGGCTGCTGCGCCACGAGGGCGCCACGGTGGGGCCCTCGTCCGATCAGGGCCGCCTCGCGCTGTAGCGCGTCCACGCGGGGGCAGCGCGCGCGGGACGCGAACCTATTCAATCCTGCGCGTCCGCCCGCGCTGTCCTAGACTATCGGCATGCGCATCCTGCACTGGTTCCGTAAGGACCTCCGTCTCGCCGACAACACCGCCCTGGCCGCCGCCAACCGCGACGCCGGGGCCGACGTCGTGCCGTTCTACACGAGCGACCCCGCGTGGTTCACCGCGCCCGACATGTCGAGCGCACGCGCGCGGTTCGTGCTCGAGTCGCTCGCGGCGCTCTCGCGCGACGTCACCGCGGCCGGCTCGACGCTGGCGCTCGCGCACGGCGATCCGATCGCGACGGTGGTCGCGGCGGCGCGCGCCGCGCGTGCGGACGCGGTCTATTGGAACGACGAGTACGAGCCCGCCGCGCGCGATCGCGACTCGCGTGTCGAGGCGGCGTTGCTCGCCGCCGGCGTGCGCGTGCAGCGCTTCCACGATCGCCTCATCGTGCCGCCCGGCGCGGTGCAGAGCGGATCCGGGACGCCGTACACGGTGTACACGCCGTTCCGCAAGGCGTGTGAGGGTCTGCCGATCCTCGAACCGCACGTGCGCGTGACGCGCTTCACGGCGCACGACCTGCCCTCGCCGCCGCTCGCCACGCTCGCACAGCTGGGCCTGCCCCCGACGACGTGCGCCGCGTGGCCGGCGGGTGAAGCCGCCGCCGAAGCCCGTCTTACGAGGTTCCTGGGCACCGGCCTCGCGCGCTACGCGAGCGACCGCGACTTCCCCGCGCTGCCCGCGGTCTCGCAGCTGTCGGCCGACCTGCGCTTCGGCACGATCGGCATCCGCCGCGTGGCGCACGCCGCGCTCGAGGCCGCGCGCGCCGACGACGCGCTCGTGGACCCGACGGTGAAGTTCGTGCAGGAGCTGCGCTGGCGCGACTTCTTCGCGCACGTGCTGTTCCAGTTCCCGCACGTGGTGAACGGCGCGTTCCGTCCCGAGTACGACGCGCTGCGTTGGCGCGGCACCGACGCCGAGTTCGACGCGTGGTCGCAGGGCCGCACGGGCTACCCCATCGTGGACGCCGGCATGCGCGAGCTGCTCGCCACGGGCTTCATGCACAACCGCGTGCGCATGATCTGCGCGAGCTTCCTCACCAAGGACCTGCTCATCGACTGGCGGCGCGGCGAGCGCTGGTTCATGCAGCACCTGATCGACGGCGATCCGGCCAGCAACAACGGCGGCTGGCAGTGGGCGGCGGGCACGGGCACCGATGCCGCGCCGTACTTCCGCATCTTCAATCCGGTCACGCAGGGCATGCGCTTCGACGGCGCGGGCGTGTACGTGCGCCGCTGGTGCCCCGAACTCGCGGCGCTGCCCGACGACGCGTTGCACCACCCGTGGGAGGCGCCGCCGCTCACGTTGGCGGCGGCCGGTGTGGTGCTGGGCGAGACCTACCCCGCGCCGATCGTGGATCACAGCGAGCGCCGGCAGCAGGCGCTCGACATGTACGCCGAGGTCAAGGGCACCACGGGCAAGCCGCTCACCGAATCCCCCGACGAGCGCATGGCCAAAGCCGCCAAGCTGCGCAAGGGTCGCAAGCCCGGCGCATGAGCCTGCGGCCGCTGCTCGCGTGGGCGAGCGACCACTATTCGTTCCCGCTGCCCGGCGCGCATCCGTTCCCGCTGATCAAGTACACGCGCGTGCGCGAGACGCTGCTCGCCGACGGCGTGTTGCAGCCCGAATGGCTCACCGCGTCCGAACCCGCGCCGCAGGATTGGCTCGAGGCCGCGCACGAGGCGGACTACGTCGCACGCACGATGCGCGGCGACTGGACCCCGGCCGAGGTGCGCCGCCTGGGTCTGCCGTGGTCGGCCGAGCTCGTCACGCGCGCACGCGCCGCCCTGTACGGCACGGTGATGGCCGCACGCGCCGCGCTCGTGCACGGCGTGGCGGGCAATCTCGCGGGTGGCACGCACCACGCGTTCCCCGCGCGCGGCGAGGCGTACTGCCTGTTCAACGATGCGGCGGTCGCGATCGCGCTGTTGCGCCGCGAGGGTCGCGCGGTGCGACCGTTCGTGCTCGACCTGGACGTGCATCAGGGCAACGGCACCGCCGCGTGCTTCGCGGACGACGCGAGCGTGTTCACGTTCTCGATGCACGCGCGCCACAATTATCCGCTGCAGAAGGAGACGAGCACGCTCGACGTGGAGCTCGACGACGGCGCCGACGACGACGCGGTGCTCGCCGCACTCGAGGCGCACGTGCCGGCCGCGCTCGATCGCCACGCACCCGACCTGGTGTTCTATCAGGCGGGCGTGGACGCCCTGCACACCGATCGTCTGGGGCGCCTGCGCATGACGCACGCGGGGCTCGCCGAACGCGACCGGCGCGTGTTCGCGTGGCTCGAATCCCGCGACCTGCCGGTGTGCGTCACACTGGGCGGCGGCTACGGCCAGCCCATCGAGACCACGGTCGAGGCGCACGCCAACGTCTGGCGCGCGGCGCGTGACGCGCGCGAGCGCCGGGCCGCGGTGACGCCGGGGACCCGCGTTTAGGGACACGCCAACGGCGTAAGCAGCTTGTACGCGGCGCACTCACCTCGCGCGCGCACCGAGCGTCCACGTCGGTTACAGCGCAGAACGGCAAGAGTGCTCGATCACCGCTCGTCATGCGGTTCCAGGGTGTGTGCGTTCGGCGTTCACGATTGCGCATCACGTGTACAGCGCGATTCCTTTTGACGCCACGGGCAACGACGCGCGAGCATTCGTGCAGCACCGGCCCCCGAGGAGCCGAGGGGAGGTGAATGC
>CAZZLY010000079.1:0-11324 GCA_964655175.1 uncultured bacterium
TGTCCGGGATGCCGTTGATCCAGCCGCGCAGCTTGGGGCTCTTGAAGTTCGCCGGGGTGAGCACCGGGGCGGCCGCATGGGCGGCCATGGCGACCACGGAGAGCAGGAGGGCGACGAGCGACACGCGGGACAGACGACGCAGCATGGAGGCCTCGTGGGGGAATCGTGCGCGGGGACGGGCGGAGCGCACCCCGAGCGGGTGCGGTCTCACCTGCGAGCGTATGGGGTGCCCGAGAGCAGGGTCAAGACCGTGCGGGTTCGACCGCGGCGAACCCCTTGGAATTGACCCGGCTGTGACGGTGCGACGTGGCGCGATGCGTCACTGCCCCAGACGGCGGCCCAGGAACCCCAGCACGATCCGCTGCACGTCGTTGCGCAGCAACGGCCGCGGCTCGCGGGCGCTCAGGCGCGTCTCGACGAACAGGTCCTTCGCGAGGCGCTTCTGTGCGAACGCCTCGGCGGGGCCGGGATCCTTGAACACGGCTTCGCGGCTCTGGACGATCGCCACGGGGACGCCGATGCGCTCGGCCGCCAGCAGGGGCGAGCGCAGACGCCAGGCGCTGCTGTCGCGTCCCGCCGCCGCCACGTAGGCCGCCTGGGCGTCCGGCGTGCTCGCACGGTGGCTGGCCCACGGGTCCAGGTCGGGATCCACCGCGATGATGCCGTTCACGGGCAGCGTCGTCGCGCCGGCGAGCAGCGCGGCGGTGCCGCCCTCGCGCTCGCCCCACACCGCGATGCGCTCCGGCGTCACGCCCGGCAGCTGCCGCAGGCGCGCCACCGCCGCGCTCACGAGCGCGGTCGTCGCGGGCCCGGCGGCATCCCATTCCACGGACGAGCGCCCGGCACCCGGCAGGCTCATGATCGCGACGTGGTACCCGCGGCCTCGCAGCATGCCCGCCCAACGCATGAGCGAACGCGCCGAGACCCCGGCCGGGGGCACGTACAGCACGGTGGGTGCGGGCCCCGTCACGTCGAGCGCGGGCAGCAGCACCATGTCCGTGCGTTGGCCCTTGGCCTCGATCGTGATGGGCGGATGCGCCTCGCTCAGAGCGTTGCCGGCCACGACCACGCTCGTGGTGAGCACGAAGCGGTGGCCCTGCGCGTCGTGGCACATCAGACGGAAGCCGAGCGTGCCGCGGTCGAAGTCGGCGACGCCGCCGTACGTCGTGCCGGTCGTCTCGCCCGCCGAGACCGAGGCCATCGCCCGCGTCAGGCCGCTCATGTCGTCGAGGTGGCGTGCCGGTCGTCGCGAGCGGTCCGGGTCCAGGCTCGCATGCTCCACGAGCAGGCTGTCCACGAAGATCCCGTAGCCGCCGGGCGGGTTGGCCAGTTCGAGGCGCACACTCCAGTCGCCGTTCTCGTCGCCGCGCAGCGTGTCGGGCAGGGCCCGGAAACCCGGGGCCGCCCACGCCGGGGACGCGAGCGCCAGCACGAGGCACAACGACAGCGACGAACGCAGCCGGGACGCGAGCATCACAGGACCTCCACGGGGAGACGCGGGCGATTCGGACTTCGATGTTAGCGATGCGGTTCGCGCGCGGGCAAGTTCAACCGCTCCAGGGCGGCCGGGTTGCGTTCGATGCGTGCATTCCGCGCGAGCCGGTCGATCGCCTCGCGGATGCGACGGTCGCCCTCGACGCCCTTCCACGAGCGCTCGACGTCGGACCGCACCTCGGCGAACGGCGGCAGGTTCGGCGGCGTGAGCGACTCGATCCACATCGTGCGCCAGCCGCTCGGCGTCTCGTCGGGCCCGGCCACGCCGTGCACACCCGCGCGCACCGCGATGCCGAACAGCAGCGTGTCCGCGTCGGCCTTGAGGTCCACGATGTAATCGAGGCCCTGCGCCTGCGCCGCCTCCTGCATGCGCTCGGCCCCGCCGGGCACGCGCAGCATGGTCGCCAGGCTGTCGGCCTCGCGGCGCGTCTCGCTCACCAGCATGAGTGCGCGGCCCTTCGCGGGCACGGTGAACGCCTCGGGCGTCGCACGGTAGTGCGCGAGCAGCGTGAGCGAGTCGGTGGGGATGTCCGAGGTCACGTCGGTGCGCAGCCACGCCGAGACGGCGTAGTACTCGTGCCGGTCCGCCAGGGCGGCGGCGACCTCGGGCCGCTGCCGCGTCGCATCCCGCCGCGATTCGCGCGTGATCACGTCCTCGACGAGCTGATTGCCGACGATGGCCTGCAACGGCCCGGGGCCGTTGATTCGCGGACGGTTCAGGACGGGCAGGCGATCCCAGCCGCGGATGACGTCGGCCACGGTGAGCACGCGGTCGCGGGTGCGCACGACGATGCGGGCCGTGTCCTCGGGCGCGGGCACCGGCAGGCGCTTCATGCGCTTGATGCGCTCGATCGTCTCCAGCGTGTCCACGTCCACGGGCAGCGCCTGCCACGCGGGCACGAGTCGCGCGAGCAGCGTCGTGTCGAACGCCGGGGCGAGTTCGATCATGAGCGATTCGCGCAGCGCGATCCCCATGGCCTGCCGGTCGAGCGTCGGCTGGCCCAGCGCTCGCCGGCGCGCATCGAGTCGTTCGAGCCGATGCGACAGCGCCGACTGCATGAGGATGCGGTTCTCGTCGCGCGCGAAGTTGGCCGAGTCGTCCCGGCTCCAGGCGCGGCTCGAGGCCGCGGCCGCCCGGGCGATCAGCCGCTGCTCGATGACGAGCTGCAAGAACTCGTCGCGCCGTTCCGGGGTAAGACCCTCCGCGGCGCCGCCCAGGATGCGCACCGCGCGCAGGAACCGGCGCGCGGTGACGTCCTCCTGCCCGTCGATGCGGGCGAGCACGGTATCCGGCAGCCCCGCGGGGCTCACGCGGGCGGACGCCGGCTTCGCGTCCCGCACCGGGCCGGCCGCGCGGGCGGCCAGGGGGGCGGCGAGCACGAACAGGGTCACGAGGAGCCGTGCCGGGGCCGATGACGGGAAGGTCGTCCGAACGAACGGGAGGCGCATGGTGGGGTGGATTCCGGGGCTGCGGTGGCAGGGGTCGGGGCCCGCGATTGTAATGGGTCGGCCGACCGCCTGCAGCCGTTCCGTGCGGGCCTTGCCCTCGTCCATGGCGCTCCCTAGACTCCGGCCCCACATGCGGAATCCCATGCGCTGGAACCCGTTCTTCGCCCTCGTCCTGCTGGCCGCCGCTTCGACCCTGCCGCGCGCCGCTGCCGCCGCCCCCGTCCGGGTGCTGGCGAGCGACGCCAAGGGCGTGACCCTGCAGCTCACCGTGGGGGCGTGGTCCCTGTCGGCGCCCGACCGCGACGGCCGCGTCGAGGTGACCGGCCTGCGCGACGCCCACGCGCTCGCCGAACCCGGTCGGCCCATGCTGCCGGCGTGGAGCACGACGCTCGCCCTGCCGCCGGGTTCCGAGCCCACCGTGCGCGTGCTCGAATCCGTCGGCGAACAGGCCCGGGACGGGGTCCGCCCGGTCCTCGCGGCGCGCCCGGTGTTCCGCCCCGATCCCACCGGACGGCTCGGTGAGGTGCCCGGCCGCGAGCCCGTCGCGCCCATCGAGGACGGGGTGTGGCCGCCCAGCATGGTGTCGCTCGACCGCCCGTTCGGCTTCCGCGGGCGGCGTCTGGTGCAGCTCGAGCTGCGACCGTTCCGGCACGATCCCGCCACCGGCCGGATCGCCTCGCCGCTCGTGCTCACGGTGCGCGTGGACTTCAATCGTCAGGGTCTGGCCGCCACCGCCGCGACGACCAGCGAACCCGACCGTCACGCCGACGCGGTGCTCGACGGCACCGTGCTCAACTGGTCGCAGGCGCAGGGCTGGCGCGTGCCGCCCGCGGCACTGCGCGATCGCGCGGGCGTGTTCGGGGCCCGGCCCGCGGCCGGGACGTCCGCGCAGGCGTTCGACGAGTCGCAGCCCGAGGTGCGCGTGCAGCTGGGCGAGTCCGCGCTCTACCGGCTCGATTACGAATCGCTCGCGGCGCAGGGCTACCCCGCGGCGGTGCCGGTCGCGCAGGTGAGCGTGCATCGCCACGAGGCGATCGAGGGCGCGGTGCCGCCGTACGTCACGATCGAACTGCCGTGCGAGATCGAGGACGCCGACGGCAACGGCGTGTTCGGTGCCGGCGACGCGGTGTGGGTGTACGCGCGCGACTGGGCGAGCCGGACCAACGCCTCGCGTTCGCGCCGCTGGTGGGGCGACGCCGAGGTCGTGTACGTCACGCGCGTGACCGCGGGCGGCGCGCGTCCGCCGCAGCGCGCGGGCTGGAACGGGGTCGCGGGACTCACGTCGATCCCCACGTTCCCGTTCACCAAGCACTTCGAGCGCGACGCCGCGCCCATCATGCAGTTCGTCTCGTCGGTCGCCGACACGAACCTGGGCCTGTGGCAGTGGACCGACGTGTCCAGCTACTACTCGCGTCCCGACACGATCCGCGTGGACACGCAGGACCTCGACGACACGCAGAACGCCTCGATCAGCGTGCGCTGGGTGGGACGCAAGTTCGACACGCACCTCATGTGGGCGGCGCTGCGCAACGGCCGCAACCAGGTCACCACGGTGATCGACTCGGTGGCGTGGTTCGGCAAGACGGCGGTCGTGCGCACCGCCACGTTCCCCGGCACCGCGCTCACCGAGGGCAACACCAACTTCTTCCGGCAGTGGGGCAAGAACCAGTTCGCGGCGCCCGACCCGGTCACGAACACGGTGTGCTTCGCGGGTCTCGACGCGTTCGACCTCACGTACGCGCGATTCACGCGCGCGTCGTTCGATTACCTGCGCTTCAACTCGGGCACGGCGTCGGGGCCGTTCCAGATGACGATCGACGGGTTCTCGACCGATTCGCTGCGGCTCTACGACGTCACCGACCCCGAGCGTCCCGTGCGGCTCACGATCGCGCCCGCGCAGGTGCGCGCCACGCCCAACGGCTTCGCGTTCGACTTCCAGGACGTGGCCAACGGCCGGCGCGAGTACGTGGCCGCGTGTCTGGCGAACCCGCCCGACCCGGCCTACGGCGCACGCTCGCTGCCCGCGACCGCGTACTCACGCGTGACGCGACGCGATCTGTGGGCCAACGTCTCGGGCGACTACCTGCTCGTGTACCCGCAGGCGTGGGCGGCGGCGGCCGCCAAGCTGGCGGCGTTCCGGCGCACGCAGGGTCTGAGCGTCGTCGAGGCGCCCGCCGAGGCGGTGTACGACGAGTTCGGCGACGGCCGACACGCGGGGGTGGCGATCGAGCGGTTCGCGCGCTACGGCTACGCGCGCTGGAACACGCGCTTCCTGCTGCTCATGGGTGACGGCACGCTCGATCCCAACGGCACGCGTCGCAACTCGGGTAAGGACTGGATCCCCGCGCTGCCCACGCCGGGCCCGGTCGGCGCGAGCGAGGGCCTCGAGATCACCGTGAGCGACAACCGCTACGGCAACGTGACCGGCAATCAGGACCCCATCTCGTCGCCCGACTCCAATCGCGTCGTGCCCGAGATCATGGTGGGTCGTCTCACCGTGAACTCGCTCGCCGAGGCGAACACGGTCGTGGACAAGCTGGTCGCCTACGAGAACCTGTCGGGCAACAACGACTGGCGTCGCAACGTCCTCATGAGCACCGACGACGCGTTCTCGGGCGAGACCACGTTCGGCGGCGGCGGCAGCACGGCGGGCTACTGCCATCGCTCGTACGAGGAGCTGTTCCTGGGGCTCAACCAGACGATGACCGGGTTCATCGCCAGCGACTCGGGTCTGGCCGGGCTCAACGTGGAGCCGTTCACGCTGCGGTCGTATCTGCAGATCGACAACATCAGCTTCGATCCCATCAACGGCGACACCTGCCGCGTCTCGCGCGACGAGGCGCGCCAGAAGTGCCACGCCTCGGTCACGCCGCTGCTGCTGGGCAAGCTCAACGCCGGGCAGCTGCTGTGGAACTACCAGGGCCACGCCAACGAGTACGTGCTCACGCACGAGGACCTGTGGATCAACTCGGGTAACGGTCCGGGGGACGACGCGCAGCGACTCGTGAACGACGGCAAGCCGTTCTTCTTCTCGGCGTTCTCGTGCCACCCGAACATGTTCGCGCGGCCGGAGGTGCAGTTGAACGCCGCGGTCGGCCCGAGCCTGGGCGAGGACCTGCTGGCGCTGCCCAACGGCCGCGGCGCGATCGCCTCGTGGGCGTCCACGTGCTACGAGGTGGTGCCGCGCAACGACCGCGACCATCTCAACGTCGAGCTCATCCGCAGCCTGTTCGTGAACCCGCCGCGCGACGAGACGCTGGGCGCCGACGATCGCGGCTCGCGCGTCGTGCTGGGCGAGGTCATCCTGTCGGCGTTGTTCCGCTATCTGGGCACGACGCAGACGTACCAGCCCGAACGCGGCCTCTCGATCACGTACACGCTGTTGGGCGATCCCGCGACGCGGCTGTCGATCGGGCGTCCGCTCGATCGCGTGCTCGCCAACGGGCAGGCGTTCACGAGCGGCGAGCCGATCCGTCTGCACACCGCCGGTGACACGCTGCGACTCGACGCGGACTTCGTCTCCAACGTGCGCCTCGACAGTCTGGCGGTGTCGGTGACCGATGCGGTGGGCGAGGTGCTGCTGCCCGCGTCGGCCTACACGGTGACGCCCGCGTTCCCCGACACGGCCGGTGGCGGTGTGTACGGCGGGCGCCGCTTCCACGTGAGCCACACCACCGTGCCCGGCGCGAGGTCGACCGACATCGCCCTCGTCGCGCGCGATCGCAACGGCCTCGTGCAGCGCACCGTGGCGCGGTTGCAGTTCGACGCGTTCCTGCGATCGTCCGGCGTCCCCGTCAACGACGGGGACGAGGTCCCGCCGCAGGCGCAGATGTCGTTCCAGTTGCTGTGCCCGCGCCCGATCGCCGATCCCTCGGCCGAGATCCAGGTGCAGCTGAACGGCCGCACCGTGCCGTTCAGCGCGGTGCCCGCGCCGGGTGACACCACCGCGACGGGCGCGCACTCGCGGCGCGAGTGGATCGTGTCGTGGTCCGAGGGCGACTACGCGATCGACGACTACACCGTCACGATCGGCGTCACGGGTGGCAGCGTGGTGACGCGGCGGTTCCGGGTGACGGCCGCCTCGGGGCGGCTCGCGTTCCGCGACCTGGTGCCGTTCCCCAACCCGTTCGATGCCACCGGCACGTGGTTCTCGTTCACGCTGCTCGGTGGTGAGCCCGCCGACCTCAAGCTGCGCATCATGACGCTGAGTGGGCGCACGATCCTGACGCGCGTCGAGCGTGGCGTGACGCCGGGCTATCATCAGTGGGCGTGGGACGGCCGCGACGCCGAGGGTGACGACCTGGCGAACGGCGTGTACTTCTATCGCCTGAGCGCGACCACGCCGAGCGGGCTCACCGCCTCGCAGTTCGGTAAGCTCGTCAAGCTGCGCAAGCCGCGTCGCATCGAGGAACCGGTGGTCCCCTGAGTCCGTCCACGGTCGTCGGGGGCCCGCTCGTCACGAGCGGGCCCTTCGTGCGTCCGCCCCGCATGCCGGAGGTGTCCGTGTCCCGTCTCGCCCTGTTCCGCCGCGCGTGCGCGGTCGTGCTGTTCGGTGTCGCGAGTCTGCCGGGGGGCGCGCTCGCGGCGCCCTCGGACGCGAGTGCGGCGGCGACCCCGGCGGTGATGCGCGCGATCGCGCTCGCCGAGGATCGCCGCGACGGTGCGAGCGGCACGCTGCAGCGTGCGCTCGCGCACGAGGACGCCACCGTGCGCGCGCGCGCGGCGTTGGCGCTCGGCCGCCTGCAGGACTCGAGCGACGTCGCGGTGCTGGTGCCGGTGCTGCGCGATCGCGTGGCCGCGGTGCGGCGCGAAGCGACGTTCGCGCTGGGGCAGATCGGGCATCGCGACGCGCGTGGGCCGCTCGAGGACGCGCTGCGCGACGCCGACCCCGAGGTGGTCGAGCTCGCGGTCGAGGCGTTGGGCAAGCTGGGCGATCGCGCGGCCACGCCGCGTGTGGTGCCGTTCCTGCGGCGCGGCACGAGCGCGCAGCGCATGCGTGCGGCCGAGTCGCTGTGGCGGCTGGCCGACACGAGTGCGACCGACGCCCTGATCGCGGCGTTGTCCGAGCGCGACCCGGCGGTGCGCTGGCGCGTCGTGTACGCGCTCGAGAAGCTGCCCGCCTCGGCGCGTCGGGTGAACGCGGTCGTGCCGCTGTTGCACGACCCGGACGCGCTCGTGCGCGCGCACGCGGCGCGCACGCTGGGGCGGCTCAAGTCGCCGCTCGCCAGCGCGAATCTGCGCGCGGCGCTCGACGACGACGCGCCCGCGGTGATCGTGAACGCCGTCCGCGCGCTGCAGCTGGTGGCCGACGGCACGGGCTCACCGGGCGTGCGGTTGGCGCGTCTGATGAACCACCGCGACCCGTACGTGCGCGTGACCGCGGCGACCGCGCTCGCGGACAGCTTCGCGTGGGTGGGTGGGCGCGAGGATTCGGTCGCGGTCATCGCCGCGCTGCGCCACGGCGTGCAGGACTTCGACGCCGCGACGCGTGGCGCGTGCGGGCGCGCGCTGCTCGTGCGCACGCGGCTCGCCGCCCTCGACTGGGTGCGCGGCATGTCGGTGGACACCTCGGCCTACGTGCGCGCCGCGATCTTCGACGGGCTGCGCGCCATGCGCGCGAGCGACCTCGACGGCACGCCGCCGCGCGTCGCCAACGCGCTGCGCGGCGCGTTCCAGGTGGATGCGCATCCGCTCGTGCGCATGACCGCCGCCGAGGTCGCGGGCCAACTCATCGGCCGCACGCATCACCCGTCGTTGCGGCCCATGCTCGAGGTGCTGCGCGCCGGGCTCGACGACCGCGACCTGTTGGCGGCCGCCGCGTGCGCGGGCGCGCTGGCCGACGCGGGCGATTCGGCGAGCGTGCCGCGGCTGGCGGCCGCCTACGTGGCGCGCGCGCGCGACGCCGATGCCGATGCGCGTCTGGCGATCCGCGACGCGTTGCGCTCGCTCGCGGGCCGCGCGTTCGCGGACAGCGTCGAGGCGGCGCATCCGGTGGACGCACCGCCGGCCTCGCGCGACGACGCGTTCTTCGCGCCGCCCGCGGTGACCCGCGCGATCGTGCACACCTCGGAGGGCGACATGGAGTGGTCGTTCCACACGGTCGAGGCCCCGCAGACGGTGAAGAACTTCGCGACGCTCGCCTCGCGCGGTTACTTCGACAGCCTTTACGTGCATCGCGTCGTGCCCGACTTCGTGATCCAGGATGGCGATCCCACGGGCACGGGTTCCGGTGGCCCCGGCTGGACGATCCGCTGCGAGTACAACCGGCTGCGCTACGAGAGCGGCATGGTCGGCATGGCGCTCTCGGGCAAGGACACCGGCGGTAGCCAGTGGTTCGTGACGCTGTCGCCCCAGCCGCACCTGAACGGGCGCTACACGATCTTCGCGCGCGTCACGCGCGGGCTCGACGTGGCGCGGCGCATCACCCAGGGCGGTCGCATCCTGCGCGTGGAGGTGCTGCCCTAGACGCGACGTTCACGCAGCCTCGCGCCACGAACACGACGCCGCGTCACCCGAGAGGGTGACGCGGCGTCGTTCGATCGAGGTGCCAAGCGGCCTAGAGCACCCAGCTCTCGTCCTGCGGTCCCGGTGGCAGGGGGGAGCGCCGGCGGCTGTGCAACGGCGAGCCCAGCTGCGTGCTGCGCATCATGTGGCGCAGGATGCCCATGCCGGGCGGCGGCGGCGGTTCGACCCCGACGCTCGGGGCGGGGCGCAGGATCGACGCGGGCGTGCGCGACGGCACGACGGGCGCGGCGGCCGGGCGCGGCGCGGGCGCGGGCGACGCCGGGTGCTTGGGGGTTCGCGACCGGGTCGTGGGACCATCGGGGTCGAACGCGCGCGGGCCGGCGGCGAGCGCCGGGGTCGCGCACGCGAGTGCCAGGAACAGCAACGCGAGCCGTATGGGGTGCCGCATGGATCGGGCCCTTTCGTTCGGTCCCCGGTCAGAGGGATGGACGGCCCGAAGCGTACCCGAGCCCGGCACGGAGTGGCAATCAGGATGTTCCGGGGCGCGCGGTGGGCCCGGTATTCCGCACTCGAACCACATCGCGAAGGGGCCGGTTGCGCGTGGGCTCAGCCCTGTGCGCGCCCCATCAGATACTGTTCGAGCACCGAGCGCAGCTTGCCCGCGACCTCGTTGGCGACCTCGGTCACCTCGTGGTGCGTGAGCTTGGTGGTCGAGAGCCCGGTGGCCTTGTTGGTGATGCACGACAGGCTCGCCGTGTCGGCACCCAACTGGGCCGCGAGCGTGACCTCGTGCACGGTGCTCATGCACGCGACGCTCGCCCCGATGCGACCGGCCATGCGCACCTCGGCGGCGGTCTCGTACGTGGGACCGTGCCCGCCCATGAGCACGCCCTGATGCAGCTTCACGCGCGCGCGTCCCGCCGCCTCGAGCAGGTCGGCGCGCAGCGACGGCGTGTAAGGGTCGGCGACCGCACGGCCCAGGCGGCGCTCGGCGAGCTCGGCGGTGGTGAACAGCCCCCGCTTGCCGATGAAGTTCATGTGGCCCGTGGCGAGCATGAGGTCGGCGGGCTTGAGTTCGGGCGCGAACGCGCCGACGGCGTTGGTGAAGATCATCGTGCGGCAGCCCAGCGCCATCAGGACGCGCACCGCGAACGTGACCTTGTCGAGCGTGTAGCCCTCGTAGCGGTGGCTGCGACCCGAGAGCGCCGCCACCGGCACGCCGTGCCACGTGCCGATCGCGAGTCGGCCGGCGTGACCCACCACGGTGGACGCGGGCCAGTGCGGCAGGTCGCGCGTCGAGAACACCTCGGCCCCGGGGATCGCATCGACCACGCCACCGAGTCCCGAGCCGAGCGTGAGCCCGACCTGCGGCACCAGCGAGGTGCGCGAACGGAGGGCGGCGACGGCGTCGGCGACGCGGCGATCGAGATCGGCGGTGGGCAGCGAGGGCGTGAGGCTCATGACGGGACCGGACTCCACGGAACGGGGGCGACGACTCAGTGCGACTCGGGATCGTACGGCGTGCCGAGCGCGCGCGGCGGCGTGGCGCGCCCGATGAACCCGGCCAGGGCGAGCATGGTGACCGCGTAGGGCAGCGCCTGCAAGAGCGGGCTCGGCAGGCCCGAACCCTGCAGCGCGATCTGCGCCGCCTCGGTCGCGCCGAACAGCAGGCAGGCGGCGGCGGCCCCCGCCGGGTGCCACTTGCCCACGATCATGGCGGCGATCGCGATGTAGCCGCGCCCGCCGGTCATGGCGTCGGTGAACGAGTGCTGCTCGCTCGCGAGCCAGGCGCCCGCCAGTCCGGCGAAGGCGCCGCACAGCAGCACGCCGCTCCAGCGCAGGCCCGACACCGACAGACCCAGCGACGCGCTCGCCTCGGGGCGCTCGCCGGTGGCGCGCAGGCGCAGGCCGAACGG
>CAZZLY010000079.1:11424-14151 GCA_964655175.1 uncultured bacterium
CCGAGCACGTAGCCGAGCGCGCTGTGCAGCATGATGCCCTCGAGCGCCAGGCACACGACGCCGGCGCGCTCGCCGAGCGCCGCGCCCATCGCGGCGAGCGCGTACGGCACGGTGATGCGCAGCGTGGCGGCGGCGAACAGCAGCACGTCGAGACCGTTCATCGGGTCCGCCGCTGCGCCAGGCGCGTGAACAGCGCGTGCGCCGCGATCGCGAACAGGATCACGAGCGCGCGCAGGATGTTGACGAGGTCGGCCGGGACGCGCTGGTTCACCACCAGGCCCCCGTACGCCAGCGTGCCGAAGAACAGCGCCGCGAGCACCACGCCCAGCGGATGGCTGCGGCCGATGAGCGCGACCGCGATGCCCATGAACCCGGCGCCCCCCGTGAAGTCGAGTTCGAACCAGTGCTTGTAGCCCAGCACGAAGCTCGTGCCGCCGAGCCCCGCGATCGCACCCGCGAGCGCGAACGCCAGCGTCTGCGCGCGTCCGGGGCGCACGCCGGCGTACTCCGCCGCGCCCGGATTGAGTCCGAGCACGCGCATCTCGTAGCCCACGCGCGTGCGGAACAGCCACACGCCGAGCGCCACCGCGAGCCCCAATCCCAGCAGCAGCGTGAGGTTGGCCGGCGAACCCTTGAGCCACGGCGCGAGCACGTCCAGACGCGGCACCCAGGCCTCGCGCGCGATCTCGGCGGTGCGCACCGTCGCGGGCAGGAACAGGCTGCGCCCCCACCACGAGACGAGCGCGAACGCGATGAAGTTGAGCATGATCGTGTTGATCACCTCGTGCGCGCCGAAGCGCGCCTTGAGCACGCCGGGCACCGCGCCCCACACGCCGCCCGCGAGCGCCGCCGCCACGAGCGCGGCGGGCAGCTTGAGCGGCGCGGGCAGCGGCGCGTACGCGCCCACGAGCGCGGCGGCGAACCCGCCCAGGTACATCTGGCCCTCGGCGCCCACGTTGAAGAGCCCGGCGCGGAACGCCAGCGCCACGGACAGGCCCGCGAACAACAGCGGCGTCGTCTTGAACAGCGTCTGGCCGATGCCGTAGCCGGTGCCCAGCGACTGCTGCACGAGCAGCGCGTACACCTCGAGCGGTGACTGGCCCAGGGACGCGATGAGCACGCCGCCGGCCACCAGCGCGAGCGCGACGGCCGCGAGCGGGGCGGCCGCCTGTTCGAGCCAGCCGTGACGCGGGGCGCTCACGCGCGCGCCTCGGGCGTGGTGGTGAGCGGCGCATCGAGGAGCGTGGCGCGCCCGGTCATGTGCAGCCCGAGCGTGCGCTCGTCGGTGGTCGCGGGCGTGGTCTCGTGCACGAGGCGACCGTTGGTCATGACCACGATGCGATCGGACAGCGCCAGGATCTCGGACAACTCGCTCGAGACGAGCAGCACCGCGAGTCCGGCGTCGCGCGCGGCGAGGAGTCGGCGGTGGATCGCATCGATGGCGCCCAGGTCCACGCCGCGCGTGGGATGCGCCGCGATGAGCGCGCGCGCGTCGCGGCCGAGTTCGCGCGCGACGACGAGCTTCTGCTGATTGCCGCCCGAGAGCCGGCCCGCCTGTGCGTGGGGGTCGGCGGGACGCACGTCGTGCGCTTCGAGCGGGGAACGCGCGGCCTCGATGAGGTCGGGGCCACCGAGCCACGGCCCGTGCGCGCGCTCGCGCTGATGGCCCAGCACCAGGTTCTCGGCCGTGGTCATGTCGGCCACCAGTCCGCGCCGCAGGCGGTCGGCGGGGATGTGCGCCAGACCCGCGTCGTGCGCGCCGCGCGCGCCGCGCGCGGTCACGTCGCGACCGCCGATCCACACCGTGCCGTGTTCGGCGGGACGCAGGCCCGCGAGGCATTCGAGGAGTTCGTGCTGGCCGTTGCCCTCGACGCCGGCCAGGCCCACGATCTCGCCCGCGCGCACCGCGAGCGACAGTTCGTGCACCACGCGATGGCCGCGGCTCGATCGCACGCTCAGATCGCGCGCCTCGAGACACGCCTCACCGGGGGCGCGCTCGGCGCGTGCACCGAGCGGCGCGGGGACGCGGCCCACCATGAGTTCGGCGAGCGCATCGAGTGACAGGTCGGCGGCCCGGCCGCCCCCGACGACGCGGCCCGCGCGCATGACCGTGACGCGGTCGGCGAGGGCTTTGACCTCGGCGAGCTTGTGCGTGATGAGCACGATCGTCGTGCCCGCTTCGCGCAGCCCGCGCAGCACCGCGAACAGCTCGTCCACCTCCTGCGGCGTGAGCACGGCGGTGGGCTCGTCCAGGATGAGCACGCGCGCGCCGTGGTACAGCGCCTTGAGGATCTCGACGCGCTGCTGCTCGCCCACGGACAGCGTGCTCACGCGCGCGCCCGGGTCCACCGCGAGGCGATGGCGTTCGGAGAGTTCGCGCACGACCCGCTCGGCGCGGCGCGGGGCGAACGCACCCAGCGGGCCGTGCGGCTCGCGGCCGAGCACGATGTTCTCGGCCACGGTGAGCGTGTCCACGAGCATGAAGTGCTGGTGCACCATGCCGATGCCGAGCCGCATGGCGTCGGTGGGGCGCGTGATGCGCACCTCGCGGCCGGCCACGGTGATCGTGCCCGCGTCGGCCGGATGCAGGCCGTACAGCACCTTCATGAGCGTGCTCTTACCCGCACCGTTCTCGCCGATCAGCGCGTGGACCTCGCCGGCCATGAGGTCGAGCGAGACCGCGTCGTTGGCGAGCACGGGACCGAACCGGCGGCTGACGCCGCGCAG
>CAZZLY010000080.1:0-12490 GCA_964655175.1 uncultured bacterium
TGGATGGGTCGGCAGCCGCTCGCCGGCGTCGAGGCCTCGGTGTTCGAGGTCGGCCCGACGGCGGTCGGTGGTCCCGCCACGCCGACGTGTGCCGCGCCGCGGCAGCTGCCCGCAGCGATCGGCGGTGTGACGCCGGTGAGCCTCACGTTCACCAACACGCCGGCGCTGCCGCCCACGGTGAGTGCGGCCCAGCGCGTGACGCTCGTGAACTCCGGCAATCTGCCGCTCATGGTGCGCAACGCCTACTTCGCCGGTTGGCATCCCAATGACTGGACGATCGTCGCCGGGACGTTCCCGGTGAGCGTGCCCGCCGGCGGTCGCGTGACGTTCGACGTCGCGTTCGCGCCCAAGGCGCTGGGCGCGCGTTCGGCCCTGTTCTGCCTGGCGACCGATGCCGCCAACAGCCCGGACCACACCGTCACGCTCACGGGCACCGGCTTCGACGGCACGCTCGCGGGTGTGCCGGGGGCGATCGGTTACTCGCTGGTCGGTGCGACCGGTGTGCTGCCGGACTCGGCCGGTGTGGTTGCCAACCACATGGTCCCGGTGACGCTGCGCTGGGTCGCGAGCCAGGGCACGCTGACGTCCTACCAGCTGCAGATGAGCCGTAACGGTGCGACGTTCGTGGACGCTCCGGTGCAGCCGGGTCTGGCCACCACGATCACGTTGCCGCTCGCCATGGGCACGTCGCTCGCGCCGCGCAGCTACCAGTTCCGCGTGCGTGGTGTGAACCCGAACGGTGTGCCGAGCGCGTGGTCCACCGGTGCGGCGATGCGTCTGCTGCCGTACGACGAGACGAACGCGGCGCAGCGCTACGTGGGCACGTTCACGCCGTTCACGCTGCCGGGCAGCTACGGCGGCACCGTGCGCAGTGCGGCGCTGACCGGGGCCCGCATGGATCTGGCCAGCACCACGACGAGCACCATCCCCGGTTCGATCGCCTGGATCACCACGCTGGGGCCGGATCGTGGCCGCGCTTCGATCAGCATCGATCGTGGTCCCGCGGTCGTGGTGGATCTGTACAGCCCCACGGTGCGCACCATGGCCATGCCGTTCGTGGCCAACCTCACCGCCGGTGCCGCGCACTCGGTGGCGATCAACGTGCTCGGCAATCGCAATCCGCTCTCGACGGGCAATCGCGTCGACATGGACGGTCTCGTCATCCTGACCAGCTCCACGGTCGTCGCGCCCGTCACGGTGGCGGGCGGCATCGGACCCGCGGCGGCCTCGAACCCCGAGGACGAGACGCTGCCGGTCGCGTTGCCGGCCACGCTCGAGTTCGCGCCCATCCAGCCCAACCCGAGTCACGGTTCGGCGATGCTGTCGTTCGGTTTGCCGCGCGACGGTGACGTGGACCTGAGCATCGTGGACGTGCAGGGTCGTCAGGTGCGCAGCGTGCACGAGGGCGCGATGCCCGCGGGCCGTCATCAGCTGCAGTGGGACGGGCGTTCGTCGGCCGGTCAGCCGAGCGCGCCGGGCATCTACTTCGCGGTCCTGCGGTTCGAGGATCGCACGCTGACGAAGCGCATCATCCGCATCCCGTGATCCCAGGTCGTGCCGACGACGGCGGTCCCCTGCGGGGGGCCGCCGTTCGTCTTTCGTGCCGTACGCGGGCGTCGTGGTGACGACCGTCGGATCCGCCACGTGTACCGTGGGCGTGCTCCTCAAGTGGCATTCGCGTCCATGTTCTGCAAGGTCGTGCGGGTGAGCCTTGTCGTCCGCCTCGAGCGACCTCAGTCTCGCGACGGAGTCGGCCGATGCTCGGCAGGTGGGACGGCCATGCAACGGTGCGCGTCCCGAAGGGGGCTGCCATGGTGAGCAGTGCGTGGGGTGGGGCTGTCCGCAGCACGATCCTCATGGGGCTGTTGATCGCGCTGCTGAGCGCCGCGGTCGCACACGCCCGGACGAGCGCGTCGAGCACGGACGGTGACGTGATCGCTGCGCTGGCGCTGGGCGCGCCCGAGGATCCAATCGCGCCGATCGACTCCACGCGGGCCGACTCCGTCGCGCGCATTCCCGCGTCGTCGTTGCTCCTGCGCCCGGCCGGTGGTTGGGCGACGTCGTTCGAGGACAGCGTCGCGAAGGCGCGTCTGCTGCGGCGCGAGCGCCGTGTGCACGAAGTGGGCGACGCGGGCGATGCGGTGGGTCTGCTCGGGTGCACGGGGCTGTTCGTGTTCATGGCGCACGACGAGGAGAAGTGGGTCGCCGGGTCCAACCTGACGCTGGCTGCGCTCATCGGATTGCTGGCGCCGAGCGAGACCGACACCTCGGAGTTCCCCGTCGTGTCGCGCCTGGCGCTGGTGGGCGGCATGGGTGCGCTCTCGGCCTACGAGCTGCGGCACGGCGCCGGCATGTCCGACGCTCGGCTGTTCTGGGTCAACACGGGCGGCATCCTGCTCACCGTGCTGGTCACGAACTACCTCTATGTGAGGTTCTGAGGTCGACCGGCTCGTATGCGCGGAGCGCGGCCGCGACCGCCCCGGGCGAGCGCCACAGGTCCCGCGGCGGGTATGCCTTGGTCGCCCGTCGGATACTTGACCCTCGTGCCAGCGCCCCCGTACCGTCGCGTCATGAGCCACGTCATCAACGACTTCAGCATCCACGTCGCCACGGTGAACGGATCCGGCAGCCAGACGGCCAACAACGTCCTGCTGCGCGCCATCTTCCAGATGGGCATCCCCGTGAGCGGTAAGAACCTGTTCCCGTCGAACATCGCGGGCCTGCCCACCTGGTTCACCATCCGCGCCAGCAAGGACGGTTGGGTCGCGCGCCGCGCGCACCACGAGATCCTCGTGGTGATGAACCCCGAGACCGCGGTCGCCGACGTCGCGGCCATGGGTCCGGGCTCGATCATCGTGACGAACGACGCGATCAAGTTCCCCGACGTGCCCGACGATCGCACGGTTTACCGCGTGCCGTACGCCAAGCTCATCGAGCCCATCACGACCGACGTGAAGCTGCGTCGTCTCGTGGTGAACATGATCTACGTGGGCGTGCTCGCCGAGCTGCTCGACATCGAGGCGGCCGAGGTCGAGCGCGCGCTGCAGGCGCAGCTGGGCAAGAAGCCCAAGGCGCTCGCGCTCAATCTGGCGGCCGTCCAGGCCGGCATGACGTACGCGCGCGAACAGTTCACGAACAAGCCGCCGTACCGCGTGGCGCGCATGAACGCCACGGCGGGCAAGATCCTCATCGACGGCAACACGTCGGCCGCGCTGGGCGCGATGTTCGGCGGTGTCACGGTGGTGAGCTGGTACCCGATCACGCCGTCGAGCTCGCTCATCGAGTCGCTCATGGGCTTCCTCGAGAAGCATCGTCGTGATGCGGCCACGGGCAAGAACACGTTCGCGGTGATCCAGGCCGAGGACGAGATCGCCGCGCTGGGCATGGTGCTGGGCGCCGGCTGGGCGGGCGCGCGCGCCATGACCAGCACGTCGGGCCCGGGCATCTCGCTCATGGCGGAGTTCGCGGGCTACGGCTACTTCACCGAGATCCCCGCGGTCGTCTGGGACGTGCAGCGCGTGGGCCCCAGCACGGGCCTGCCGACGCGCACCGCGCAGAGCGACGTGGGCTTCGCGTACAACCTGGGGCACGGCGACACGCAGTTCCCGGTGCTGCTGCCGGGCTCGGTCGCGGAGTGCTACCAGTTCGCGCAGGTCGCGTTCGACATGGCCGAGCGGCTGCAGACGCCGCTGTTCGTGCTGTCGGACCTCGATCTGGGCATGAACAACTGGATGAGCGACCCGTTCACGTATCCCGAGCAGCCGTGGGATCGCGGCAAGGTGCTCGACGACGAGGCGCTCGCCAAGGTGGCCAAGTTCGAGCGCTATCGCGACGTGGACGGCGACGGCATCCCGTATCGCACCGTGCCGGGCACCAAGGATTGGAAGGGCACGTACTTCACGCGTGGCTCCGGCCACGACGAGGCGGCGCGCTACACCGAGGATCCGGCGGCGTACGTGCGCAACATGGACCGCCTCAAGAAGAAGCTCGACACGGCGCGCACGCTCATGCCCGCGCCGGAACTGCACGCACAGGACGGTGCCGAGGTCGGCATCCTGGCTTACGGCTCGTCGCACTGGGGGGTGATCGAGGCGCAGGCGCAGTTGGCCGCCGCCGGGATCAAGACCTCGTACCTGCGTGTCCGCTCGCTGCCGCTGCATCCGAGCGTCGCCGAGTTCGTGAAGCGGCACGACCGCGTGTACGTGGTGGAGCAGAACCGCGACGGGCAGATGGCGCAGATCGTGCGCGCCGAGTCGCCCGAGCGCGCGGTGCGCATCCATTCGGTGCTGCACTACGACGGCATGCCGCTCGATGCGAAGTCCGTGACCGATGGCGTGCTGGCGCACGAGCGTCAGCCGCAGGGAGCCGCCCGATGAGCGCCACGACCACGCCGCCCGCCGGCCAGCCGACCAACCGCGTCGGCCTGCTCAAGGCCGACTACGACGGCAGCAAGACCACGTTGTGTCCCGGCTGCGGCCACAACGCCATCACCGGCGGCATCATCCAGGCCGCGTACGAGGCGGGGCTCGAGCCGCACAAGGTCGCCAAGCTGTCGGGCATCGGTTGCTCGAGCAAGACGCCCGCGTACTTCCTGGGGCATTCGCACGGCTTCAACTCGGTGCACGGCCGCATGCCCAGCGTGGCCACCGGCGTGCACGCCGCGAACCGCGGCCTCACGCTGATCGGCGTCTCGGGCGACGGTGACACCGCGAGCATCGGCATCGGCCAGTTCGTGCATCTGGTGCGTCGCAACGTGCCCATGGTGTACATCTGCGAGAACAACGGCGTGTACGGGCTCACCAAGGGCCAGTTCAGCGCCACGGCCGACGTGGGTAGCACGCAGAAGAGCGGCAAGGCCAACCAGCTCATGCCCATCGACCTGTGCGCGCTCGCGATCGAGCTGGGCTGCGGCTTCGTGGCGCGGTCGTTCAGTGGCGACCAGAAGCAGCTGCGGCCGCTGCTCAAGGCCGCGTTCGCGCATCCGGGCACGGCGTTCATCGACGTGATCAGCCCGTGCGTGACGTTCGCCGACCACGAGGGCAGCACCAAGTCGTACGCCGCGGTCAAGGAGCACGACGCGCCGCTGCACGACATCGATTACGTGCCGTACTTCGAGGACATCACGGTGGAGTACGAGCCCGGCACGACCCGCGAGGTCGCCATGCCCGACGGCTCGCGCGTGTTCCTCAAGAAGCTGGCGTCGGACTACGACCCGACGCACGCCACCGGCGCCATGACCGTGCTGCACGAGGCGCGCGCCGAGATGAAGCTGGTCACGGGTCTGCTGTACGTGAACACGCAGGCGCATCGCTTCGACGACGAGGTCGGCATCTGCGAGGAGCCGCTCGCGTCGCTGTCGCTCGATCGCTGCCGCCCGGCCCCGAGCGTGCTCGACGGCATCATGCGCACGTATCAGGAGGGCAGTGCGCCGGTCGGAGCGGGCGGCGGTTGATGGCGCGTTCGATCGTGGTTCCGCCTGCGGCGCGCGTCCCCGCGATGCGCGCCGTTCGCATGGCCGGCCTGCCTGCCGCGGACGGTGCGCGATGACGCGCGCACTGCGCGAAGCGTTCGACGACCGCGCCACGGCGTACGCGCTGTGGCCCGAACTCGCGCGTGGTGACACGCGCGACCGCGTGCTCGAGCGACTCGAGCCGGTGACCGACGAGACGCTGCTCGATCTGGGGTGCGGCCCCGGTGCCATGGCGCGCGCCGCGGGTCCGTTCGTGAAGCGCGTCGTGCTGTGCGACCTGTCGCCGGCGATGCTGCGCGTGGCCGCGCTCGAAGCGCGCCGTGCGGGCCGACTCGTGCCCCCGCGCGCGGCGGGTGATGCGGGCGCGTTGCCGTTCCGCGCGGCGAGCTTCGATCTGGTGGCGTGCCGCCACGCGGCCAAGCACTTCGCATCGCCGGAGGGGGCCGCACACGAGATCGCGCGCGTGCTGCGCCGCGGTGGTCGCGTGGCGCTGTGCGACGTGATGGCCACCGGCGAGCCCGACGTGGACGCGCTCGTGCAGCGCATCGAGGACGCGTTGTCGCCCTCGCCCGTGCGATTGCTCACTCCGAAGGCGTGGGGCGAGGTGCTGGGGGCCGCAGGGTTGCGGCACGACTGGGACGATCAGCCGCTCGCGGAGCTCGATGCGGGGCGCTCGCTGGAAGAGGCGTGCGCGCGCTGCGGCGTGTCCGACGACGCGTTCGCGGCGTTGCGTGCCGAGGTGCTCGCGGCCCCCGAGTCCGTGCGCCGCACGCTCGGCGTGCTCGCGCACGGCCGCGACGTCATCGTGCACATGCCGCTGGGTATCGTGGGCGCGACCGCCACGAACGGCTGACGCTCAGTCGGTGATGGTGCAGGTGCGGCTCAGCACCTCGCGCGCACGATCCAGATCGGCGGTCTTCACCAGCAGCACGTCACTGTCGTAGGTGCTGATCACGAACACCGGCACGCCCGCTTCGGCGAGCGGCGCGGTGAGTCCGGCGATGACGCCGGTGAGCGTGAACGGCAGCGGGCCCTCGACCTGGAACGCGCGCCAGCCGCGTTCGACGTGCGAGTCCACCGACGGCGGCAGGTCGTCCTCGGCGCACACGACCGAGAGTTCGTCGGGCGTGCGGGTGAGGCTCCAAAACGCCGCCTCGGCGTGCAGCACCCACACGGGCAGCGGCGCATCGGCGGGGAAGCGACACACCGCCAGGACCCACGGCGTCAGGCGGAGCCGCAGGGCGGGCGTGCTCACGGGAACGTGATCTCGCCCTCGTCGTTCATGAGGACGATGGCCGAGCACGGGCAGGCTTCGGCGGCCTCGAGGATCTTCTCCGGGGTCTCGGACTCCGGGTCGAGGACGACCGCCTTGTTCTTGCTGTCCATGCCGAAGGCGCCCGGTGCGATCTCGCAGCACTGGCCGCTTCCACAGCACTCTTTGTAGAGGATCTGGATCTGCATGTGCACTCCGGTCGAGGGCGACCATCGTCGCCCATGCGCGAGCCGCGTTCAAGCCGCGCGCGGCGAGTGGGGGGCGACCGGTGGGTCGCGCGGGACCGTCAGGTTGTCGGCACGCGCGGGTGCGTTCTAGAGTCCGGTGTTCCCGAGCGTGTCCACACCCACTCACCGCGAGACCCTCATGAGCGCCCTCGACCAGTACCTGCAGCAGAACCAGGCCAAGTTCCTCGATCAGCTCAAGGCCGCGTTGCGCATCCCGAGTGTCAGCGCCCAGCCGCAGTTCAAGGGCGACGTGCGCAAGTGCGCCGAGCACATCGCTGCGCATCTCAAGACCATCGGCATGACGCACGCCGAGGTCGTCACCACGCCGGGTCATCCGGTCGTGTACGCCGAGTGGCTGGGCGCGCCGGGCAAGCCCACCGCGCTGCTCTACGGTCACTACGACGTGCAGCCGCCGGAGCCGCTCGAGCTGTGGACGTCGCCGCCGTTCGAGCCCGTTGAGAAGGACGGCAAGTTGATCGCGCGCGGCGCGTGCGACGACAAGGGCCAGATCTACATGCATTTCTCGGCCATCGAGGCGCATCTGGCGGTGAACAAGTCGCTGCCCGTGAACCTCAAGCTCGTCATCGAGGGCGAGGAGGAGGCCGGCAGCGAGAGCCTCGAGGGGTTCCTCAAGGACTGGCACGACCGACTCAAGGCCGACGTGATCCTGGTGAGCGACACCGGCATGTTGTCGCCCGACCAGCCCGCGCTCACCTACGCGCTGCGCGGCATCCTGTACACGCAGATCGAGGTCGTGGGCCCCACGCGTGATCTGCACTCGGGCGTGTTCGGCGGTGCGGTGCAGAACCCGGCCAACGCGCTCGCCAACATCATCACCGCGCTCAAGGACGCCGACGGCCGCATCACGGTGCCGGGCTTCTACGACAAGGTGCGCGAGCTGAGCGAATCCGAGAAGCAGGCCTACGCCGAGATGCCGTTCGACGAGAAGGCGTTCATCGCCGAAGCCGGCTCGCCGATGGGCTGGGGCGAGAAGGGTCGCACGACGCTCGAGCGCATCTGGTCGCGCCCGACGCTCGACGTGAACGGCATGTGGAGCGGTTACACGGGCGAGGGCAGCAAGACGGTGCTGCCGAGCTTCGCCGCCGCCAAGGTGAGCTGCCGCCTGGTGCCCGATCAGGACCCCGACGCGCTGTTCGAGGCGTTCGCCGCGCACGTGAAGTCGCTCGCGCCGCCCACCGTGACCGTGACGGTGAAGAACCTGCACGGCGCGCAGCCGTGGATCACCGCGCCCGACCATCCGATGATCCAGGCCGCCGTGCGCGCGCTGGGTCGCGCCTGGACCAAGAAGCCGGCGCTCATCCGCGAGGGCGGCTCGATCCCGGTCATGGCCACGTTCCAGAAGACGCTGGGCCTGCCCTGCATCCTGATGGGCTTCGGTCTCACCGACGACCAGGTCCACGCCCCCAACGAGAAGTTCTCGCTCACCAGCTTCCACGGCGGCACCCGCAGCTGCGCGTACCTGTACGAGGAACTGGCGAAGTAGCAGCCCAAGCCCGCGTCACGAACCGGATGGCCACCTTCGCGCAAGCGGGGTGGCCGTTCCGTCATCGGTGGGGGCGGGTGCCCGATTCATCCGGCCTTGAAGCCCCGAATGGAAGGCGGGCCCATGCGTCACAACGGGATCTTCGGAAGGAACGGCTCCAGCAGCTCTCGGGCCCTGGGGCGGGCGAACAGCGGGAGTGTCAGGAGCGTGCTCGTTCCCTCGTCGCGCTTGGAGCGCAGGAAGGAGAGCGCCTCCTCCGCTGTGGTGGCGTTCGCGAGGATGCGTTTGAGTGCTTCCACGCGTTCCGAAGGGAAATGCGCTTCCATGCGCTGCTGATCGCGTGTCGTGAACCGCCCACTCTCGCAGAGCGAATATGCGGCGAGCCAGAAGGCCGCAGTGGCCAGACTTTGGGAGAGCCCCATGCTGGCATCGCCCAGCATGGTCTCCGAGATCTCGCGATGGATGCGGTCGTCAAGGTGGGTCAGAGGCTTCGTGATGTCCTCGCCCGCGGCGTGCCGCTGATACACGGAGTCGAAGTGCAGCAGGGCCCGGGCCCGCAAGGGGAACGACGGGTGTGAGGAATAGGGCAGGCTGTCGTCACCTGCCATCTCTCGAGCCTCGACGTGTTGATGAACGAAGTCCCGCAGGTCGACCTCGAAAACATCGGTGTCGAGTCCCGAGGCGATCTTGAGCATGGCGTGCAGGGCCGTATCGAGTTCGTCACAGGCGATCCGTCCACAACGGTCCGCGGAGATCTCGGCCGAACGCTTGAGTTCGATGGCGCGCAGGTCGGGGTGTTCATCGTCCACCGCAGGGTATCGATGGTGCTGGAGCGCGTGGTGTCCGATCTCGTGCCCGATCACGAAGCACCACTCCGCAGGCGTGAGTCGCGCGATCACCGCTGAAGAAAGCATCATGATGGGGCGCTGCTGGCCGTTACTGATGCACGAAGCGTTGGATTCGCTGGAGGGATAGACAAAGGTCGCGGGTGGCTCGCTCTGGCCGAGGCGTTCGGCCGATCGGAGCACCGCCTCGTGGACCTTGGGTAGAACGCGCTCGGAGACGCGTACGTTCTGCGACATCGCGAAGTTGTGCAGGCGTCGGAGGGAGCCCCCTTCGCGCGGCTCCCAGCCATAGAGCGTCAGGTCGTCGAAGCGGAAGCGCAGTCTGTTCGGGTCCATGTCAGGTCAGTCCTCCAACAGAGCTTCTCGGGCCTCGACGATGAGTTGGATCATCGCCTCCGCCTCGCGTCGTCGTTCCGGGTCCTCGACGGCCGTTGCTCGTGAATTCCATCGGCGGTATTCCGCGGTCAGATGCTTGCGGATCCGTTCCCGACTCCATCCGCTCTGGATACCCAGGCGTACCGTGTCCACCCTCGGACGTCGAACCACCTTGGGTGCCGTCCACGGTAGCGTTGTGGTGGATGCCGTGGCGGGGTGTGCGGAGTCCCGCAACGTGGTCGCGATTCGATCCAGCGTTCTTTGTTCGGCCTCTTTCATCCATCCTTTGCTTGCGAGCAGTTCCGCGGCCAGAGCCATCGCATTCTGAGCGAGTGCGGGTGTCATGAAACGCGTCAGCCTGGACAGTTCGTCCTCGAAATCCAGCCTCTGTTGACGTGCGGCCGTGCAGGCTTGCGAGGCCGTCGCGTCGACGGTCGCATACCGGCGACGGAACTCGTCTTCGTTGTAATTCCGGCGGCGGAGGGTCGTGTAGCACCAGGCTCTGAGGCGGTCGAGGCTGGCCTCCTCGAGGCGGCAATGCAATGCGGCGATCGCGACGCCCATTCGGACGAGATGTCGCATGCCCCAGATCTCGCGGATGGAGTCCTCGCTCAGATAATCGTTATGTAGGTAACACGATACGGTTCGCGTGCCGCGCCAGATCGGGTGCGCGCCGGACGGCTGACCGAGGCGCCATTGGGGCCGCCTGTCGGACGGCCACAGGGAGGCGACGATCTTGAGCTTGCGATGGCCAGCGGCTTCCACGGTCAGGTAGCCGGTTTCGAGGCTGTGGACCTTGACCCAATCCCGGTAGGAGCGATCCGGGGAGATCCAGCCGAGGTCGGCGCGTGCCTGGAAGATGCACGTCTCGGCCTCTCGCAGGTCGTTGTTAAGGCATTCGACCGGATAGCCCTCGTCGTGGTCGGTGACGTCGAAGATCGAGTAGGTCAGCAGGAGGGACGTCGTCTCGGTGACGGGGGGTTGGCCCAGAAGTTCGAGATGCTGGACCGTGCGCGGGGGGGCGTCCCCCTCCGTGTCCTGATACGAATCAGGGGTCTCTCGGAAGCGCATCTCGAGCGGGGGCTCATCCTCGCCCGGGATGAGGTCATCTCGGGCCGACGAAGACGACGCGTTGCTGAACGCCTGGAAGCCGACGAACATCAGCGCGAGGAGCAGGAGGATGCTCAGGAAAGACGCCACTGCGGCTCCCTCTCTGCGAACGTCGTCGCGTGCGGCTTCATCGGTTGGTGCCGTGCTGCGATGGCAGCGTGCTGCGTGCCGGAGCGGACCCGCGCGAGCGGGGGCGCCACGGTTCCGTGCAGGGCGCTGTGACGAGCGGGCGGAGTCGAGTGGCTGGCGCGATCCGAAGCGTGGAGGCGTGAGACGATCCGGGATTCACTCGCCCACGAGCGCCTTGCGGGCCTCGACGATGAGCTGGACCATCTCTTCGGCCTTGCGGCGCTCTTCGGGGTCTTCCAGCACGGTCGCGCGGGAATTCCACTTGCGGTATTCCGTGGTGAGGTGACTGCGGATGCGATCCTTGCTCCAGCTCTTGTCGATGCCCAGCAGCGCGAAGTCCTTGGGGCCGCCCGCGGTCGTGGGTGTGGCGATGATCTGGCGATCGCGCAGGTTCGCGTAGCGATTGCGGTCGACGCCGAGCGCGTTCGCGATCCGCTCCACCATCTCCAACTCGACCTGTGCCATGTGCTGGTCGGCGCCGAGCACCTTGAGGCACAGGTCCACCGCCTCTTCGGACAACTGTGCAGTCGTGACCTTCTTCAGCTCCTCCAGGATCGCATCCAGATTCAGGCGATGCGATTCCGCTGCGGAGTAGGCGTTCGTGAACGCGTGATTCAGTTCATTGCGGCGCCGTGTGCGAGCGTCCTGGTTGAACGGCGCGAGCGCCTGCTTCATCCATGCGGTGATCACGGCGCCCTCGGCGTCGTGCATCACGCCGTCGGCGAAGGCCACCGCAACGGCCAGACGGATGACCTGTTCCTGCCCACGGAGGCGGTTCTGTCGACTTTCCTCGTGACCCTCGTTCGGGAGATTCCACGTCACCGTACGGTCGACGCCCCAGATCGGATCGGCACCCGACACCATCCCGAGCCGCCACTGCGGTGGCTTGGCGGAGTCCCATAACTGGACGAAGAGCTTGAGCTTGCGCATTCCCTTTCGTCCGGCGGTCAGCGTCTCCGGTATCACGTTCAGGACATTCGTCCATTCCCGAAAGGTTCCACCGGGGGAGACGGTGCCGAGATTCGTGCGATCCTGGTAAGCGAAGGTATCGGCCTCCTGAAGGGTCGGCACGAAACACGTCACGGGATGGATGTCGTTGCTTTCGGTGATGTCCAGCATGGAGCTTGTGATCAGGAGCGAGGTGGTCTTGGTGATCGGCAGTCGGCCGCGCACTTCGATGCGCTGGATGATGTATGAGTTGGAATCCTCGACGACTTTCTCTTCGCGAAGCCTCATTTCGAATGGGCCGTTGTAGCCGGGTCCGTTCGCTACCCTCGACTCGACCTGAGCACCACTCGAATTGCCATTGAAGGCGCCGGTGATGGCGCCCCATATCCCCTTGAGAATGGCGCCGACCACGCTATATGCGATGACCGTGAGAATAATTGAGATAAGGGCTTCCACGCTCGTGCGCTCCCGGATGCGATGTGCCTATTCCTCGTCGCCGATCAGGAATCGGCGTGCGCCAGAAGTGTCCGAAGCTTCGGAATCCCCGGAGACGTTGAGGTTGACGTCCTCGCGGATACCCGAGTCGACGTCCTCGAAGACACAATGCAT
>CAZZLY010000080.1:12590-13970 GCA_964655175.1 uncultured bacterium
TCGGTCTCGAGGGAGAGCGTTCCGAAGTAGTGGTTCGCGACCTCCTTGAGCGAGAGCGGCCGCACCGCGCTGGTCTGCGCCGCGTTCAGGGACTGGCCCTTCGCCTTGAACCCCGCGTACAGCGCCGCGCCGAGTGCCACGACCTCGTCCGGGTTGACGTGGCACACCGCCGGTCGCCCGAAGGTGCGACGCAGGTGCTCGTGCACCATCGGCATGCGCGAGCTGCCGCCGACCAGATAAACGTCCACGATGTCCGAGGGCTTCATCTTGGCGCCATCCAAGGCGCTCTCGACCAGCAGGTCCGCGCGGGTGATCAGCGCATTGGTCGCGGATTCGAATTCCGCACGCGTCAACGGGAAAATGACACGGCTCGGCCCCGTGACCTGGACCTGGATCTGCGACTGGGCCGTGAGCTGCTTCTTGTATTCCTCCGGCGTCTTGCTGAACGCGTGAACCTGCTCGTTATATGTCGAACCGGAGGCCTCGAGGAACTTCTGGCGCAGCAGTTGGTCCATCTTGCGGTCGAAGTCGGTGCCTCCCAGCTTGGGATCGCCCTCGCTCGTGATGATCTCGACGGAGCCATTGATGACCTTCGCGATCGTCACGTCGAGCGTTCCGCCACCGAAGTCGTAGACCATCACGGTACCCGTGATCGGCTTCTGGTACGCGTAGTAGAAGAGCGCTGCCGTCGGCTCGTTGACGATGTGCTTGACGATGAGGCCCGCCGCCTCACCCGCCGCCAGCGTCGCGCTGCGCGCTTCGTTCGCGAAATTGGCCGGGACCGTGATCACCGCCTCCGTGATGGGGCCGACCAATGCGGTGGCGTCGAGTGCGACTTTGCGAAGGACCAGCGTCGACAACGCCGCCGCCGTCAGCGAAACGCCGTCAACGGAGCGGGTCGCGCCCGAGGCGTCCTTGACGGGCTCGTGGGAGTCCATCTGCCGCTTGAAGTCCATGAACAGGCGCTTGGGGTGAATCGACAGCTGGTCCTTCGCGTCCTTGCCGATTAGCGGATGCTCGATGTCCCCTTCCGGCAGGTATACCGCGGACGGCGTCATGTGCTCGCCCTGGGCGTTGGCGAGGATGCGGGGGCTGCCCGTGTGGTCGAACAGCGCGATCGCGGAATTGGTGGTGCCCAGATCGATACCGACCAGATTGGCCATGGAAGTCTCCCTCAGACGAACGCGCGGATCCGCGCGGGGACGAGCAGTTCCTCGTTCTCCATCGGACCTGCGATGAAATAGGCGGGGCTGAGGACGGCCGCGATGGTGCCTCGCTGTGCCGGGTCCTCGGCGGGGATCGTGATCATGTGACGTTGATCGATGCCGCGAGCTCCGATGAAGGGAGCCCCGATCTCCGGATGGTGGACCGTGACGCCGT
>CAZZLY010000081.1:0-13962 GCA_964655175.1 uncultured bacterium
CGGCACCAAGATCGGCCGCGCGACCTACACGGAGCTGGGCGCCGAGACGACCTGGTTCCCGAGCAGCACCGACGGCTCGCTGGGTCTGGTCTATCGCTTCGGGAGCAAGTGACCGAAGCCTGCCGCACCAAGTGACGCAACGGGCCCCCGCACACGCGGGGGCCCGTTCGCATGCACGCCCGAGTCGTGTTCGACTCGCGTGGCCGCGCCGCCGGAACGCCGAACGGCGGCCCCCGCATGGGGCGCCGCCGTTCGTGTGGATCCCTGGGTTCCGTCCCGCCCCTAGCGCTTCTTGGTGCGGATCTCGTCCTGGATGCGCTCGAGGAATCCCGCGAGCGGCATCGCGCCCAGGTCGCCCTCGCCCTTGCGGCGCACCGACACGGTGCCGGCTTCGGCGTCGCGCGGGCCCACGACGAGCATGTACGGGACCTTCTGCAGCTCGGCGTCGCGGATCTTGGCACCCAGCTTGTCGTCGCGCACGTCCACCTCGGCGCGCACCCCCGCGTCCTTGAGCGCCTGCAGCGTGGCGTTGGCGTAGTCGTGCGCCTTGGCGTTGACCGGGATCACCACCGCCTGCACCGGCGCCACCCACACCGGGAACTCGGCGCCCGTGTGCTCGATGTAGATGCCCACGAAGCGCTCGAGCGAACCGTAGAGCGCGCGGTGGAGCATGATGACCTCGTGGTCCTTGCCGTCGCTGCCGGTGAAGTACACCCCGAAGCGCTTGGGCAGGTTGAGGTCGACCTGCACGGTGCCGCACTGCCACTCGCGGCCCAGCGCGTCCTTGAGCTTGATGTCGATCTTGGGGGCGTAGAACGCACCGCCGCCCTCGTCCACCTCGTACGCCATGCCGCGCGCCTCGAGCGCGCCGCGCAGGGCGTTGGTCGCGAACTCCCACTCCTCGTCCGAGCCCAGGTACTTGTCGTGCGGGCGCGTCGCGAGGTAGCAGCGGTACTCGTAGCCGAACGTGGTGATGAGGTCGTGATGCAGGTCGAGCACGCCCTGCACCTCGTCCTGCAGCTGGTCCGGACGGCAGAAGATGTGCGAGTCGTCCTGCGTGAAGCCGCGCACGCGCTCCATGCCGTGCAGCACGCCCGAGCGCTCGTAGCGGTACACGGTGCCCAGCTCGGCGTAGCGCACCGGCAGCTCGCGGTACGAGTGCTTGCGCGCGTTGTAGATCATGATGTGCCCGGGGCAGTTCATGGGCTTGGCGCGGTACGCCTGCTCGTCGATCTGCATGGGCGCGTACATGATGTCGGCGTAGTTCTGGAGATGGCCCGAGATCTCGTACAGCTTCTCGCTGGCGATGTGCGGCGTGTACACGAACTGGTAGCCGCGCTGGTAGTGCATCTCCTTCCAGAACTGCTCGAGCACGTGGCGCACGATGCCCAGGCGCGGGTGCCACAGCACCAGGCCGGGGCCGATCTCCTCCTGGATCGAGAACAGATCGAGCTCGCGACCCAGACGACGATGGTCGCGCTTCTGCGCCTCCTCGATGCGCTGCAGGTGCTCGTCGAGCTCGGCCTGCGTGGCGAACGCGGTGCCGTAGATGCGCTGCAGCATCTCGTTCTTCTCGCTGCCCAACCAGTAGGCGCCGGCGACGTGCGTGAGCTTGAACGCCTTCACGTCGGCCGTGGTCTTCACGTGCGGGCCGCGGCACAGGTCGAGAAACGCACCGTTCTTGTAAGTGGTGACCTTGGCGTCGGCGGGGATCTGCGACAGGAAGTGCAGCTTGTACTTCTCGCCCGCCTTCTCCCAGTGCGCGCGCGCCTCGTCACGGGTCATCTCGGCGTACTCGAACGGCTGCGCGGCGGCGATGATGTCGCGCATGCGCGCCTCGATGCGCTCCAGATCCTCGGGCGCGAACGGCGTCGTCTTGGCGAAGTCGTAGTAGAAGCCACCGTCCACCGGCGGGCCGCCGGCGACCTTGACGTCCGGGAACAGTTCCGTGACCGCCGTGGCCAGGATGTGCGCGGCCGAATGACGGAGGCGGTACAGGTCCTCGCCACCCGGATAGGCGGAGAGGTCGGGGCCCGAGGACGACTTCGGAGAGCCGGACATGGCGGGGGTCTTCCCTGCGGCGTGCGCCGCGGTTCGCGGACGGAAACACAAAGGGGCGGCGCGGCGGTGTCCCGCGCGTGCACGCCCCTTCGTCGAAGATGGTGGGCGATACTGGACTTGAACCAGTGACCCCCTGCTTGTCGAGCAGGTGCTCTACCAACTGAGCTAATCGCCCTACGAGCCAAGCAGTTAACCGTATGGCGCGCGGGGCGTCAAGCCGCCCGTGCGCGCCCGGCCCGGCTCAGTCCGGGATGCCCGCCTCGAGCAGCTGCAGCGCCGGCGGCTCGTCGGCCACCAGGTACTCGAACTCCTCGCGGAACTGCTCCGGCGTCATGTTGCCCGCCGTCGCCAGTCGCTCGAGCCGCTCCGGGTGGTCGAAGTCGTCCCGGCGCAGACGCAGCATGTAGCGCCGCGCGATCGCGTAGCGGGTCGTGTTCACGTCCACCAGGCGCACGCTCGTGCGGCCCGTCTTGGGGTCGAGCAGCTGCGCGAACGGCACCGGCACGAACTCCCCGCCCTGCAGCGAGACCATGGCCGCGTCGCCCCCGCCCAGCAGGTACTTGGCGGCGCAGTAGCCCAGGTCGCGCGTGTACTCCATGTCCATGGGGATCGGGTCGGCGCAGCGCAGCTCGTAGCCGATGTTCTTGGTGCTGATCGTGCTCTTGAGGCCCAGCTTGCGCAGACGCGCCTGCACGGCCTGCTTGAGCACGTCGCCGAAGTTGATCTCGTCGAGGCGCACGTGTCCGTGGTCGTCGCGCTCCGCGTGCTCGAGCTGATCGAGATCCTGCGGATCGATGTCCAGCGTCACGCCCTCGGCGATGATCGCCACGCCGTCGCGTCGGCCGTCGGCCAGACGCTTGAGGTGCGCGCCCACCAGCGTGTCCACGATGCGGTGCAGGCGGATGGGCTTCTCGGTGAACTCCTCGGGGATGAGCGAGATCGTCGCGCCGGCGGCTTTGCCGATGCCCAGCGCCAGATGCCCGGCCTTGCGACCCATCGCGACCACGTAGTACCAGCGCGACGTCGTCTTGGCGTCCACCATGAGGTTCTTGACCACCTCGACGCCGATGTGGCGCGCGGTCTGGAACCCGAACGTGTCCACGTGCGCCGGCAGGTCGAGGTCGTTGTCGATCGTCTTGGGCACGTGCGCCACGCGGATCTGCCCGGCCGCGCGCTCGTGCACGCTCATGCTGCTGAACGCGGTGTCATCGCCGCCGATCGTGATGAGCTCGGTCACGCCCAGCTGCAGCAGCGTGGTCACGACGCGGTCGAGCGCCTTGATGTCGCGCGTCGGGTTGGCGCGCGAGATGCCCAGATGGCTGCCGCCGCGGAAGTGGATGCGCGACACGGTCTCGATCGTGAGCGGGCGCACCCGGCTGACGTCGCCCTTCATGAGCCACTCGAAGCCGTCCTCGACGCCCAGCACCTCGACCCCCGAGAGACGGGCGCGGATGGTGGCGGCGGCGATGACGCTGTTGATGCCCGGGGCGGGACCGCCACCGACGAGGATGGCGAGCTTCTGGCGCGACGACATGCTTGGGACTCCGTGGCGAGGGGGACGCGCGGGGGGGCGCGTGGGACGACGACGCGGGCGCGTGCGCCCGCAGGGAGAGCGCGCAGGATAGCGGAAACCGCGCGCGTGTGAAGGGCGCGCGCGCGCGTTCGTCCGAACAAAGTCGCGCGTTCGCGCGCGATTCGTGCGGCTCGCGGGCGAACCTGTTCAGACGGTCCCGTGCGTCGCGGAACATCGGTCGCGTCGCGCGAGGCTCCCTCTCGTGCCGCGCGGGCCGGGGCGTGGCGTCAGACGCGGCGGCCCAGGACCTCGGCGATGGTGCGGATCTGCTGCACCATGGCGGTGAAGTCGTCCGGGTACAGCGACTGCGCGCCGTCGGAGAGCGCGCGATCGGGGTCCTGATGCACCTCGACGATGATGCCGTCGGCCCCGGCCGCGATCGCGGCGCGCGCCATCGGGGCGACCTTGTCGCGGATGCCGACGCCGTGCGACGGGTCCACGATCACGGGCAGGTGCGAGAGCTCCTTGACCACCGGGATGGCGTTCAGGTCGAGCGTGTTGCGCGTGTAGGTCTCGAACGTGCGGATGCCGCGCTCGCACAGGATGACCTGCCGGTTGCCGCGCGCCATGACGTGCTCGGCCGACAGCAGCCACTCCTCGATGGTGCTCGAGAGCCCGCGCTTGAGCAGCACCGGCTTGTCGGTGTGCCCCACCTCGCGCAGCAGCGCGTAGTTCTGCATGTTGCGCGCACCGATCTGCAGGATGTCGCTGTAGCGCGCGAGCAGCGGGACCATCTGGGGTTCCATGACCTCGGACACGATCGCGAGCCCGTGCGCGTCGGCGGCCCGGCGCATGAGCTTGAGCCCCTCCTCGCCCAGACCCTGGAACGCGTAGGGCGAGGTGCGCGGCTTGAACGCCCCGCCGCGCAGCACCGTGGCGCCGGCGGCCGCGACCGCCTTGGCGACCGCGAAGATCTGCTCCTCGCTCTCGATCGAGCACGGGCCGGCCATGATCGCCAGCTGCGGGCCGCCGATGGCGATGCGGCCCACGCTGATGACGGTGTCCTGCGGATGGAACGCACGGCTCGCCAGCTTGAACGGCTTCGCCAGCTTGCGCACCGACTCCACGCCGGGCCAGCCCTCGACCTGCTTCCAGTCGAGCGCCCCCGCGTCCCCCAGCGCCGCGAACCGCACCCGAGCGTCGTGCTCGGTGCGATGCACCGCGAGACCGGCCATGCGAAGGCGGGCCGCCACGTCGGCGACCACGGCTTCGGGGGTCTGGGGCTGGAGGACGACGAGCATCAGAGGCTCCGGGGGACTAACAAAGAAGCCCACGCCACGCTGGCATGGGCTGGGAGATCGTGAGCGCGGGACCCGTCAACGGACGAACGCGATCTCCCGGCCGCGCCACAGGAAGCGGCGCCAGCACCACAGGGAGTCGGCTCGGAACGCGTTGCGCAAGAAAGGCCTCCGTCCATCGTGAGAAGCGACAACGTAAGGCTAGCACCCGATCCTCGCATGGGTCAACGACTCCCCCGCCGGGTCGGCCGCGGGCGCGGACGGCGGTCATGCAACACGCAACGCCGCGCGCTCAACGGTCGCGGCCCCGCAGCGCCCGCTGGTGCAGCCACGCGTCCATGAGCGCGATCGCCAGCATGGCCTCGGCGACCGGCACCACGCGCGGGCAGATGCACGGGTCGTGGCGCCCCTCGAGCGTCACGGTCTCGGTGCCGCCGTCGCGTCGCGCCATGACCTGCGGGCGGGCGATGCTCGTGGCGGGACGCACCGCGACGCGCACCACGATCGTGTTGCCGTTCGAGATGCCGCCGGTGATGCCCCCGGCGAAGTTGCTCGCGTAACGTTCGCCGTCGAACACGTCGTTGGTCTCGGAGCCGCGCCGGCGGGTCATGTCGAAGCCGCCGCCGATCTCGACGCCCTTGGTGGCGGGGATGCTCAGCATCGCGGCGCCCAGACACGCGTCGAGTTTGTCCATGGTCGGGTCGCCCCAACCCGCGGGGACGCCGCTCGCCTGCACCTCGACCACGCCGCCCACGGAATCGTGCGCGTCGCGCGCCTCCTCGATGACCGCGCGCATGCGTTCGGCGACGGCCGCATCGGGGCAGCGCACGGGGTTGGCCTCGACCTGCGACCAGTCGCGCTCGTGCGTGACGACGTCCGCCACCTGCACCGTGCCGCCCACGATCGTGACGCCGATCGTGCCCAGCGCCGCGCGGGCGAGTGCGCCCGCCGCGACGCGGCCCACGGTCTCACGGCCCGACGAGCGTCCCCCGCCGCGCACGTCGCGCACGCCGTACTTGGCGTCGTACACGTAATCGGCGTGTCCGGGGCGATACACGTTCTTGAGGGAATCGTAATCGCGCGACCGTGCGTCGGTGTTGCGCACGAGCATGGCGATCGGCGTGCCCAGGGAGACGTCGTCGAGCACGCCCGACAGGATCTCGACGCGGTCGGCCTCCTGGCGCGGCGTGACGATCGCGCTCTGGCCCGGACGACGCCGGTCGAGCTCGCGCTGGATCGCGGCTGCGTCCACGGGAAGGCCCGGCGGCAATCCGTCCACCAGCACGCCCACACCGGGGCCGTGCGATTCGCCGAACGTGCTGACGCGGAACAGTCGGCCGAACGTGGACGACATCAGCGCCCCGCCTTGCGCGCGGGGCGCGGCTTGGCGCGTCGCGTGGGGCTCGTGCGCTTGGCGAGGGCCGCGATCGTGCGCTTGCGGTACGCCAGATGCGCCTCGACCATGCGCTCCATGTTGAGCAGGTAGGTCGGACGGATCGCGGCGCGCAGCTCGGGCACGACCGTCTTGATGCGATCCCACGTGACCACCGCCTCGCCACTGTGATCGAAGAACAGTTCGGCGTGCATGACCCCGCGGTTCACGAGCGTGGCGACCATCTCCCAGTACGAGGTCGCCATGCGGAACCAGCGATCCTCCTGCGAGCCCGACAGGTAGTCCTTCTTCATGACCGACCACGGCACGGCCTTGTACTTGGAGATGATCCAGGCGCGCGCGGCGCGCAGCTCGGGGTCGCGACGGATCTCGTACAGGTGCAGCAGCAGTTCGGCATCGGCGTGCGTCGGCTTGCGCATGTCGGACTCCCTCGAGGGTGGTGCGGACCGGGGCGTGCGCCCCGGTCCACCCGGTCCAGGTCCTACTTACCGTTCCAGACGGGCATGCGGCCCGGCGTCCACGTCGCACCGGCGGCTTCAGCCCGGTCGCCCAGGTCGCGCAGCGTGTCGAGCAGGGTGCGCAGTTCGGTGATCGTGCCGCCGAGCGAGCCGGAGACGATCTCGAACGCGCGCTGCTGCGTGCGCGTGGGTGCACTCGTCGAGAAGAACGCCGAGCTCATGCGGTTGACGCGGTCGGCGAGCGACGGCTCGACGGCCTCCTCGCGGCTGCGGATCTCCCAGTCCCCGTTGAGGCGGATGGCGATCGCGCGCAGGCCGTCCTGCGCCTGCACCACGCGCGCGCGCAGCGCGAGCGCGTCGGCCGACGGCGCGTCGTCGAGGGCCTTCTTGAGGAGCGCGACCTGCTCCTGCGCCTCGCCGAGCACGCGCTGCGTGCCGTTGAGCGAGCGGATGAGGTCCGACGCGCGCGTCTGGAAGGCGGCCAGCGCCTCGCGATCCGGCGCGGTGAGCGTGGTGTTGTGCAGCGGCGTCACGCGGAACGTGCGCGGCTCGCCCATCGCCGTGACCTCGCCCCGCACGCGACGCGACATCGTCACCGTGTAGGTGCCCGGCGCGACCATGGCGCCACCGCTCGGGTCCTCGAAGTCGCCGCGCGAGCGCTCCTCGAGCGAGGCCGGATCCGGCGCCGGACGGCGGAAGTCCCACGTCACGGTCTGCAGCCCCGCACCGGCCGGGCCCTGCAGGCGTCGCACGATGCGACCCGAGGCGTCGGTGACGGTCAGGATCACCGTCGGAGCCTCCTCGCGATCCTCGGCGCGCAGGCTGTCCCACGACGGGTAGAACGCGTCCCCGCCCGACTTGGCGAGCTGCTTGTCGCGGGCACGACGGGTCTCCTTGAGCGTCTTCCAGCCGTCCTTGAGCCAGTAGCGGAACACCGCGCCCACCGGCGGGTTCTCGCCCACCCAGAAGCGCGCACCCTGCTCGGCCTTGCCCGCGTTGCCCATGGGGCTCGCCGGGATGAACAGCAGCGCATCGCGCACGGGCAGCAGGCTCGCGGGGCTGGCGAGCGTCTTCTCGTCGGCGAGGGCACGCAGCGCCGCGAGGTCGTCGAGCACGAAGAAGCCGCGGCTGAACGAGCACACCACGAGCGCGTCGTCGCGACGCTGGATCGCGAGGTCGCGCACGCACTGGCGCGGCATGCCGCCCTTGAGCTCGATCCAACGCTGGCCGGCGTCGGGCGTGAACCACACCCCGAACTCGGTGCCGACGAACCACAGGTCGGCGTTCTTCGAGTCCTGCACGAACGCGTACACCGAACCGTTCGCGGGCAGGTCGCCCGCGGCGCTCGTCCACGTGCGGCCGAGGTCACGGCTCACGAGCACGTAGGGCTTGAAGTCGCCCATCTTGTGACGGTCGAACGTGGCGTACACGGTGTTCTTGTCGAAGCGCGACGGCACGACGCGCGAGACGTAGGCGTACTCGCCCACGCCCGGGAACGAGTCGATCCGGCGCCAGTGCGCGCCGCCGTCCTCGCTGATCTGGATCAGGCCGTCGTCGGTGCCCACGAACAGCAGGCCCTCCTGCAGCGGCGACTCGTCCAGCCACACGATGTTGCCGTAGATGCTCGTCGAGGCGTTCTTGGCGATCGCGTCCACGCTCTGCACGCGGCCCATGACCTTGAGGCGGTTGCGATCGATCTGTCGCGTCAGGTCGCCGCTCACCGGCGTCCACGTGTCACCGCGATCGTCGGTGCGGTAGACGCGCTGCGACGCGAAGTACAACCGCGTGTGCAGGTGCGGGCTCACGATGAGCGGGCTGTCCCAGTTCCAGCGGCTGCCGGGCTCGCCCGGCTCGGGCTGCGGCTGGATCTCGGTGCGCTCGCCGGTCTTGCGATCGAAGCGCGACAACTCGCCGTGCTGGTACTGGCCGTACACGACGTTGGGATCGGTGGGATCGACGCGCGGCTGGAAGCCGTCGCCACCGACCACGAACCACCAGTCCGAGTTGCGGATGCCGTTGTCGCTCGCGGTGCGCGACGGCCCGCCCCACGTCTGGTTGTCCTGCGTGCCGCCGTAGATGTTGAAGAACGGCAGATCGTTGTCGAGGTCGACCTTGTAGTACTGCGTGATCGGCAGGTGCGGGAAGAAGTTCCAGGTCGCGCAGCGATCGAACGTCTCGTACAGACCGCCGTCGCAGCCCACCAGGAGGTGACGCGAGTCGTCGGGGTCCACCCACACGACGTGGTTGTCGACGTGCTTGTCCTTCTCGCCCGCGCGGCGCCAGGTGCGGCCGCCGTCGTCCGAGGTCTGCAGGAACGTGTCGATCATGTACAGGCGACCGCGCACGCTCGGGTCGGCGATGAGCTCCTGATAGTACTGCGGGCTCGTCGCCAGATTGCCGTTGAGCTTGCTCCAGTTGGCGCCACCGTCGTCGGTGCGGTACGTGCCGCGCTCGCTCGCCGACGCCTCGACCGTGGCGACGACCACGTTCGTCTCGTTCGCGGGGACCACGAGACCGATGCGGCCCATGTCGCCGCCGGGCAGGCCGCGCGACAGCTTGGTCCACGTCTCACCGCCGTCGGTGCTCTTCCAGATCGCCGAGCCCGGCCCGCCGTCCACGAGCGTCCAGACCTTGCGGTGGCGCTGATAGGTGCTGGCGTACAGGACGTTCGCGTCGTGCGGGTCGAGGTGCACCTCGTTGGCGCCCGTCCACTCGTCGCCCTTGAGCGTCAGCTTCCACGTCTTGCCACCGTCGGTGGTCTTGTACACGCCACGGTCGCCGCCCGGCGCCCAGAGCGGGCCCTGCGCGGCCACCCACACGATCGCCGGGTTCGTCGGGTGCACGACGATGCGGCCGATGTGCTCGCTCGCCTTGAGCCCCATGTTGGTCCAATGGCGCCCGCCGTCGTCCGAGCGGTACACGCCGTCACCCCAGCCCACGCTGCGCTGGCTGTTGTTCTCGCCCGTGCCGACCCACACGATGCGCGGGTCGGACGGCGCGATCGTCACGCAGCCGATGCTCGAGGTGCCCTGCTCGTCGAAGATCGGCGTGAACGTGGTGCCGGCGTTCGTCGTCTTCCACACGCCACCGTAGGCCGCGGCCACGTACCAGACGCGCTTGTCGGTCGGGTCCACCGCGACGTCCACGACGCGGCCCGACGTCACGGCCGGTCCGACGGTGCGGAACTCGAGCGCCGAGAACGTGTCGGCGGTGAGCTTGCTCTCGGTCTTCTTGTCACCCGAGGGCTTGCCCGTGGACTTGCCGGGAGCGGCGACGGCGACGGACGAGACGAGCACGCCCGCAAGGACGAGCGCGAGGGACACGACCATGAAACGCTTCATGAGGGCTTCCTGGCTGAAGGACGGACCAGCCCGCGCGTTCGTGCACGGGCACACGAACCGCTAGTGGAATGCATGCCGCGTGCGGAGTCAACGCGGCGCCGTCAGGGCCGACGACCGCGGGGAGCGGACCCCCGAACGCGGAGGATCGCGCGCGTCCGTTCGCATGCGAACGACGTTCGGACGCCACATTCCGCTCGTGCATCCGCGTGAGCTATGGCACATTGCGTTCCCATGGACGCCCCCTTGGAGAGCGCCGTCGCCCCCGACCTCGCTCGCCCCGCCCCCGTCACGTTGGACCGCGCACTCGGTGCGTGGGACGGCGCCTCGCTCACGATCGGCGCGGTGATCGGCACCGGCATCTTCCTGACCGCCGGAGACGTCGCCCGCAGCCTGCCCCACCCCGCGCTCGCATTGGCCGCGTGGATCGCGGGTGGCCTGCTGGTGCTGGCCGGCGCGCTCTCGTACGCCGAACTCGGCGCCATGTATCCGCGCGCGGGCGGCCTGTACCACTTCCTGCGCGAGGCGTGGGGGCCGCTCGTCGGATTCCTGTACGGCTGGACCTGCCTGCTCGTGATCATGACCGGTGGCATCGCGGCGATCGCGGTGGGCTTCGGCGAGTATCTGGGTGCCCTCGTCCCGGCGTTCTCGAGCGCCCGCACGGTGCTCGCGTGGGGACCCCTGCACGTGAACGGCGCGCAGGTCGCCGCCCTGCTCGCCATGGGCATGCTGACCGCGGCCAATCACATGGGCGTGCGCCAGGGCGCCGGCGTGCAGAACCTGTTCACGCTCGCCAAGTTGTTCGCGATCGCGTTGCTCGTGGTGGGCGGCTTCATGGTCGCACCGGTGGTGACCGTGTCGTGGACCGCGCCGTTGCCGAGCGCGCCGCTCGCGCTCGCGGCACCGTTCGGCGTGGCGCTCATCGCGACGCTGTGGACGTACGACGGTTGGTTCGCGCTCACGTTCTCGGCCGGTGAGGTGCGCGATCCGCGCCGCGACCTGCCGCGCGGCCTCATCCTGGGCGTGGCGGTGGTCGTGGTCGCCTACGCGCTCCTCAATCTGGTGTACCTGCGCGCCCTGTCGGTGGCCGACCTGTCCGCCTCGAGCCGCGTGGCGGAGGCCGCGACGCGCGTGCTGTTCGGCGAGGCGGCCGCCCGGGCGATGACGGCCGCGGTCGCGCTCTCGGCCTTCGGCTGTCTGGCGGCCACGATCCTGTACTCGTCGCGCGTCTATCAGCCCATGGCCACCGACGGCGTGTTCTTCGAGCAGGTGGCGCACATCCATCCGCGCTGGCGCACCCCGGTCGCGGCGCTGTGGTTGCAGACGGCGTGGGCGGCCGTGTTGTGCCTGACGGGCAGCTACACGCAGCTCTTCACGTACGTGACGTTCGGTGGCGTGCTGTTCCACGTCGCCACCGGGCTCGCGGTGTTCCGCCTGCGGCGCACGCAGCCCGACGCCGCGCGCGGCTATCGCGTCTGGGGCTACCCCGTGGTGCCGGCGCTGTTCGTGGCGGGCATGGGGCTGCTCACCGTGAACACGCTGCAGTCGGCGCCGCGCGAGTCGTTGCTCGGGCTCGGGGCGATCGCGGCCGGATTGCCGGCCTACGTGGCCTGGCGCCGGCGCGCCACGACGCGCGAAGCCCTGCGCGAGGCGGCCTGACGCACGCGACCCCGGTGAGCGCGAGGCTCACCGGGGTCGCAGTTTCTCGCACGCGGGGCGTGGATCAGGCCGCCTGCGCGATCTCCTCCTCGTCCACCGTGGTGTCGATGGCCGGGGTCGTCGTCTGCGTCTTGTGACGGGCCATGGACTCGGCGTAGCCCTTCTCGAAGTCCGTGGCGGCCGTGAACGGGCTGCACGGCAGCATGGTCTTGGCCGGACGCTGCGCCAGCATGGTCTTCCACAGGTCGCCGAGCGTCAGGTGCGGCGCGGCCACGTGCATCGAACCCGTGGGCACCTCGACGTCCATGGGCTCGAGCGTCGTGAAGTGCGCCATCGTGCCGTCCTCGTAGCGCGTCACGAACTCCGCCCAGAAACCCGTGCGCGGGTGGTCGTACAGCATCGCGTAGGCGTTCTCCTGCGCGTTGGCGTACAGACCCAGCGTCAGCTCGGGCATCTCGCGGACCTGGAACGTGCCGGCGTTGACGAAGCCCGCCGTCGAGAGCTGACGCGCGGCGTAGTCGCGCAGCTGCTCCTGACGCCACGTGGGCTGCGTCGAACGGACCAGATAGATGCGATCGGGCTGGTTGCCCAGCGCCTGCGAACGGAAACGGCCCTGCGTCAGGCGGACGGTCAGGGAACGCACGACCGGCCAGCTCAGCAGGAACGCCACGAGGCCCAGCGGCCACATCCAGATCGAGTCCAAGACGACCTCCTCAAGAGAACGATGGTTCGGGGTCCGACGATGAGAGGGTCATCGGCAGGTGGTCCCGAGGGCTTGAGGGGAATCGTGCAGGACGCGCGCCGGCCACTGCAGGATGGGTGCGGGCCCCCGGCGCGTGCCGGGGGCCCGCCCCGTCACGGCCGCAGGGCGAAGCGGTCCGTCGCCGCCACCAGCGCGCGTGAGTTCGCGGGTTCGAACGCCGCGTGACCGGCGTCGGCCGTGATCTGCAGCTCGGCCTCGGGCCATGCGCGATGCAGTGCCCAGGCGCTCGTGGCCGGGCAGACGAGGTCGTAACGGCCCTGCACGATCACCGCCGGGATGTGGCGGATGCGCGGGACGTCGCGCAACAGCTGGTCGTCCACCTCGAAGAAGCCGCGGTGCTGGAAGTAGTGCGCCTCGATGCGGGCGAACGCGAGCGCGAACTCGTCCTCCTCGTAGTGGCTCACCATGGCGGGGTCCTGCAGCAGCTTACTCGTGGCCCCCTCCCAACCCGCCCAGCGCTTGGCCGCCGCCACGCGCACGTCGCGCTCGGGGCTCGTCAGCCGACGGTGGTACGCGGCGACCATGTCGTGCCGCTCCTCGACCGGGATGTGGTCCCGGTACGGTTCCCACAGGTCGGGCCAGACCTCGGAGGCGCCGTGCTGGTAGAACCATTCGATCTCGCTGCGACGCAGCAGGAAGATGCCGCGCAGCACGAGCTCGGTGACGCGCTCGGGGTGCTTCTGCGCGTACGCGAGCGCCAGCGTGCTCCCCCAACTGCCGCCGAACACCTGCCAGCGCTCGAGGCCCAGATGCACGCGCAGCGCCTCGATGTCGGCGACCAGGTCCCAGGTGGTGTTGTGCTCGATCGAGGCGTGCGGCGTGCTCTTGCCGCAGCCGCGCTGATCGAACAGCACGATGCGATAGCGCGTCGGGTCGAAGAACCGCCGCATGGCCGGCGAGGTGCCACCGCCCGGGCCCCCGTGCAGGAACACGACGGGCTTGCCCGCCGGGTTGCCCGACTGCTCGTAGGCGATCGTGTGCAGGTCGGAGACGGCCAGACGGCCCGTGTCGTAGGGCTCGAGGGGCGGATAGGCCCAGGTGTGCGGGTCGCGCAGCGGACGGTCCATGACGAGTCTCCTCGAGGTGGGACAGACGCTCGCCCCGGCGACCACGAGGGTCACCGGGGCGAGCGAGTGCAGCGGAGCGACTACTTGAGCATCACGACGCGCGAGCCCACCGTGCGGGTCTCGGTCGTCAGACGCGCGAAGTAGATACCGGCGGCGGGCATCGTGCCGTCGTCGTTCACCGTCCACGCGGCCGCATGCCAGCCGGCGGCCTGCGTGCCGCTCGTGAGCGTCGCCACGCGACGGCCCGTGACGTCGAAGATGCCGAGTTCGGCGCGCTGCGCGGTGGGCAGACCGAAGCGGAACGCGGTGCGGCCCGTCGCCGGGTTGGCCCCGGTGACCGCGAACGACAGCTCGCGCGGGGCCGTCTCGTCCACCCCGACGGCCGCGCACGGCACGACGTCGTCGATGAGCG
>CAZZLY010000082.1:0-13702 GCA_964655175.1 uncultured bacterium
AGGGGCTGCGAAGCGGGGCCCCCCGCAGCCATCGCACCCTGCCCACACGGCCGGCACGCACGCACGACCCTGCACCGTCGCCCAAGCACCAACCCCGCCCGCGTTGTAATCTCCCGCGCATGACCACCACCGACCTGCTCAAGCCCCGCCGCGACCGCCTCACCGCCGCCTGGGCGCTCACGGACGCCTGCGTCCTCGTGGGCGCCGGTTCCCCCGTGTCGATCCCCGGCGGCGCGGATCAGACGTATCCGTTCCTCGCGCACAGCGAGTACCTGTGGCTCGCGGGGCACGAGACGCCCGAGAGCGTGCTGGCGTTCGACCCGCGCGAGGGCTGGACCGACTTCGTGCCCGCGGTGACGCAGGCCGAGCGCGTCTGGGAGGGACGCACCGAGTCGCGCGGCACACCGCGCGAGGGGCTCGCCGCGTGGCTCGCGGCGCGCAAGGGCCGTCCGCTCGCGGTGCTGGGGTGCGCGGTGCACGGTGTGAGCGACGATCCCGCGCTCACCGCGCAACTGCGCGAGACCCTGCTGCAGGTGCGCCGTCCCAAGGATGCGGCCGAGATCGCGCTGCTGCGTCGCGCGAGTGCCGCGACCGCGGCCGGCTTCAAGGCGCTGGTCGCCGCGCTGCGGCCCGGTGTGTCCGAGCGCGAACTGCAGGTGGAACTCGAGAGCGCGTTCTTCCGTGCGGGTGGTGATCGCACGGGGTACAGCTCGATCGTCGGCATCGGGAGCAACTCGGGTGTGCTGCATTTCAATCCGGGTGAGCGCCGCGCCGAGCCCGGCGACGTCGTGCTGGTGGATGCCGGCGCCGAGGTCGCGCGCTACACCGCCGACGTCACGCGCACCTATCGGTTGCCGGGCGGTGGCGACGACGGCTTCTTCCGTGATCTGCACGCGCTCGTGCAGACGGTCGAGCGGGAGGGCGTGGCCGGCTGCGTCACGGGTGCGGAGTGGCGCGACCTGCATCTGGCTGCGGCGCGTCGCATCGCCGAAGGGCTGGTCTCGCTCGGCATCCTCGTGGGCGCGCCCGACTCGCTCGTCGAGCGCGACACGCACGCGCTGTTCTTCCCGCACGGACTGGGGCACATGGTCGGACTCGGGGTGCGCGATGCCAGCGGTTACCTGCCCGGGCGCACGCGCAGCACGCGGCCGGGGCTGGGCATGCTGCGCGCCGATCTGCCGCTCGAGCCCGGCTACGTCATGACGGTCGAGCCCGGCATCTACTTCATCCCGGCGTTGCTGCAGGACCGGTCGCTGCGCGAGCAGCACCGCGATGCCGTGCGCTGGGATCGCGTCGACGGGTTGCTGGACTTCGGCGGCATCCGGATCGAGGACGACGTCCTCGTGACCGACGGTGCGCCGGACGTGCTCACGGCCGCGATCCCCTGATCGCGCGCGGTCCCGCGCACCCGTGCGCGGCTACCAGTGCAGCCGGACGTCCAGATCGCCGCGCTTCGGCATCGTCACGGGCTGCTTGAGCGCTCGTGCGCCGGGGCGCCAGGCGCGCAGCACGTAGTCGCCGGGCGGCAGGTCGGGGAGCTTCCAGCGACCCAGACTGTCGGCGATCGCGAACGCGTGGTTGGGCACGATCTGGATCGCGGCCGACTCGTCGGGGTGGATGTCGCAGCGCACGCTGATGTTGCGCGCGGCGGCGAAGCGCAGCGTGTCCACGTGGCCCGGCGCGATCTTGCCCAGATCGAACGCGCCGCCGGGGGTGACGCTGAACACGCCGTGCCAGACCTTGTCCGCGTTGCGCACCAGGATCGGGCCGTTCACCACGCTCACGACGTGGCCGGGGCGGAACCGGCCCGCGCGCAGCGCGAGTTCGGGCAGGGTCGGGGGCGCGGGCTTCTTCTGCCAGAACCAGCGCACCGGGCCGCGCACGATGCGTTCCTCGACCTTGGCCGGGACCTGCTCGAGCCACACCACCGTGCCGGGCGAGGCGGTCCTGCCCGAGGCGCGCAGGGTGCAGGTGCCCGTCAGCTTGCCCGCCCATGCGAGCGACGCCAGCAGCGACAGGCATGCCGTCGCGACGAGCACGCGCGCGGATCGACCACAGCGACGCTTCACGTTCACGGGGCCTCCGGACCGGATGGGCGGGGGCGGCGTGGGACACCGCCGACCTCGTGCGTGCGAGCATGCCACCGCGCGCCGTCGTCGGCCAGCGGACCCGGGCGCGATGTCGTATCCTGCGCGCGTCGTGCGGCACGAGCCACGGAGGATGCGATGCAGGGTGGAACCCGCGAGACCGCGACCCTGGCCGGGGGTTGCTTCTGGTGTCTCGAGGCGGTGTTCGAGCGGTTGCAGGGGGTCGAGCGCGTCGTGTCCGGCTACGCCGGCGGCACGACCGACGCACCGAGCTATCACGAGGTCTGCAGCGGGCGCACCGGTCACGCCGAGGTCGTGCAGGTGACCTTCGACCCGAGCGTGCTGTCGTACGCCGACCTGCTGCAGTTCTTCTTCGCGTTCCACGATCCCACGACGCTCGATCGTCAGGGCGCGGACGTGGGCACGCAGTACCGTTCGGCGATCCTGTGGCATTCGAGCGAGCAGGAACGCATCGCGCGTGACACCGTGGCGGCACTGACCGAGGCGGGGGTGTTCGCGCAGCCCATCGTGACGCAACTCGCGCCGTTGACGGCGTTCTTCCCGGCGGAACTCGGGCATCAGGGCTACTACCGTCGCAACGAGGACCAGCCCTACTGCCGCGCGGTGATCTCGCCCAAGGTGGCCAAGTTGCGCGCGCATTTCGCGGATCGCCTCAAGCCGGAGCGGTCATGAGCCGCGCCGACGCCTCGCCCGAAGCGCACGACCCGCGCATGCTGCCGCGCTTCGCGTGGCTCTCGGCGCTGGCCGCGGTGATCACCATCGGGCTCAAGACGTGGGCGTGGTGGATGACCGGCTCGGTGGGGTTGCTGTCGGACGCCATGGAGTCGCTGGTCAACCTCGCGGGCGCGATGCTCGCGCTGGCGATGCTCACGGTGGCCGCGCGGCCCGAGGACGATCAGCACCCGTACGGCCACGGCAAGGCGGAGTACTTCTCGAGCGGCGTCGAGGGCCTGCTCATCCTGGTGGCCGCGATCGGCATCGCGGTCACCGCGGTTCAACGCCTGCATGCCCCGCGCGAACTCGAGCAGGTGGGGCTCGGCCTCGCGGTGTCGGTGGTCGCCTCGCTCGTGAACCTGGGTGTGGCGGTGGTGCTGCTGCGCGCGGCACGGCGGAGCCACTCGGTCTCGCTCGAAGCCAATGCGCATCACCTGCTCACCGACGTGTGGACCTCGGTGGGCGTGCTCGTGGGCGTGTCGCTGGTGTCGTTCACGCACATCCAGTGGCTCGATCCGGCGGTGGCGCTCGTGGTGTCGGCCAACATCGTGTGGACCGCGTTCGGCATCCTGCGGCGCGCCGTGCTCGGCCTCATGGACACCGCGCTCTCGGCCGACGAGCAGGCGCGACTGCGCGACGCGCTCGCCCCGCACATCGTGGCCCCCGTGCAGGTGCACGCGTTGCGCTCCCGTCAGGCCGGCGCACGCCGGTTCGTGTCGATGCACGTGCTGGTCCCCGGCGACTGGACGGTGCATCGCGGCCACGCGCTCCTGGAGCTCATCGAGGCCGACATCCGTCGCGTGATCCCCAACGTCACGGTCCTGACGCACCTCGAGTCCCTCGACGACCCCGCCTCCTGGGACGACGTCACCCTGGACCGCCGCCCGCCGCAGAACTGAGCGACGTCCCGTCGACTTCACAGGCGACCGCAGGTGCGACCGAGCCGGCGGCGGGCGAGGGGTGCCCTCGGCTGCGCGGGGGCCCGCTTCGCAGCCCCGCTCGCCGACGCACCCCGCGCCCCCCGCCTAAGCCTGCCAGCGCCCCCCGCACGCATCTCCGCCCGCTCCCCCGCGAAGCGAATACCAGCGCCTTCGCCTTCGCGCCCTCCCGGCAAGCCGTTCCATCCCCGCAGCCCCGTCCGCCCGCGCACAAACGCCCCCGCGAGAGCCGCGCCGCAAGCCACGCCCCCGCACAGGCCCTTCGATCCGCCCCCCCGCGAAGCGAATCCCAGTCACCGAGTTCTCGCCCGACCGTGCGTCCCCCCGCGCGCTGGGGAACGCGGAGGCGGCGTGGCGGCCCGGGGCGTCGGCGAGCGGGGCTGCGAAGCGGGCCCCCGCGCAGCCGACGTCCCCGGCGCCACGCCGCCGGCTACACGCACCCTCCAACGCCCGCCCTCGCACCGAAACGAAGAACCCCGGCGGGCTCATTCCAGCCCACCGGGGTTCTTTCGAACGGCCTGTACTTCAGACGATCACTGGAAGCGCGACTTGAGCGCACCCCAGGAGGTCTTCGCCACCGGCGTCGGGTTGACCGACTCCAGGAAGAGGACCGCGTCGTCGTAATCCTGATCCGAGCTGTTGTTCAGACCCGTTTCCTCGAAGGCGAGGAACCACGAGCCGGCGTTGATGCCCGTGCCCGCGAACGTCAGGGCCTGCGCATCACCGGTGCCGTTGCGCGAGTCCTGCGTGTAGAACGTGCCGCCGGGGCCCGCGATGTAGAAGCCGAAGTCGTTGCGATCGGCGCCCAGGTAGGTCGTGGTGCCCTGCAGCGCCGCCGAGGCGTCGAACAGGTTCACGATCACGCGGGTCGGGAGGTTGCGGAACGAGGCGACCGCGAACCAGCCGGTCGTGGCCGCGCCCGGGAACACCTGGTAGAGCGACGGCGAGCCGGCCGAGGCGTTGTAGAGGCCGAGGCTGTTGCTGCTCGCGTTGCCCGAGAGCTCCACCTGGATGGTGAAGGTCGAGTTGTTCGAGACCGTGGCCGCCCAGCGCTGCGCGGCGTTCTGATCCGCGCTCACGTTGATGCCGCCGTCGGCGGTGTTGAGGTAGCCCTGGAGCGAACCGCCCAGAACCGGGACCTGCGGCGAACGGAGCGCGGCCGAGGCCGAGCCCGCGAACGCGGCGAGCGCCAGCGTGGCGGCGAAGAGGGTAGCGAAACGCTTCATTTTGGATCTCCCTTGTTGGCGACCAGAGTCGTTGGTCCCGGTACTAACCTGTTGTGACATCGCGAAGATGCTGGCGAATACAGCGCGTGTAGCCATCGCCTCGTCCTGAGAACCGGGCACACGTCGCTGGCAACAGGGGGGCCGAGTCCGGATGGACCCTTGCCAGAGGATGTGCGATGACGCCCACAAAGTAGCATTATGCAATGTCGGGTGGAAGGCTTTTCTGCATGGAATTGGTTCCATCGGACGGAATTCTTTTCCGACCACATCCCGTTGTCAGCGCATGGGATGGCCGTATTTTCCGGTGGCATTTGGCGTTGCTGGATTCCTTTTGAAGTGGTTCCATTGAACGGGTTTTCCTGTTCAGATCCTCCGGTAAGTCCAGCTGAACCCCTCCCGAAGCCGTCCCCGATGGCGTCCCGGATGGGGCCACACCGGTCACTTCACAGCGGGCCCCGATTCCCGCAGGATGTCGCCATGACCCCTCCAGAGCACACCCCGCCCGTTCCCGAAGACGACGATGAGACCCAGGACGATCAGGCGGCCGCCGAGTTCGGCGCCATGCTCGAAGCGTTCGAGCGCGGGCGACCCGCACCCGCCGAGCCCGCCCGCGGTCCTGCAGCCAAGGCCGGCCGCAAGGCCGAGGAGGGGATCCGGCTGGGCGCGCGCGTGCGCGGCCGCATCGTCGCGGTGAGCGGCGACAGTCTGCTGCTCGACATCGGTGGGCGCAGCGAAGCCGTGGCCGATGCGCGGGAGTTCCGTCAGGACGACGGGACGCTCACCGTGGCCGCGGGACAGGAACTCGAGTTGTTCGTCGTCGAGACCGGGGAGTCGATCGTGCTGGCCCGTGCGGCGAAGCGCGGTGCCGGTGGGGCCAAGGGCCGCGTCTCGCTCGAGGCCGTGAAGCAATCGCGTGCGGCCGAGGTGCCGGTGCGCGGCAAGGTCACCGCGGTGAACACCGGTGGCCTGAGCGTCGACGTGGACGGCGTGCGCGCGTTCTGCCCCCTGTCGCAGATCGATGCGGCGTACGTCGAGGATCCGGCGCCGTTCGTGGGTCGGGTGCTCGAGTTCCTCGTCACCGAGGTCGACGAGTCGCGGCAGCGCGTGGTGGTCTCGCGCAAGCGGCTGTTGCAGCGCGAGCAGGCCGAGCGCGCACAGGCCAAGCTCGCGAGCCTCGCGCCGGGGCAGGAACTCGAAGGTACGGTGGCGCGCCTCGAGCCCTTCGGCGCGTTCATCGACCTCGGTGGGATCGACGGGCTCATCCACGTCTCCGAGCTCTCGCATGCGCGCGTCTCGCACCCGCGCGACGTCGTCGCGCAGGGCGATCGCGTCAAGGTCAAGGTGATCAAGGTCGAGCCGGGCAAGGACGGACGGCCGCGCGTGGCGCTGAGCCTCAAGGCGGCGACCGCGGATCCGTGGACGACGGCCGCGCAGGCGTTCACGCCGGGCGCCCGCGTCTCGGGCGTCGTCGTGCGGCTCGCGGACTTCGGCGCGTTCATCAATCTGGCGCCCGGCGTGGACGGCCTCGTGCACGTCTCGCAGATCGCGCGGCAGCGCATCAATCATCCTCGCGACGTGCTCGCGCCCGGGCAGGCGGTCGAGGCGGTGGTGCTCGCCGTCGAACCCGAACGGCGTCGCATCTCGCTCTCCATGCGCGAGGCCGACGACACGCCTGCGCCGCCGCGCTCGCGCGTGACGCGCACCGCCCCGGTCGAGGACGACGAGCCCTACGTGCCGCGGCCCGCGGTCGTGGACGACTCGCCGAGCCCCATGCAGATCGCGCTGCGCAAGGCCCGCGAGGCGGCCGAGCGGCGCGGCCCCGCCTGAGTCCACGCCGCGCTCGCGCGGTGATGCAGCAGCCGCGGGCCGCCGTCGCGCGTCCCCGGTTCCCCGAATCCGAGGAGGCACACGGTGTCCGGCATCATCCTGTTCCTGGTGTTGTTGGTCGGGGGACTCGCGGTCTGGCGGCAGGTCGTGACGCGCTCGGCGCAGGTGCGCGACGCCTCGGGGCGCCCGGTGGGACCGGGGCCCTTCGAGATCGTGCGCGGCATCGGGTTCGCGCTCGCGGGGCTGCTCCTGTTGGTCATGCTCGTGGGCACGTTCCGCGTCGTGCCGGTCGGCCACGGACTCGTCATCTTCAACACCGTCACCAAGGGCTTCACCATCGCGGGTGAGGGCGTGGCGTTCGTGCCGCCGTTCGTGAGCAGCACCCAGCTCTACGATCTGCGCCGGCTCGAGTACACCATGTCGGGCGTGAGCGGCGAGGGGCGCAAGGCCAACGTCGACGACTCGATCTGGTCGCCCACCAAGGAAGGTCTGCAGGTCGGCATCGACCTCACGCTGTGGCACCACGTGGATCCCAAGCGTCTGGTGCACGTGCACCGCGACATCGGGCCCGACTACGAGGAGAAGGTGCTGCGGCCCGCGGTGCGCTCGGTCATCCGTCTCGTGATCTCGGAGTACCCGGTCATGGACGTGTACTCCGAGAAGCGCCAGCAGATCCAGGACGAGATCAATCAGCGCATCCGCGGCCTGCTCGAGAAGGACGGTTTCATGGTCGACGAGGTCGTGCTGCGCGACGTGCGCTTCACGCCCGAGTTCACCAAGGCGATCGAGGCCAAGACCATCGCGCAGCAGTCGGCCGAGCAGATGAAGTACACGCTCGAGAAGGAGCAGAAGGAGGCCGAGCGCAAGGTGATCGAGGCGCAGGGCCGCGCGCGCGCGATCGAGACCATCAACCAGGCGCTCGCGCGCAATCCGAACTACATCAAGTACCTGTACGTGGACAAGCTGTCCGACAAGGTGCAGGTGATCGTGTCCGACCAGAACACGATCATGGATCTCAAGGGCATCCTCGACAGTCGCAAGTAGGTCGTCCCGCGGTCCCCCATGGAGGTCGTCATGTCGTCCTCGTCCCGTCGTGCGGCGTGTCTCGTCCTGCTGGCGACCGTGCTGGCCACTGTCGCGGTGGCCGCCCCGAACGCACCCCAGAGCGTCGTGACCCCGTTCACCACCGCGCAGCTCGACGTCGCGCGTTCGGTGCGCGAGCGCGCACTCGAGGACGACACCGCGTACGAACTGGTGCGCTCGCTCACGAGTCAGGTGGGACCGCGTCTCGCCGGGACCGAGGGCGACGCCCGTGCGGTGGAGTGGGGGCTGGCGCAGTTGCGTGCGCTCGGCTTCGCGAACGTGCACGCCGAGCCGGTGCGCGTGCCGCACTGGGTGCGCGGTGAGTGCCGCGTCGAGACCGTGTCGCCCTGGCCGCAGCCTCTGGTCGCGGCCGCACTCGGCGGCAGTGTCGCGACCCCCGAGGGCGGCGTCGAGGCCGAGGTCGTCGCGGTCCGCGATCTCGAGGAGATGGCGACCGGCGACAGCACGCGCTTCGCGGGGCGCATCGTGTTCTTCTCGGGCCGCATGGAACGTCGCAGCGACGGCTCGGGCTATGGCAAGGCGGTCGCGGTGCGCGGTCGCGGCGCCATCGAGGCTGCGCGGCGCGGCGCCCTCGCGGTGGTCATCCGCTCGGTGGGCACGGATCGCGATCGCGTGCCGCACACCGGCGGCATGCGCTACGACCCGGCGGTCCCGCGCATCCCCGCGCTGGCGTTGTCCAACCCGGACGCCGACCTGCTGGTGGACCAGCTCGCCACGGGCGAGCGCGTGCGGCTGCGGCTGCGCAACACGTCGTCCATGGCCGACAGCACGTGGTCGGCCAACGTGGTGGGCGAGATCCGCGGCCGTGAGCGGCCCGACGAGGTCGTCGTGCTCGGGGGACATCTGGATTCGTGGGATCTGGGCACCGGCGCGCACGACGATGCGACCGGCGTGTGCATCATGACGGGCGCGGCGCGGCTCATCGGGCAGGCTTCACTGCGACCGCGACGCACGATCCGCGTCGTCATGTTCGCCAACGAGGAGTTCGGGCTGAGCGGGGCGCGGGAGTACGCCCGCGCGCACGCCGCCGATGCGGCGCGCATCGTGTTCGGCATGGAGTCCGATCTGGGCGCGTTCACGCCGCTCGGGTTCCGTGTCCGCGTCACGCCCGAGTATCTGCCCGCGGCGCGCGCGATGCATTCGTTGCTCCTGCCGCTCGGGGTCGAATGGCGCGGCAACGATGCCACCGGCGACGCCGACGTGGGGCAGCTCTTGGCGATCGGCGTACCGGTCGGCGACCTCGACACCGACGCCTCGCCGTACTTCGACCTGCACCACACGCCCAACGACACGTTCGACAAGGTCGATCCCGCGCTCGTGCGGCGCAACGTCGCGTGCTACGCGACGCTGGCGTGGTTGGCGGCCGACCTGCCGGGCGGGCTCGGACGCGTGCCGGTGACGCCTAACCGCGCGGGCGGTCGCTGAGCACGGTGTGCGCGGCGCGGGTGATCGCGAGCACGGCGGGATGGTGCACGCGGCGCTCGGTGGTGATCGCGTAGTACTGCTCGCGGCACTCCCCGGCGCGACCGAGCACGCGCAGCCCCCAGCGCTGCGTGGCCTCGCGCGTGGCGGCTGCCGGCAGCGGCAATGCGCCCAAGCCCTCCGCCGCCGCCATCTTCATGAGGGCGCGGTCGTCGTACTCGGCCACGACACGCGGTCGCACGCCGATCGATTCGAACCACGGGTCGAGCAGGCGTCGCAGCGGCGTGCCGGTGAGCGGGAGCAGCACGGGCGCGTCCTCGAGCGAGCGCGGGAAACGCGACTTGAGACGCGCCGCGAGCCGCGGCGCCGCGCACCACGTGACCGCGGAGCCGCCGAGCAGGTGATGATGCGCCTTCACGGGTGACGAACTCGGGGCGTGCTCGTCGGCGATCACCAGATCGAGACGGAACGCGGCGAGTTCACCCAGCAGGTCGGTGACGCGGCCCTCGTGGCAGACGACCTGGACCTGAGGCCCCGAGTCGTAGGCGGGACGCAGGATCGCGTGCGCGAGGCTCTTGGGCAGCGAGTCGGTCACGCCGATCGCGACGCGCAGCGGCCCCGTGCCCTCCGGATGCCGCAGCGAGGCCTGCAGTTCGTCGCCGAGTGCGAAGATCTCGTCACCGTAGCGGCACACGCGAGCCCCCGCCTCGGTCAACGCGAGGCCTCGCCCCGCGCGACGGAACAGGCGTTCGCCCAGCGCCTCTTCGAGGGCGCGGACCTGAGCGGACACGGTCGGCTGGGACACGTGCAGGCGCTCGGCCGCCGCGCGCACGCTGCCGAGTCGGGCGACGGTCCAGAAATACCGCAGGTGATGGAAGTTCAGGGGCTGCATACGCGGCAGACTAATCGAGCGGACCGAAGGATGCACCGTGGGGCTGAGGCCGCAGCGAAGAATCGCCCGAGTGGACCCTGCCCGGAACGGGTCGGACAGGGGGGACGGGTGCCACCCGCCCCCCGGCTTGGTGAGACTGAGCTTGCATGTTGCACGCACGGGGGTTATCCGCCCTCGACCGGGATTCCGGCCACCCTTGCGCGCGGTGGTTTGTCGTGGAAGTCGCGCCCCGCGACCACTTACCATTGAGGCAGTCGAACCCGGCCGTGAGGACACTCGCGGACGGCTCCTCGCACACCCCCCCCTTCGCGCGGCTCGGGACGATCTCGGAGCCCGGATCCCGCGCGCGTGCGCTCGTCAGGATCTCCTCGCTCATGCACCTGCGCCGACGCTCCGATATCCCGCATGCTCCTTCCGTCCACCGTGCTCCGCAGGGAGCGAGGGGACGTCATGGGCTCATGACTCGATCGAGCCTCGCTTGCTGCGCGTTGCTGGCGCTGCTCACGCTCGGGGTCGCGCCCGCGCGCGCCGCGGTGACCACCGCGCTGACCACCGCGAGTGCGACGGTGCCCTCGGGCGCCGAGTTCGACGTGTACTTCGACGTCACCGCCGCCGGGTCGTCCTTCAACGGCTTCGACCTCGTGGTGGGCTACGACCCCGCGCTGCTCACGCTGTTGCCCGCGTCGCCGACCACGCTGCAGCAGGGCTGCCTGATGACGGGCGGCTGCAGCACCGCCTGCGGGAACACGTTCCATCGCTTCACCGTGGCCGGGGACAGTGTCGTCGTGAGCAGTTCGCTGCTCTGCAACCAGGTCCTCCTGACCGGTCCCGGGCATCTCTACAAGCTGCGCTTCCGTGCCGCGAACGTGAACTCGGTCGCCACGATCCGCGCGCGACGCGTGCGCTTCTACAACGCGGGTCTGTTCGTCACGCCGGTCACCACCGCCGATCTCTCGGTCGGCATCGGCGTCGTCACCGGCGTGGGGGACGGGCCCGGCGTCACGCGCCGGCCGCTTCGTCTCGAACCGAACCCGGCGCGGTCGCGCGTGCAGTTGCAGTCGGACGACGACCTCGGCGGACTCGTGCAGGTGGACGTGCTCGACCTGCAGGGCCGCGTGCGGCAGCGCCTCGCTCCGACCTGGCTCGGGCCGCGCGGCCGCTTCGCCTGGGACACCCGTGAGGCCGAGGGCGGCGGACTGCCCGCCGGGCTGTACCTCGTCCGCATCCGACGCGGGCACGAGACCACCACGCAGCGGATGACCCTCATCCCGTGACCCCGGCCCACGTTCCCCGTCCGAGCGTCGCTCCCGCGTCGCTCCCAGCCCCGGCTTCGACGACCCCGGGTGGTCGGTGCCGGGCTTCGCTGTGTCGGACGGGGATGCTCGCGATCGTGATCGTGCTCTCGATGTCGAGGCCCGGCGGTGCGCGCGCCCAAAGCCTGCGCACCGATCTGCCCATCACGAACGGGCAGGTCTCGGCACAACTCGTCAAGGGTGACACGCTCTATCTGGGCGGCAGTTTCTCATTCGTCGGGCCGGTGACCGGCGCCGGTGTTCCGGTGGACACCGCGACCGCGCAGCCGACGGCCGCGTATCCCGCGGTCAACGGGACCGTGCAGACGGCGATCCCCGATGGCAGCGGTGGCTGGTATCTGGGCGGCCTGTTCACCGCCGTCGGGAACGCGTCCCGCACCAATCTGGCGCACGTGCGCGCCGACGGCACCGTGGATACGTGGGCTCCGAGCAGCAACGGTCTCGTGCGCTCCCTCGTGCTGCGTGGCACGACCCTCTACGTGGGCGGTGATTTCACGCTGCTCAACGGCACGGCGCGCAATCGTGTCGGCGCGGTCCACGCGACCACGGGCGCGCTGCTCACCTGGAACCCCAACGCCAACAACTCGGTGCGCGCGCTCGTGGCCGGTCCCGCCGGATTGTTCGTCGGTGGACAGTACACCGCGATCGGTGGCCAGACGCGCAATCGCATCGCGCTCCTCGACTTCACCACGGGCTCCGCGCTCACGAGCTGGAACCCGGGTGCCAACAGCATCGTGCAGGCGATGGTCTACGAGCCCGCGACGAGCCAGCTCTACGTGGGTGGGCAATTCACCAACATCGCCAGCACGGCCCGCAATCGTCTGGCCGCGCTCGATCCGGTCACGGGTGCGGCGTCGGGCTGGAACCCGAACATGGGCGGCAGCGTCAACGCCCTCGCCGTCGGTCCGACCGGGATGGTGTACGCCGGTGGACTCTTCACCACCGTCGGCGCCCTGACGCGCAATCGCATCGTCGAGCTGGATCCGACGAGCGGTCTGGCGACGGCGTGGAATCCCAACGCCGGCAGCACCGTGAACGGACTCGTCGCGGTGGACGGCGTCGTTTACGCGGGCGGTGACTTCCTCGCGATCGGTGGCCAGCCTCGCAGTCGCATCGCGCGGCTCTCGGTGGCGACCGGCGCTGCACAGGACTGGAATCCGAGCGCCTTCGGCAGCGTGCTCGCCCTCGCGCTCGACGCCAATGGTTCGCTGTTCGTCGGCGGTTCGTTCAATGGCATCGGCGGCATCGCGCGCAACAACCTCGCAGCGGTCTCGCTCGCCACGGGGCAGCTGCTCCCGTGGGACCCGAACGCGGACAATCAGGTCCAGGCGCTGGCACTCGCGGGCGATGCGATCGTGGTCGGCGGCAACTTCACGCAGGTGGGCGGCGCGATCCGCAACAACCTGGCGATCGTCGATGCCGCCAGCGGTCTGGCGAGCGGCTTCGATGCCAACGTGGACGGTCCGGTCTCCGCGGTGAGTGTGCTCGGGAATCGCGTCTACCTCGGCGGTCTGTTCGCCAACGTCGGTGGCCAGCCGCGCGTCGATCTGGCCGCGGTCGACGTCGGTACCGGCGCGCTCACCCCGTGGACGGCCGATGCGAACGATCAGGTGTTCGCGGTGCACGCCACGCCCGAGGCCGTGTACGTGGGCGGTAACTTCACGACGCTCGCGGGCGTGACGCGCAGCTACGTGGGTGCGCTCGACCCGACCACCGCCGCCGTGCAGTTGTGGGCGCCCGAGGCCAACGGCACGGTGCGCGTCCTCACCTCGACGTGCGATCGCGTGTTCGCGGGCGGCTTCTTCACCAGCATCGGCTCACAGGCGCGCAATCGCGCCGCGAGCCTCAATCGTTTCAACGGTGGCGCGGGGGCGTGGGATCCCAACGCCAACGGCCCCGTGTACTCGATCCTGCCGTCGGCCGGTGTGGTCTATCTGGGTGGCGTGTTCAGTCAGGTCGGCGGGGTGACGCGCAATCGTCTCGCGGCCGTCGATCCCATCGGCGGGACGGTGTCCACCACCTGGAACCCCAACTCGAGCGGCACGGTGCGTTCGGTGGTCGGGGTGTCGGGGGGCGTGGCGGTGGGTGGCGCGTTCGCCACGATGCTCGGCGCACCGACCGGGAACGTCGCGATCGTGACCGGGGACGCGGGGGCGAG
>CAZZLY010000083.1:0-13527 GCA_964655175.1 uncultured bacterium
GGGCTCGCTGCGCCAGCGCGCGTAGCGCACCGTGCGCGCCAGCGCGATCGCGGCCGACTCGGGGAACGGGTACGACGGGATGTGCCCCTTCTGCAGCGAGCGAAGACCCTCGGGCACGCCGTGCGCGCCCATGAAGCAGGTCAGGATCGGCTTGGGGGTCTCGCCGCGCTCGGCGAGGTCGCGCGTCGCGGTCTCGGCGCCCTTCACGATCGCGGTCGCGACCTCGAGCGGCGTGGTCACGATCGGCGGCACGTAGATCGCGAGCACGGTGTCCACGCCGGGGTCGTTGAGCATGAGGCGCACGGTCTTCTCGAACGACTCGGCGGTCGCCGAGGCGATCATGTCGACCGGGTTCTTGACGCTCGCCTCCGGCGGCAGGTAGGCGCGCATGGCGGCCATCGTCGAATCGGCGAGCGTGGCGAGTTCGAGCCCGTGGCTCTCGCACGCGTCGCTCGCCATGATCGCGGGCCCACCGGCGTTGGTCACGATGCCGACGCGACCGCCCTTGGGCAGCGGCTGGTTGGCGAGGATCATCGCGACGTCGAACATCTCCTCGATCGTGTCGGTGCGGATCACGCCCGCCTGCCGACACAGCGCGTCCACGGCGTTGTCGGCGCCGGCGAGCGAGCCCGTGTGGCTCGAGGCGGCGCGTGCGCCGGCCTGCGTGCGACCGCTCTTCACCGCGACGATCGGCTTGGTCCGGCCGACGCGCCGCGCGATCTGCGTGAAGCGGCGCGGATTACCGAACGACTCCAGGTACAGCAGGATCGTGCTCGTGCCGGGGTCCTTCTCCCAGTACTCGAGCAGGTCGTTGCCCGAGACGTCGGCCTTGTTGCCCACGCTCACGAAGTGCGAGATGCCCATGCCGAGCGCGCCCGCGGTCTCGAGGATCGCCAAGCCCAGCGCACCGCTCTGCGACGAGAACGCCACGTTGCCCGCGGGCGGCCAGGCGGGGGCGAAGGTCGCATCGAGGCGCACGCCCGACTCGGTGTTGAGCACGCCCAGACAGTTGGGGCCGACCATGCGCATGCCGTACCGGCGCGCGCAGTCGCGCACCGCGCGCTCGCGCTCCTGACCCTCGGGGCCGGTCTCCTTGAAGCCGGCCGTGATCACGACGACACCGCGCACGCCCTTGGCGCCGCACGCCTCGACCGCAGCGAGCACCTGCTTGGACGGCACCGCGATCACCGCCAGATCCACGTCGCCGGGGATGTCGGTGACGCTCGGCCATGCGAGCACGGACTGCACGACGTTGGCCTGCGGGTTGACGGGATAGACCGGACCTTCGAAGCCCTGCTTGAGCAGGTTGCGGAAGATCGCGGCGCCGATCGAGCCCGGTCGGCGCGAGGCGCCGATGACGGCCACGGACCGCGGCCGGAAGATCGCGTCGAGGCCGCTCGGCGTGGGACGGTCGAAGGGGGTGTCGGTCGGGGTCACGCGGGGGCTGCTCGGGGCGGACATGGGGGACTCCTGATCCTCTCTCCGCACTCGGGCGGAGGTCGCGCGCGACGTGGGAGCTGGGACCATGTCGCGACCTTCGGAGGGTGCCACACGGATATGCACCTGTCATCCCGTCAGGTGTGGTCCGATGGTCGAAAACGGGTCATGCCCCTGTGACTTCAAGGGGTTCGGGCCCGCGTGGGTGGCTGGCGGGGGGCGCCGGGCTGGGTCTAGGATGAGCGACCCCGTGGTGGGCCACGCTCCGCGCGGCCATCCACCGGGGGGACCGACCGCCTGCGGGGCGGGCCGGTCCGGACCCGGTCCCGGGAGCGCCCCTCTGTCGATGCCCATCTCCACATGGGTCGAGGTCGACCTCGACCGTTTCGCCGCGAACCTGCAGGCCATCCGTCGGCACGTGGGCCCCGCGCGCGAGGTGCTGCTCGTGGCCAAGGCCGATGCCTACGGGCACGGCGCCGCCGACATGGCGCTCGCGGCCGAGCGCGAGGGGGTGACGCAGCTGGGCGTGGCCACGCTGCACGAGGGCCTGCAGCTTCGCCGCGCGGGCAGCCGCCTGCCGATCATGGCCATGTCGCCGCTGCTGCCCGACGAGATCCCCGAGGCGGTCGCGCACGGCATCGACCCGAGCGTCTGCGATCTGGCGTTCGCGCGTGCGCTGTCCGCCGAGGCCACGCGCGTCGAGCGTCCGGTGCGGGTCCACGTCGAGGTGGACACCGGCATGGGCCGCACCGGCGTCGCGCTCAACGACGCCGAGGCGTTCCTCGTGCAGGTGTGCGCGTTGCCGGGCCTGCGACTGGCGAGCGTGTACACGCACTTCCCCGACGCCGATGCCGCCGATCTCGCGTACGCGCGCGGTCAGGTGGCGCGCTTCGTCGCGTTGCGCGAGGCACTGGCCGCCCGCGGCATCGCGCCGCCGCGCGTGCACGCGGCCAACTCGGCGGGCACGGTCAATCTGCCCGAGGCGCATCTGGATTGGGTGCGCGTCGGACTCATCGCCTACGGCCTGCATCCGTCGCACGACGAGGCGCGCCTGCCGCTCGCGCCCGTGATGAGCTTCCGCAGTCGGCTGGTGCAGGTGCGCGAGCTGCCCGCGGGCGCCACGGTGAGTTACGCGCGCGCCTGCACGCTCACGCGCACGACGCGCATCGGCGTGGTGCCGGTGGGCTACGGCCACGGCTACTCGTGGTTGCTCTCGGGCAAGGGGCACATGCTCGTGGGCGGGCGGCGCGTGCCCATCCTGGGCCGCGTCACGATGGACCTGACGATGGTGGACGTGACCGACGTGCCCACGGCCGCCGTGGGCGACGAGGTCGTGCTGTTCGGGGAACAGCTCGGCTCGATGCTGCCGGTCGAGGAGATCGCCGCCGGCAGCGAGACGCTGCCGTACGAGATCCTGTGCACGATCGGCAAGCGCGTGACGCGCCTGTACACGCGGCAGGGTCAGCCGGTGCGCGTCTCGACGCTCATCGGCGAGCGCGCCGATTGGTCGGCCCAGGTCACCGAGCATCTGCGGCAGCGCGATGCACGGGGAGGGGCGTGAGCATGCGCGTGTTCGTGATCGTCCTGGACGGTGTCGGCATGGGCGAACTGCCCGATGCCGATCGCTACGGCGACCGCGGCGCCAACACGCTGCTGCACGTCGCCGAGCACGTGGGTGGGCTGCGCCTGCCGACGCTGCAGCGTCTCGGGCTCGGCAATCTGCTGCCCATGCCGGGCGTGCGCCCGGTGCTCGCACCCGAGGGCGCGCGTGCGCGACTCGCCGAGAAGAGCGCGGGCAAGGACAGCACGACGGGCCACTGGGAGATGATGGGGCTCGTGCTCGACGAGCCGTTCCCCACGTACCCCGACGGCTTCCCGCGCGACCTGCTCGACGCGTGGAGCGAGCGGGTCGAGCGCGGCTGGATCGGCAACTGCGCCGCCTCGGGCACCGAGATCATCGACCGATTGGGCGTGCAGCACCGCGAGACGGGTGCGTTCATCGTGTACACTTCGGCGGATTCGGTGTTCCAGGTGGCCGCGCACGAGGCGACCGTGCCCATCGAGCGATTGTACGAGGCGTGTCGCGTCGCGCGCACGATGCTCACCGGGCGGCACGCGGTCGGGCGCGTCATCGCGAGACCGTTCGAGGGTACGCCGGGTGCGTGGAAGCGCACCTCGCGCCGCAAGGACTTCTCGTTGGCGCCGCACGCGCCGACGCTGCTGGACACGCTCACCGAGGCCGGGCATCGCGTGGTCACGGTGGGCAAGGTGGACGACCTGTTCGCGGGCCGCGGGGTGCGCGACGCCATCCACACCAAGGACAACGAGGAGGGCGAGGCGGTGCTCCTGGATCTCGTGAAGCGCTCGGGTGAGGGGCTCGTGTTCGCCAATCTGGTGGATTTCGACACGCAGTACGGACATCGCAACGACCCGGTGGGGTTCGCGCGCGCGCTCGAACGCTTCGACGTGACGCTCGCCGACCTCCTCGGCCGACTGCGGGGGGACGAGATGGTCTGGATCACCGCGGATCACGGCAACGACCCGACCACGCCGGGCACCGACCACACGCGCGAGTACACGCCGCTGATCGTCGCCGGTCCCCGCGTCGCGCAGGGCGCCGACCTGGGCACGCGGGCCTCGTTCGCCGACGTCGCCGCGACGCTCGCCGAGGTGTTCTCGGTGCGCGCGCCGCGCTCGGGCACGAGCTTCCTGTCGGGGATCCGCGGGTGAGCGCGGCCCGCACGAGCACCCGCCCCGCGTCGCGCCGTCGCGTCGCGCGCAAGCCCGCACCCGTCGTCACGCCCGCCACGCTCATGGACGAGGCCGTGAAGGCGCGCGCGTTCAGTCATTCCAAGTACTCGCGCTTCGCCGTCGGCGCCGCGCTGCTCACCGCCTCGGGGCGCGTCATCCATGGGTGCAACGTCGAGAACGCGTCGTACGGGCTCACCTGCTGCGCCGAGCGCACGGCGGTGTTCAAGGCCGTGTCCGAGGGCGAGCGGGACTTCGTCGCGATCGCGGTCACCGCGCGCGACGGTCAGGGCGCGCCGCCGTGCGGCGCGTGCCGTCAGGTGATGGCCGAGTTCGCGCCCGACCTGCTCGTGTACTGGCGCGACAAGCGCGGCCGCATCCTGCACAAGACGCTGCGCGCGCTGCTGCCCGACATGTTCGACTTCGTGAAGCAGGGAGGGAAGGTGCGATGAGCGGCGATCGCGAGCAGTTGGTCGAACTCATCACGCGGCAGGTGATGGCCGCGCTCGAGCGGCGCGACGTGCCGCGCGCGGTCGCGCACGCGCCGGTCGCCCCGGTGAGCGCGCTGCCGCCCGGCAGCGTGGTGCACGACCCCGCCACCTGCGAGCGGTGCCGCAATTGGGGGCTCGGCGGTTCGCGCGGGCCCGCCGAGACGCGTCTGCTCGCCGACGCCGGTGCCGCGCGCGTCGTCACCACGATGGGCTACTGCCCGGATTCCGACGGGCTCGCGAGTCTCATCGACCACACGCTCCTCAAGCCCGATGCGACGCGCGAGGAGGTGCAGCAGCTGTGCCGCGAGGCCGCGCAGTACTGCTTCGCGAGTGTGTGCGTGAACCCCAACTGGGTCGCGCTGTGCCGCGAACTGCTGCGCGACAGCGGCGTCAAGGTGTGCACCGTGATCGGCTTCCCGCTGGGCGCGCACCTGCCCGACGTGAAGGCCTACGAGACGCGCCGCGCGATCGAACAGGGCGCGGAGGAGGTCGACATGGTGATCAACATCGGCGCGCTCAAGTCGCGCGACTACGCGCTCGTGGAGCAGGACATCCACGGGGTCGTGGGCGCGGCGAACGGCCGGGCGATCGTGAAGGTCATCCTCGAGACCGCGCTGCTGTCGCGCGACGAGAAGGTCATGGGCTGCACGCTGTCCAAGGCCGCGGGCGCCGACTTCGTGAAGACGTCCACCGGGTTCGGCGGCGGCGGCGCCACCGTCGAGGACATCACGCTCATGCGCGAGACCGTGGGCCCCGAGATGGGCGTCAAGGCTTCAGGCGGCGTGCGCACGCGCGACGACGCCGAGAAGATGGTCGCCGCCGGTGCGACCCGTCTGGGTGCCTCGGCGGGTGTGAAGATCGTGCGCGGCGAGGCCGCCGGAGAGGGGAAGTACTGAGTTGGCACTCGACCCCCGGGCGTTCCTGCGTGACAAGCGCGACGGTCGCACCCACGATCCCGAGCCGTTGCAGGCCTTCATCCTCGGGTGCGCCAAGCGCGAGATCCCGGACTATCAGGCGAGCGCCTGGCTCATGGCGGCGTTCCTGCGCGGGCTCGACGAGACCGAGACCGATGCGCTGACGCGGGCCTACATGCACTCGGGGCGCATCTTCGATTGGACGCGACTCGGCGTGGCCGCCGACAAGCATTCGACGGGTGGCGTCGGCGACAAGATCTCGCTCGTGCTCGCCCCGGTCGTGGCCGCCTGCGGCGTGCCCGTGCCCATGGTGAGCGGCCGCGGCCTCGGCCACACCGGCGGCACGCTCGACAAGCTCGAGAGCATCCCCGGCTTCGACGTCCACCTCGATCCGGCCGCGATGAAGCGTCAGATGGAGCAGCTGGGTTTCATCATGGTGGGGCAGGGGCCCGATCTGGCGCCGGCGGACGGTCTGTTCTACTCGCTGCGCGACGTCATCAGCACGGTCGAATACGAGCCGTTCATCGTGGCGAGCATCGTGAGCAAGAAGATCGCCGAGGGCTCGCGCGCGATCGTGTACGACGTCAAGTCGGGCAACGGTGCGTTCATGAAGACGCACGAACAGGCGCGTTCGCTCGCGCGCCGACTCGTCTCGGTCACGCGCGGCATGGGCGCGGCCGCATCGGCCCTGATCACCGACATGAACTGGCCCATCGGGGTCGCGGTGGGCAACGCGCTCGAGATGGACGAGTCGTGGGACGTGCTGCGCGGTCGCACGCCGGTCGTGGCGGGTACGCGCGAGCTCACGCTGGAACTCGCGGCCGAGATGCTGCGTCTGGCGGGCGCGGCGAGCGACCTGTCCGCCGCGCGCGAGCGGGTCACGCGCGCGCTCGACGACGGTTCGGCGGCCGAGAAGTTCCTCGCCATGGTGCGCGCGCAGGGCGGTGCCACGTCCGCGTTCGAGGCCGATGCGCCGCTCGCGCCCGCACCCGTGACGCGCGTGCTCACCGCGCCGCGCGACGGGCATCTGGCGGCGTGCGATTGCTTCGCGCTGGGCGAGTGGTTGGTCGCCGCGGGGGGCGGGCGCCTCAAGAAGGAGGACGCCATCGATCCGCGCGTCGGGCTCACGATGCACCGTGAGCGCGGGGCGCGACTCGCCGCGGGCGAGCCCTACGCCACGCTGCATCTGGCGCAGGCGGACGAGGCTTTGATCGCGCGCGCGGAACGCTGCTTCGGCTGGAGCGACACCGCCCCCGAGCCCATGCCCGTGGACCGCGTGTTGGAGCGGATCTAGCGCGCCCTCAGGCGGTCTGCTTCGGCGTGCGACCCGCGAGCGCGCGGGCCTCGACGAGGTGCCACGACAGCATCGCCAGGAGCAACGTGGGCGGTGTCGCCGCGAGCATGAGCCCCACCGGCGACAGGTGCGGCCACGCGTGCACGAGGCACTGCTGGATCGGGAACTGCCACAGGTAGAGCCCGTACGAGTAGTCGCCCACGCGCCGATAGAGGCGCAGCACCCCGCCGGGCACGAGCGCGAACCCCAGCACGACCAGCGCCAGCGCGAGCGGGTACAGGACGCGCACCGCTGCGGGGCCCAGCACCGTGACGCCGAGCACCGGCAACGCGCCCCACACGAGCCCGCCGCGCATCGGCACGCGCGCCTCGTGCACCTTGAGCGCGCCGGCGGTGAAGAACAGCGCCGTCAGCCGCAGGCCCTGCACGAGTTCGAAGCGGTGCGTGAGGCCCCGGACCTCGTTGACGCCGAAGCCGATCGTGGCGAGCACGCCGATCGCGGTGACGAGTCCGCCCACCGCGCGGCCGTTCATGCGCGCTCCGCGCAGCAGGAGCCCCAGCCCCACGAGCATCGCGTACATCGTGAGTTCCCACGGCAGCGACCACAGCGCACCGTTGACGGCCGGTCCCGCGGGGTTCCCCGCGAACACGCCGGGCAGCGTCCAGCACACCCCGAACGGCCACGTGATCGAGTTCTGCAGCGCATAGCGCCACGTGTCCCACGCGGTCAGGTAGCGAGCGAGCGGCCACGTCGTCACGAGCGGGCCCAGCACGAACGCGACGCCGAAGGCGGACACCGCGAGGGCGGGGAGGATGCGGCGCGCGCGCGCCGACACGAACGCACCCAGCGAGTCGCGCGCGAACAGGCTGCCGGTCACGAGGAAGCCGCTCACCACGAAGAACACGTCCACGCCCAGGTGACCGAGCGAGAACCCGACCACGCGCTCGAACGGATCCGCGGGCGTCCCCGTGAGCGGCCAACTGTGGCTCACCAGCACGAGCAGCGCCGCGAGCATGCGCACGAGATGGAAGTTGTTGTCGCGCCCACGCGCGAGGTCCCCCAGCATGCGGCGGGGACCGGCCTTCCCCGTGACCGCGGGGTTCAGCGCGCGCTCCGCGCGGACGTGGGCACCGCCGACGTGCTCAGAGGTGGATCTCCTCCTTGCCCGGCGTGGTCGGCGACGCGTCGTGGTCGAGCGAGTCGGGGCGGTCGAACGTGTGCGCGTCCGGCGCGAGCAGCGTGCCCGGATGCGCGGTGCAGCCCTCGCGGGGCTCGGTACCCTCGGTGTAGACCTCCTGCGTGGTGCTGGGGCAGTGGTCGGTCGCGAGCATGCCGCTCTCGTTGCAGACCGTGCGGGTCACGCTGCCGGAGGGTGGCGGGAAGTCCGTCACCGGCTTGCCGCGCGTGGCGCCCAGCATGAACTCGGTCCAGATCGGCAGGGCCGCGTGGGCACCCGTCATACCGTGGCCGATGGTCTTCTTCTCGTCGTAGCCCACCCAGACGCCCATGGCGAGCTCGGGGGTGTAGCCCACGAACCACGCGTCCATGTAATCGTCCATCGTGCCCGTCTTGCCGGCGGCAGGGCGGGAGAAGCCGGCCGAGCGCGCGGGGAAGCCCGTGCCGTGGTCCATGACCGACGCCAGCATGCTCGTCATCGTCGCGCACGTCGCCTCGGGCAGGACCTCTGCGGGACGCGTCGCGGTGCGCTCGAGCACGGTGCCGTTGCGGTCCTCGACCTTGAGAATCGAGAACGGCTCGTTGCGCACCCCGCGATTCGCGAACACGCCGTAGGCCGAGGTCAGCTCGAGCAGGTTCACCTCGCTCGACCCCAGTGCGAGCGACAGGTTCTGGCCGAGCGGGCTCTTGATGCCCATGCGATGCGCCAGATCGGTCACCTTCTCGGTGCCGACCGACTTGAGCAGCTTGATCGCCGGGATGTTCACCGACTCCTGCAGCGCCTGACGCAGCGTGATCGTGCCGCGGAACTTCTTGTCGTAGTTCTGCGGCTCGTACGGCTTGCCATCGCCGCCCGGATACGTGACGGGCTCGTCCACGATCTCGTCGCTCGGCTTGTGGCCGTCCTCGATGGCGACCGCGTACACGAACGGCTTGAACGCCGAGCCCGGCTGGCGCTGCGCCTGGACCGCACGATTGAAGTTGCTCTCGTTCCAGTCGCGGCCACCGCTCAGGGCGCGGATCGCACCGGTGGCCGGATCGACGACCACCGCGGCCGCCTGCAGGTAGGCGGGACGTCCACCGGGCGGGGCCTTGCCGGAGGCCACGTCGGCCTCGAACGCGGCACGCGTCTTCTTGAGCTTGAGCTCCTTCTCGAGCGTCGTGAGCTGTCGCTCGAGCGCCTGATCGACGAGCGCCTGCAGGTCCATGTCGAGCGTCGTGTACACGCGCATGCCGCCCTCGTACACGGCGTTCGAGCCGTACTTGTCATCCAGGTACTGCCGCACCATCTCGACGAAGTACGCCGCACGGTCGTTGCTGTAGCGATTGGTCGTGACGCCGAGCGGGGCTTCCATCGCGGCATCGAACTCGACCTGCGTGATGGCCTTGGTGGCGAGCATGTTGCGCAGCACCTTGGCGCGACGCTCGCGCGCGGACTTGGGCTGACGGCGCGGCGAGTACAGGCTGGGATTCGCCGGGATGCCGGCGATGAGCGCGCACTCGGGCAGCGTGAGTTCGGCGAGCGGCTTGCCGAAGTAGGTCTTGGCCGCCGCCTCGACGCCGTAGGCGCCCTCGCCGAAGTAGATCTGATTGAAGTAGAGCTCGAGGATCTGGTCCTTCGTGTAGGTGCGCTCCAGGTCGAGCGCCAGCACGAGCTCCTTGAGCTTACGCGTGACCGACTTCTCGTACATGTTGAACAGGTTGCGCGCGAGCTGCTGCGTGATCGTGCTGCCGCCCTGCGCACGCCGCATGTGCGTGATGTCCGTGACCAGCGCGCGTGCCACGCCCCACAGGTCGACGCCCCAGTGCTGGTAGAAGTTGCGGTCCTCGGTCGAGATCGTCGCGTTGACCAGGTTGCGCGGGATGTCCTTGAGCGGCACCACCGAGCGGTTCTCGCGATAGAACTCGTGCAGGACGTGACCGCGCACGTCGTACACGGTCGTCTTCACGGGCGTCTCGAGCGCGGTGAGCTTCTCGGGCGAGGGCAGGTCGTTGCGCAGCCACTGCACCAGCCCGAACACCACGCCGGCGCAGCCGAACAGCGCGACGAGGGCCACGGTCACGAACAGACGCCAGGGGAATCGACGGACGGCGCGCTCGGCGGAATCAGCCATGGTCCGGGTCCATCTCCTTCAAGAGGGGCCCCGCGAGCGGGGCGATGACGACGGGAGGGCAGCGTAGGCGGTGGAACGCGCGCCGGGCAACCGGGGGCGCGCGTCCCGCCCTAGGGCTGCCGATCGAGCAGGCCGTAGGTCTTCTTGCCGCGACGCAGCACCACGAAACGATCGGCCAGCAGGTCGGCGTTCGTGAGCATGCGGGTCACATCCTTGACGACTTCATGATTGATCGACACGGCACCCTGCTCGATGGCGGTGCGCGCCTTGCCCTTCGAGGCCTCGAGCCCGCTCAGCACCAGCGCGCTGCACAGGTCGAGCCCCGCCAACTGCTCGGACGTGACCGTGGTGCGGGGCGCATCGCCCAGACCCTCGGCCAGCTCGTTCGCGGACAGCGTGCGCAGGTCGCCGCCCTCGAACAGCACGGCGGTCGCGCGCTGCGCGCTGGCGAGCGCGTCGTCGCCGTGCACCATGCGCGTCACCTCGCGCGCGAGCAGCCGCTGCGCCTCGCGCAGGTGCGGACTCGCGGTGTGCGCCCGCGCGACCTCGGCCAGTTCGGAGGGCGGCAGGAAGGTGAAGTAGTGCAGATGGCGCGCGACGTCGGCATCGGCCGTGTTGAGCCAGAACTGGTAGAAGGCGAACGGGCTCGTGCGCTTGGGATCGAGCCACACGTTGCCACCCTCGCTCTTGCCGAACTTGGTTCCGTCCGCCTTGGTGATGAGCGGCATGGTGAGGCCGTACGCCGAGCCGTGGCGCAGGCGTCGGATGAGCTCGACGCCGTCGGTGATGTTGCCCCACTGATCGCTGCCCCCCAGCTGCAGCGTGCAGCCGTAGCGATCGTGCAGTTCGAGGAAGTCGTAGGCCTGCAGCAGCGCGTAGGTGAACTCGGTGAACGAGATGCCCTCGTCGCGCGCGGCGATGCGCAGCTTCACGGAGTCGCGCTGGATCATCGAGTTGACGCTGAAGTGCTTGCCGATGTCGCGCAGGAAGCCGATGAGGTCGAGCTTGCCCAGCCAATCCAGGTTGTTCACCAGGCGCGCGGGGTTGGGCCCCGAGAAGTCGAGGAAGCGCTCGAGCTGCGCGCGCATGCCGGCCACGTTCGCATCGATCTGCGCGGCGGTGAGCAGGTTGCGCTCCGCGGACTTGCCGCTCGGGTCCCCGATCATGCCCGTGCCGCCACCCACGACCGCGATGGGGCGATGGCCGGTGCGCTGCAGGCGCATGAGCGCGGTCACGGGCAGCAGGCTGCCCACGTGCAGACTGTCCGCCGTCGGATCGAAGCCGATGTACGCGGTGACCGGGCCCGCCTTGAGCAACGCCGCCACCTCGGGCGAGGTGGTCTGATGCACGAGGCCGCGCGCTTCGAGATCCGCGTGGAGATCCAACGTCATGACGGAATCCGCTCCCTGCCGAGGATGTGATCTGCGGGTGCGCGCCGCGCGCGCACGGGTCTCGCGGATACTACACGCGCGCCCGTGTGCGTGCGCGTCGCTCGACCGGTCCACGGGGCGCGTCTGCGCGTGTTCTCATCGACGTGTCGACGCGTCGGGTGTGCCTGCGTCGCGACCGTGCCTCCCGTGGTCGCTCGCGTTGCGCGTGTCGCTCGCGGAACACGTGCACGTCGCCGACGCGTGATGGATGCCGCGTCCCGGGCGAGTGGCGCGCGTGCGCGATGATTTGCGTGTGTGGCGAAGGCGATGCGCGCACGCCACGTTCGACGCTTGCGCGTTCCGGGTGCTGCGCGCGTCGCGGTCCATCGCGAAAAAGAAGTACGCAGCGGCCTCATGTGCGCCGCTGGGCGAGCGCACGGGAGGTCCGCGCAGGGCGATCATCGGGCTGCGCGACGATGACGTTTCACCCGCATGGATCGCGGCCGGAACGCGCATCGTGCGGCGCCGTGTCTGCGCCGCGGCACGGTCTGGCACAAGCCTCGAGGCGGTGCGCGCGATGTGCGTTTCACCCGCATGGATCAAGGCCGAAACGAATTCCGCTCGCGACGGATCCGTGGGCGCCGCCGGCCGCGGCGAATCGTCCCAACGCGCGGGTCGGCAAGGGAGGAGTCTCTTGAGCGCCATTCCCGCCCTCCAGGGTGGGGGTAAGGGCGTTTTCTTGTCAGTCCCATGACGATTCAGGGCTCAAGTCCGAGCGGGTGCATGGCCGATAAACTGTTGCCGCGCAACGCGCAATGCGGGATCAGCCAAGTCACCTCCTGGCCCATTTGACAGGCGAGGACGGCCGCCCTATATTGCCCGTGCTGCAGGAACAAAGCCCTCCGCAACAAACCCTGTTGACACCAACAACAGATGTGGCTAAGTTCCCCGTCCGCTTCTCGCCTATGCGAGCGGCGGACGACGTGTCCGTGTCTCCAAAAAGCACGCGACATGCACACCGATCTTTGAAAACTGAATAGCGCACGTGACTTCGAAAGCCCGGCAAGTCCATGTCGGCGAACGCGGTATGGTTCGCTCGACTAGGTAATACCTTGCAATTGATCCATGCAGGACCTCGGTCCTCGCATGATCTCCATATTTTAATACCATGGAGAGTTTGATCCTGGCTCAGAACGAACGCTGGCGGCGTGGATTAGGCATGCAAGTCGAACGCGAAAGAGGGGGCAACCCCTTGAGTAGAGTGGCGAACGGGTGAGTAACGCGTGAGAAACCTGCCTTCATCAGGGGGATAACACTCCCAACGGGGTGCTAATACCGCATGTGACCACGGGATCGCATGGTTCCGAGGTAAAAGGTGGCCTCTATTTATAAGCTACCGGATGAAGATGGTCTCGCGTCCCATTAGCTAGTTGGCGGGGTAACGGCCCACCAAGGCGACGATGGGTAGCTGGTCTGAGAGGATGGTCAGCCACACTGGGACTGAGATACGGCCCAGACTCCTACGGGAGGCAGCAGTCGAGAGGCTTCGGCAATGGGGGAAACCCTGACCGAGCGACGCCGCGTGGGGGATGAAGGCCCTTGGGTTGTAAACCCCTTTTGTTCGGGAAGAAGTGCGATCAGGTGAACAATCTGGTCGTTTGACGGTACCGGACGAATAAGCTCCGGCTAACTCCGTGCCAGCAGCCGCGGTAATACGGGGGGAGCAAGCGTTGTTCGGAATCACTGGGCGTAAAGGGCGTGTAGGCGGTCAGGTAAGTAAGACGTGAAATGCCTCGGCTCACCCGAGGAGCGGCGTCTTATACTGCTTGGCTTGAGTATGGGAGAGGATGTGGGAATTCCTGGTGTAGCGGTGAAATGCGCAGATATCAGGAGGAACACCGGTGGCGAAGGCGCCGCTCTGGGCCGACACTGACGCTGAGGAGCGAAAGCATGGGTAGCAAACAGGATTAGATACCCTGGTAG
>CAZZLY010000084.1:0-13344 GCA_964655175.1 uncultured bacterium
GCATCGGGTCCCCGGCGGGCAAGCAGGCGTACTTCCTCACGGTGGCCAAGACGGTACCGGCGTGGAGCGTCGCGCCCTACGTGACGCTGCACTACTCCGAGTGGAGCGAACGCGTGCTGGTGCCGTTCGGGGCGCACGTGGCGCTGCCGCACGGGTGGTCGCTGCAGCCGATGTACGATGGTCACCGCAGTCACCTGCTCGGCACCTGGTCGAACGACCGGGTCAGTGCCACCGTGATCTGGGCGTGGCTCGAGCGGGCGGGGCTGGCGTTCTCGGTGGGGTTCTGAGCGAGGGGTGGGCGATGCGAGTCGTGGGATACCGGGTCGTGTTGGGGCTGTGGCTGGCGCTGGCGACCTTCGTGGCGGAGGCGCGGGCCGAGGCCGCCGCGTCGCACGATTCGACCGTGGCGGTCCCGGCGCTGGGACACTGCCTCGTGTGCGCGGTGAAGCACGGTGAGGCCGACGACGAGCCCGTCCGGGCCCGTCGGACGTACGAGGGTAAGGTCTACGGCTTCTGCTCCGAGAACTGCGCGCAGGCGTTCGCGCAGGACCCGCAGGCCTACCTGCCGCGCACGTTCCCGTACGCCGCGCCGCCGTTCGCGCTGACCACGCTCCAGGGCGAGGCCGTCTCGCTCGCCTCGCTCGCGGGGCGCGTCGTCCTGGTGGACTTCTGGGCCACGTGGTGCGCGCCGTGCCGCAAGAGCATGCCCGGACTGCAGTCGCTGCACGAGCGCTACGCAGCGAAGGGGCTCGTCGTGCTCGGCGTGTCGATCGACGAGAAGGCGGACGCCAAGGTGCGTCGCTTCGTGCGCGAGCAGCGGTTCACGTATCCGATCGCCATCGACAACACACAGGCGCCGACCTGGGAGGCCTACCGCGTGAAGTCGGTGCCGGCCGCGTTCCTGATCGACCGCGAGGGCCGGGTCGTGGCGCAGTGGACGGGGCGCGCGCCGCAGGAGGAGGAACTCACCGCCGCGATCGAGCGCGCGCTGATGCTCGAGGGGGCGCGCAGCCCCAGCGCGGACTGACCCCGCACAGGAACGAGGCCCCCGAGGCGTGTGCCCGGGGGCCTCGCGTGTCACCGAACGTCGAGGCTCAGTCCCGCATGCTGTAGAGCTTGAAGCGGCCCTTCCGTTCGGCGATCGATCGGATGAACGTGAAGCGCTGGATCGCGCCGGTGTCGTCCTTGGCCACGATCGTGATGCCGTTGTGGAGCTTGAAGTTCCGATAGACCTTCGTGTCGGCCGTTCGCTCGATCTTGAGGAACGTGTAGACGTGCCCGCTCAGGTCGCGCGAGGCCGCCACCGAACCGCCGTTGAGTCGCCCGTACAGGACCGCCCAGGCGTCCTCGGCTCGGATCCCGGTGGCGGGACGGCTCTGCGGGAACTCCGGCCACAGGATGACGTCGAACTCCTGCTCGGTGACGCACAGCGCGAGGAGCGATTCAGCCTTGGCCGCGTGCAGGGCGCGGCACACCGCCGCACCCAATCCGTCGAGGCTCGTGGCACCGCCCGTGAACGGCAGGCTCACGAGCCGGGCGTTGGGACGGCGTCCCAGTCGCTCGGCGAGTGAATCCGGGTCCACGAGCGGCACGTAGCCCGGAGAATCCTTGACCGATGTCGGCTTCACAGCCGGTTTCACGGCGGGTTTCGCCGGCGGCCCGGCGAGAGCCGGGACCGCCAGCGAGGCGAGCAGCGCCATGATCACGATGCGGTGCGAGCGGGGGTTCATGATCACTGCCCGAGCGAGAAGGTGAGGCTGTAGGTGCGACCCGTGGCCCAGCGGCGCATCTCGATGGGCCCGATGAACTCCTGCACCGGCTTGTCGAGGAGATTGCCGGCCGCGAACTTGAGCTTGGCTCCCGTGAACGGCGTCATGGACACCGTGGCATCGAGCGTCGTCACGCCGCGCGCGATGAGGTTGGGGATGCCGTCGCCGGCCGCGTTGACCTGCGTCATGTTGAGTTCCTTGAGGCGGTCACCCACCGTGGCCGAGAGGACCGACACCTCGGTGCGGGCCGAGGGCGAGGTCCAGGTGAGGCCGAGGTTCATGAGGAACGGCGCCTGGCCGACGAGCGCGTGCTCGGTGTTGCCACGGTTCGTCGCCTGGTTCGTGCGGATGCGCGACGAGATGAGCGACAGGTTCGAGGTGAACGAGAACCGCTTGAGGCGATCGCTCACGCGACCCAGACCGGCGCGGGCCTCGAGTTCGAGGCCGACGTTGCGGCCGCCGGCCGAGTTCTCGGGCCGGATGCCCAACTGGCCGTTGGTCCCGAACAGCGCGGGCTCGATCGGGTCCTTCATGTCCTTGTAGAACACGCCGGCGGCGAACACCTCGCCCATCGCCGGGAAGAACTCGGCACGCAGGTCGTAGTTCGTGATGCGGGCGCGCTTGAGTTCGGGGTTGCCCAGACGGATCTTGTCGCCCACGAAATCCAGCGCCGGCAGCGGCGACAGGTCGTCGAGGTCGGGACGGTTGAGCGTGCGGCTGACCGCGCCACGCAGGTTGACCTTGTCGCTCCACGCGAACGTCAGGTTCGCGCCCATCAGCCAGTCGGCGTTGCGGCTGTGGCCCTCGGACACGATGATGGCGGGCGAGAACAGGTCGCGGCTGACGACGTTCTGGCGGCCGTACTCGTGGCGGACGCCGACGTTGCCACGGAAGCGGCGGCCCATGGGGACGTCCGTGCTCACGAAGAACGCCTCGACGAGCTGGTCGGCGACGTAGTTGTCACGCCCCGTGGTGGCCTCGCTGACGCTGTTGTAGAGCGACTCCGGCGGCGCATCCGAACCGAACGTCCGCGGCGTGAAATCGAACCGGCGGTAGAAGTTCGCGCGATCGCGCGTCTGCCGGTCGTAGCCCATCACCACACGGCCCTTGCCGAGCTCGTGGAGTGCGTAGGGGACCGTGAACTTGGCCGTCGTGCCCCAGCCGTCCTCGGCCAGGTCACCGTACTCGCGGCGGCCCACGGCGAGGCCCCAGAAGCCCGGGTCGGTCTCGTCGATCGGCACGCGCATGTAGCGCGACTCGCGGCGGTCCGGCTGCTGGCGGTGCGCATCCGAGCGCGTGAACTTCCACTCGACCTTGGAGTCGCCGAGCCCGCGCAGGTCGTGCTGGCCCTCGAGCGTCGCGTAGCGGATCTGGCGCTGCGTATAGGTGAGCTTGGTGGCGCGCCAGTAGCGGTCCCCCGCGTCGGGGTCGAGGCCGGTGTACGTGAACACCTCGTCGTCGGCCTTGTTCGTGTAGAGCCCGCGCAGGCTGACGCGGTTGGCGGCATCCAGACGCACGCTCACCGCGGCGTTCGAGCCCAGCTGCACCGACTCGTTCGAGCGGGTGATGTCGTACTGGCTGTCCGGCACGCGGCCGTCGTCCGTGAAGCGCTGCACCTCGTCGCGGCGCTCGTACGACCGCGCCAGCGTCACCGACTGCACCACGCCCACGGCGCGGCCGAGGACCTTGAACTCGTCGCCGTAGGTGAGCGCGTAGCTGCCGTTGGGCATCGTGCGCATCGCCGTCGGCGACCAGACGTTGCGGAACTGGCCCGCGACCTGCTGCAGCGTGCCGCTGCCGAAGCCGTTCGGCGGCGCGCCCAGGGTGAGCGGGCGGTCGCCCGCGATCTGCCCGACGATCCCGGGAAGCGCGCGGTCCCCGGCGCCGAAACCGAACAGGTCGGCGTTGCCCGAGGCGTAGCTCAGGTGATCCCGGAACGTGACGCCCTCGGTGACGCTCTGCGACACCGACAGGCTCCACGAGCGCTTGCCGGGGAAGTCCTTGAGATGCACCTGCACGTCGCCGCCCGAGAACTCGCCGGCGCGATCGGCCGACCACGCCTTCTGCACCACGATGTGGTCCAGCAGCGCGGCGGGGAACAGGTCCATGGGGACGACGCGCTTGTTCGCCTCCGGGCTCACGACGCGGACGCCGTCCACCTCGGTCGAGTTGTAGCGCTCGCCCATGCCGCGCACGAACACGTAGCGGTTGTCGGACACCGACAGGCCGGTCACGCGCTTGAGCACGTCGCCGGCGTTGCGGTCCGGAGCGCGGCGGATCTGCTCGGCGCTCACGGCGTCGCCGACGGTCGTCGCCTTGCGGCGCGACGCGAGCACGGACGCCTCGGAGTTCTGCTTCGCAGTCGCCTCGACGACGATCTCCTTCTGCTGGATCGCCTCCGGGGCGAGCGCGGTCGAGAACGGCAGCAGTTCGCCGTCCACCAGGTTCAGGCGCTCGATCCGCTTGCGCGTGTACGACATCGCGCGGACCTGGAGCGCGTACGTGCCGGCCGGGGCGAGCAGCAGGAACGTGCCGTCGGCGTTGGTGATGCCGCCGACCTTCTTCATCGTCGTGTCGGCCGGGATCAGCAGCAGGTCGGCGAAGCCGACGGGCTCACCGCTGTCCGTCGCCACGATGCGACCCTGGATGCGGGCGACCGCCCACGCGTCGTGGGGCAGCACCGCGAGGACGAGCGTCAGAACGAGGAACGCCCACGCCACGAGGCGAGGGCGGAGCAGCGGCTGGGCCGGGTGAGGCATCACGTGGATTCTCCCTGTCGCGTGAGTGCGCCGGTCGGGACCCTCCGTGGGTCCCTCGGCCCGCGGTCCGGCCCCGGAGTCGCCGGGACCGGACCACGGTGAGGACTGGGTACGTCAGTCGATGCGCACGAACTTGCCGGTGCCCTGGCTGCCGTTCGCGAACACCTTGTAGAAGTAGACGCCCGCGGGCTGCTGGGCGGCCGAGTTCCACACGATCGAGTGCTGGCCGGCGGGCATCTCGCCGTCCATCACGGTCTCGACCAGACGGCCGTTGGCCGCGAACACCTGCACCGTCACGCGGCCGGCCTGCGGCAGCGCGAAGTTGAACGCCACGCGGTTGCGGTAGGGGTTCGGCGCGCTGTTCGTGATCATCACCGTGCCGCGGCCGACCGGCACGCCGGTCGTGGCCGAGCTGCAGAACAGCGCCGGGCCCGAGACGGCCGTGGCGCAGTGCGCATCCCACGTCACGTTGTCGTCGAGCTTGAAGCCCTGCGTCTTGAAGTTCGTGACGATCGAGTTGAGCACGACACCCGCGGTGGCGCGGCGCAGATTGATGCCGCCCGTCGAGCCGGGGAACGACGCGCCCGAGCGGGTGCGGTCGCCGACGATCGTGAAGTTCGACACGGTCGGGTTCGAGCGGCCCGAGCACACGAACTGCGTGTAGGGCGCGACGTCGTTGTTGTCGGCCTCGATGCCCTTGTCGCCGAACTGCGTGCCCGACGGAGCCAGATCGGCCACGCCGCGGACGATCACGAACTGCGCCTTGCCGCGGTAGCCCTGCTGCCAGTCGAAGCCGTCGTCGCGGCCGTCGGTGCAGACGAGGTGCTTGATCTGCACGGTGCCGCCGAAGCACTCGAAGCCGTCATCCGCGCCACGGTGGGCCTGCAGGTACTCGAACGTGGTGCCCGAGCCGATGGCGTTGTTCGTGAACGAGTTGAGCTCGTTGTTCGGCGTGATCTCCTTGCCGGCGTACTCGATGCGGACGTACTTCAGAATGCCCGAGTTGTCGGTGTCGTCGTTGCCGCCGTAGAAGCCCACGGCGCCGCCCTCGGCGGCCGCCGAGTCACCGACGCACGAGTTGGCGTTGTTCACCTTGGCGCGGCCGTTGAGCACCAGACCACCGCCGCCACCGGTCGTCATCGAGCCGGGCGCGTCATCGGTGGTGATGATGATGACCGAGTCGCGCTTGCCCACGGCGAAGATCTGCGAGCCGCGGTCGACGCGGATCGTGCCGAGCGTCGCGCGCTCCTCGAAGATCACCGTACCGGCCGCGATCGTGAGCTTGGCGCCGCCCTGGACGCGGAACTGGCCGCGGACGAGGTGGTTGCTGTCCGCGCCCCAGAACTGATCGGTGGTCGCGATGATGTTCGCGTGCACCGCGAGCGGACGCGGGTCGGGCATGCCGGCCAGATGCAGGTCCTGACGGCCCGCGCCGGTCGAGTCGAAGTAGGTCCAGCCCTTGGTCCAGTCATCGGCCGGGTCGGGGCCGATGGCACCGGCGTAGCACACCTGCTGGAAGAAGCCGTCGTTCGGCACCGTCATGGCCTGCGTGAACACCGGGCTGCCGGGCAGCGGCTGGAAGTTCGGCGAGGTGGTCGGGTAGGCCGCGTTCGGCAGGAGCGGGTTGGCGTAGACGTTGTGCGTGAACGTCACCGTGCCGAGCACCGCGGCCGAGTAGCTCGTGGCCGCGTAGGTCGTGTTGCAGAGCGTGAGCGACGCGCCCGTGGGCGCACCCGTGAACTGGCCGGCGAGCGTGCCCGTCGAACCGTTGTTGAAGAGGAAGTTGCCATCGAGCACCAACTGCGCCGAGGCCGTGCCAACCGCGAGCGCGAGGCACGAGAGCGTGAGAAGGGTGCGGCGGAACAGCGAGAGGGCCGGCTTCGCGAAAGGTCGCATGTGGGATCTCCGAGTCCGTGGTGTGAGGCCTGGTTCGCGGGAACGAGGTCGTGCCTCCAGCGCGACGGTGCGGGAGCAGCCAAGCCCCGGACCTCCACCGGCAGGCACTGTGGTCGCCGTGGGCGGTCCGTCCGCCGCTGGGCTGTCCCTGTGCACGGAGTCGACGTGACGGGGGTGGACCGGCGGGTTCGGGGGCTTCCTGCGACCGACGCCAAGGTAGGGGTCGGTGCGGTCGCGCCCCGTGTCGGTCATGTGAAGGAGATGCGAAGTCGCGTAACGAGGGTGTTACGCGGTCGCCGGAATCCGCGCCCGTGGCGGACCCCCACGGGCGGATGCAGACGTGCGGCGAAGGGCTGCGTTCAGCGCGTCAGGACGAGGCGTTCCGCGGCCTCGCGTTCGATGCGCGCGCGCTCGAGCAGGAACGGCACGTAGCCGTGCGTCGCCCAGCGATCTCGCAGGTCGCGGTCGCCGTGCGACGCGGATGCGGCGCTGTTGAACGGCGGCACGACGCCCCACGACATCGTGCTGTCGGCGAGATCGGCCACGTGGCGGTAGACCGGGCCGAACGCGACCTCGGTGCTCCACGGCAGACGCGACGGGCCCACGCTCGGCGTGGCGTTGTCCCCGTCCATGGGCACGGTCGCCTGTTCCCAGCGCGCGCGCCCATCGAGCGACGAGAGCACGTGACGGAACCGCGCGCGGTGTGCACGGCCGTAGGTCCACGTCGCCAGGTCGGGGCCCAGCTTGGCGGCGAGCGTGTCGAGCGCGGTGGCGAGCGAGGCGGCCGCCGCCACCGCCGGCGTCTCGGGCTCGCCCTTCGTGGGGACGCCCGCAAGCGTCTCGGGGGCGCGGTCCATGAGCGCGGCGAGCGTCAGCCCCGGTAGCCCCTCGGTGCCGAGTCGGCGTTGCAGCGCCGCGAACCATGCGCGGTACAACGTCGGGGCCACGCGATCCCGGCGCACCACGAGGTCCCAGTGCCGCAGCGTGTCGAGCGCGGCGCGCGAACGCGCGGGCAGCACGCTCGCGAGCGAATCGGCGCACGCCAGCAGGTTGCGCACGTGCCGGTCGGCCGCCAGCGAGACGACGTCGTTCTGCACGCTCATCACGTCGGCCAACGTGAGGCTGGCATCACCCGCGAGACGTTGGGCGATGCGGCGCGCACGATCGTGCGCCCAGTCGTAGCGCGGCAGGTCCCACGGCCAGGCGTCGCCCACGGGACGGTTGTTGGCGTTCACCGCGAACGAGCCGGCGGGCACGTTCCAGTGCGGCATGTCGGCGGTGGGCACGAAGCCCTGCCACTCGTGGAGGCCGTCGCTCGGCAACGGTCCCGGTGCGGGGCGCACGGGCCGGATGGGCAGCAGCCCGTTGGCGCGGTAGATCGCGCCTCCGTCCACGTCGGCCGCCACAAGATTGAGGCACGGCGTCACCAGGGTCGCCGCGCGTCGTTCGAGTTCGGCCGCATCGCGCGAACGTTCGAGCCCGAGCAGGCCGGTGAGCGTGATGCGGTCGTCCTCGAGCGCGCTCCAGCGGGCGCTGAACGCGATGCCCTGCTTCGTGTCCCACACCAGCACCGGACCGTGCGGCGTGTAGCGACGTGCGTTCATGAACGTCGGCACGGGCACGGGCAGCACGCCGAGCACCTTGTAGGTGAGGGCGTACGGTTCGGTGCGCACGTCCGCCCAGCCGCTCGTGCCGTCGCCCGCGTGCGTGCGCACGCGCTTGCGATCCTGCGACAGCGTGTCGGCGTACACGTCGATCACGTCGGCCGAGACCGCGGTCACGCCCCAGGCGGCGCGGCGGTTGCGGCCGCTCGCGATGAGCGGCAGGCCCGGCACGGCCGCGCCGATCGCATCCACCTGCCCGGGCACGTGCACGTGCACGACGTGGAACGCCCCGGGTGAGGTGAGCGCCAGATGCGGATCGTTGGCGAGCAGGGGCGCCCCACGTGCCGCGCGGCGCGCACCCACGACGAACTGGTTGCTCGCACGATCGCTGCCATCGGTGGCGCGCGTGGGGTACGCAGCGAGCCAGCGATCGGCCTCGCGCGCGGCGGCGGGCGAGGGGCCGGGGGCGAGGCTCGTGCGGCCGCTCGGGACGGAGCCCTCGGCGCGCGCGGGCCACATGCGCACGGCCGCGGTGTCGGGCACCGTGTCGTAGAGCCACCGGTCCTCGTAGCGACGGCGCTCGGTGACCCACGCGGCGCCGTGCTCGCGCACCGAGCGCGCTTCGGCGAGTTCGGGGAAATCCAGATCGAGCGTGACGCCCAGCCCCAGCAGCACGAGCACCACGTCCTGCGGTGCCCAGTCCCGGGGGCGTTCGTTCAAGCGCGCGAGCTCCGCGGGCCATGCGCGACGCCCCGCACGGCAGTCGGCCAGAACCGCGTTCACGCCCGCGGCGTAGCGCTCGAGCGAGCTTCGCACGAGCGGGTCGCGGCGATCGCGCTGCCAGATCGCGTCGGCGCGCTCGCGCAGGCGGAACAACTGCGCACCGCCGTCGGCCTGCAACTGCGCGTTACCCAGCCAGCGGTGCGTCCGGCCTTCGGCGGCCGCGCGCGTGTGCACCATCTGCCACAGCCGGTCGCGCGCATCCACCCAACCCCAGGCGAAATAAAGGTCGTCGAGCGAGCGCGCCTCGAGATGCGGGATGCCCCAGCGATCCGTGGTCACCGAGACCTCGGCGGACGGTCCCGAGGTCGGCACGCGCGTGACGGTCTCGCCCCCGCGCAACGGCGCGGGCAGCAGGGCGATCGCGAGTGCGGCGACGAGCACGGACGGACGGGGGCGCATGGGGGCGCAGTCTAGCGTGCGGGGCCGTGCCGATGCACGGGTCGGGGCACGTCGAGCCCTGCGGTCGGTGGCGGGGCGGGCCGCTTGCCTAAGCGTCCGCCCTGCGGCAAGGTCGTGCGCCATGTTCGAGACCCTGCTCGCATTCGACCTCGGCGGCACCGACATCAAGGTGGCGCGCATCGCCCACGACGGCGCGGTGCACGGCTTCACCAAGGTGCCGTCGCACGCCTCCGAAGGTGAGACCGCGCTGTTCGCGGCCATCGCCGATGCGGCGCGCGTCGTGGGCGAGGGCGCTTCGACCGCGGCCGCGGGCTTCGGCTCGCCGGGCGTGATCCACCCGGTCACGGGCGGCATCGTGGATCGCACGCCGAACGTGAACCTGCCCGCCGACTTCCCGCTGCGCGAGCGGCTGGAGCGCACGCTGGGGCGTCCGGTCGCGGTGGACAACGACGCCAACATGGCGGCACTCGCGGAACACACCGCGGGCGCCGGCAAGGGCGCGCGACTCTCGCTCACCGTCACGGTGGGCACGGGCGTGGGCTGCGGCATCGTGGTGGACGGACACGTGCTCAAGGGCGCGTTCGGCGGGGCGGGCGAGATCGGTCACATGGCGCTCGCGAGCCGCGGGCCCGCGTGCGGCTGCGGCGTGCAGGGTTGCGCCGAGCCCATGGCGAGCGGCTCCGGGCTCATCGCGCGTGCGCGCGAGGCGGGGCTCGACGTGCGCAACGCGCGCGAGGTGTTCGAGTCGAGCGATCCGCGCGCGGCCGCCGCGATCGATGCGATGCTCGAGCACTTGGCGCAGATGCTGTCGGCCGCGACCGCGCTGCTGAACCCCGACGTCATCGTGGTCGGCGGCGGCGTGGCGCAGGCGGGGGAGCGCATGTTCGGACCGCTGCGCGAGAAGTGCGCGCGTTACATGCTGGCGTCGCACCGGCGCGGGCTGCGCATCGTGCCCGCCACGCTGGGCGAGCAGGCCGGCGTCATCGGTGCCGGGCTCGCGGCCTGGCAGCTGCGCGCGCGGGGCTGACGCCCGCCGCGCGACTCAGCCGCCGATCGAGACGAGCGGTTCGGGGCGCGGCTGAGCGACCGATTCGCCGAGCAGCGTGACCGGGGTGGCACCCACGACCTTGACGCGCTGCAGCGTCCCCGGCTGCGCGCCGTCGTCGGGCCACACGACGGTCTTGAACTCGCGGCTCTTGCCGTGCAGCTGCGGCGGCTGATCGCCCTTGCCGCGCCACGACGGGCCGTCCACGAGCACCTCGACCTCGCGGTTGAGGAACCCGTCCATGATCTCGCCCGAGGTCGCGTGCTGCTCGTCGATCAGGATCTGCAGGCGACGGCCCTTCTCGGGTTCGTCCACGGTCTCGTCGAGCTTGAACGCGCGCGTGTCGGGACGGGCCGAGTACTTGAACAGGAACGCGCTGTCGAACCGCGCCCGCCGCATGAACGATCGCGTGGCCTCGAAGTCGGTGTCAGACTCGCCGGGGAAGCCCACGATGACGTCGGTGCTCACCGCCACGCCGGGGATGCGTGCGCGGATGCGGCCCAGCACGTCCTCGTACTGCGCCAGCGTGTAGGTGCGGTTCATGGCCTCGAGCACCGGGTCCGACGCGCTCTGCAGCGGCAGGTGCACGTGCGGCATGACCTTCTCGCACTCGGCCATGGCGGCGATGACGCGGTCGCTCATGTCGCTCGGATGCGGCGACGTGTAGCGGATGCGCAGCACGCCCGGCACGTCGTTGGCGGCGCGCAGCAGATCGGCGAAGTCGTGCGTGCCGTCGTGGTACGAGTTCACCGTCTGGCCCAGGAACACGATCTCGCGGAAGCCCTGCTCGGCCGCCACCTGCACCTGACGCACGAGGTCGGCCATGGGCAGCGAGCGCTCGCGGCCGCGCGTGTAGGGGACGACGCAGTACGTGCAGAACTTGTCGCAGCCGCGCTGCACGGTGACCCAGGCGCGCACGCCGGGCGCGCGCTTGGGCTCGAGGTCGCCGTAGGTCTCGTCGCGATCCAGACGGATCTCGGCGGTGGGCACGTTGGCCGCGCGCTGCAGCAGTTCGGGCAGGTTGCGATAGCCGTCGGGGCCCACGACCAGATCGAGCACGCGCTTCTGGTCGAGCAGGCGCTTGCGCAGGTGCTGCGCCATGCAGCCGGCCACGCCCACGATGAGGTCGGGGTTCTTGAGCTTGAGGTGCGCGAACTCCCCGAGACGACCGAGCACGCGCAGTTCGGCGTGCTCACGGATGGCGCAGGTGTTGAGGATCACCGCGTCCGCGTCGTCGGCGCGCTCCACCAGCTCCATGCCGGCGCGCTGCAACACGCCGGCCATGAGCTCGGAGTCGGCCACGTTCATCTGACAACCGTAGGTCTCGAGGAAGACACGCTTCATAGGGCCGAAAACGGTAGCACGACGCGGGGCCCGCGCGCGACCCCGAGGTTGACCGCGCCCGTGGGGACGCGGCACACTCCGACGTTCCACCACCCCCACAGGAGCCCCCGATGCCGTCGAAGCCGTCCAAGGACCTGGTCACCTTCAAGAACCCGTCGCCCGGCCGCGAGTACTGGATCCGTCACGAGTGTCCCGAGTACACGGCGCTCTGTCCGGTCACGGGTCAGCCCGATTTCGGCACGATCGTGGTGCGTTACGTGCCCGACGAGCTGTGCGTCGAGCTCAAGTCGCTCAAGCTCTACATCTGGGCGTTCCGCAACGAGGGGCACTACTTCGAGCAGGTGACGAACCGCATCCTCGACGACCTCGTGCGCGCGATGAAGCCCAAGGAGCTCAAGGTCGTGGGCCTGTTCAACGTGCGCGGCGGCATCACGACGCGCGTGATCTGCCGCTACGTCAAGCCGACGAAGTCGAAGGCGCGCGCGAAGCGCAAGTAACGCTCGCACGCTTGAGCTCAACGCGTGGGCCCTCGGTCGGGTACGACCGGGGGCCCCGTTCGTTCCCGGGGGGCGCACGATGTCGCCCTTGGGTGAACGAGCTCCGTTCGGTCCCGGAAGGACTTCTGTTCCCGGGCGGACTTTGGGTATGCTGCCCACGTTCGGTGCCACCCCGGGCGCGCTCTGCCTCCGCCCGGTCGCCGTACAGCCCCCGGAGGTCGTCGTCATCATGTCGGTCCGTTCCGCGCGGCCGTTCGCGCGCACGTCGTTCGCTCGACGGGTTCCGCGCGCCCTCGTGTGGAGTGCGTTCGCACTGCTGCTGCTGAGCCTCGTGGGTTGTGGTCAGGGGCCGGACTCCGAGGAGCGGGAGGAGCGCGTCATGAACGCGTCCATGGACCGTCTGGCACCGGGCTCCTACCGCGGCATCGTCATGAACGAGTCGCACGAACTCGGACTCGACACACTCGATTGCGAGGTCGACTCGAGTCACGTCACGGTGCGCCTGCCCGACGGCGATGCGGTCATCGTCGCCGTGGACGCCATGAGCGAGTCCGAGACCGAGGTCTGGGAGATCCGCGGCGCCGAGACGCGCACCGGCGACCGCTGGGTCATCCGCATCCAGCGCTAGGACCCTCGCGCAGCGGAAGCGTGCCGCGATCGGGGGCTTCCCGGACCCTCGGAGGATTCCCGGTCCCTGCGCTATCCTGCCGGCCTCATGACCACGCCTCCGGATCCTCCGAACCCCGAGCACAAGCGTCGGCCGCGCTATCGCGGCACGCATCCGCGTCGGTTCGAGGAGAAGTACAAGGAGCTGGCGCCCGAGAAGTACCCGGACATCGTGCCGCACATCCTGGGCAAGGGGCGCACGCCGGCCGGACAGCACGTGCCCATCATGGTCGAGGAGGTGCTTGACGCGCTGCGCCCGCAGCCCGGCGATCGCGCGGTGGACTGCACGTTGGGCTACGGCGGGCACGCGCGCCGCATCCTCGAGCGCGTGCTCCCCGGCGGGCGACTCGTGGGTCTCGATGCCGATCCGCTCGAGCTGCCGCGCACCGAGGCACGTCTGCGCGCTGCGGGTTTTGGTGAGGACGTGTTCGTTGTGAAGCGTTCCAACTTCGCTGGGCTGCATAGTGTGCTGCAGGAACTGGGCTGGGCGGACGGGGCCGACGTGGTGCTGGCCGACCTCGGCGTCTCGTCCATGCAGATCGACGACCCCGCGCGCGGCTTCACGTTCGGCGCCGACGGCCC
>CAZZLY010000085.1:0-10470 GCA_964655175.1 uncultured bacterium
TGTTCCTGGCCAATCGCCTGCGGCGCACGGTGGGGGCCGCCGCCGCGCAGCCCGTCCCCGCGAACACGGGTGAACCCGCTGCCGCACCCGTGGGCTCGCTGGGCGCCATCGTGCGCGAGTCGTTCACCAACGGTTCGCATCTGCTGCTGCTGGGCGCGTTGGTCATCGGCTTCGTGAGCGGTGAGGCGGGCAAGGCGGTCATGGCCCCGTTCTCGAGCGATCTGTTCAAGGGCATGCTCGCGTTCTTCCTGCTCGACATGGGCCTGCTCGTCGCCCGCAACCTGGGCGCGTTGCGTGGCCGTGCGCCCGTGCTGCTGGCGTACGCCGTGATCGCGCCGCCGGTGCACGCGTCGATCGCGCTGGTCCTCGCCCACGTGTTGGGACTGCCCACGCCGGACGCCGTGCTGCTCATGGTGCTGTCCGCCAGCGCTTCGTACATCGTCGTACCGGCCGTGCTGCGGCACGCGATCCCCGAGGCGAGCCCGTCGCTCTACTTCGGTCTTTCGCTCGGCATCACGTTCCCGCTCAACCTGCTGGTGGGCATCCCCGTGTACACGGCCATGGCCCGCGCGGTGCTGGGCTGACGATCCGGGCGGGGGCGCCGCGGGGCCATCCACCCCGGCGGGCCCCCTCTCAAGCCCCCGTGGCCGCGGGCCGATACCCCCGTCTCGCCCCGCGGGACCCGCCGTCGGGGTGGGGCGCGCCCGGCGCCCGTTCGCACGCGCGCGCGGGATGCGGCATGCTCATGGACGTCCCGCCGCGCCGGTCGGTGCGGTCGTGCCCGACGATCCGTCCCGCGGTCGCTGTACGGCTTCATCCGGAGGTCCGTCCATGTTCCGTCGCCTCGCCCTGCTCGCCGTCCTCGCGCTCACGCTCGCCTCGTGCGGCGTGGTCACCTCGCGTTCCCTGCCGGATGACGACGAGGGCCTGATCAAGCAGCGCACCGCGGCCGCCGAGAGCACGCTCACGGTGTTCCACGACCTCGTCGCCACGCGCGACACGCTGGCGATCGATTCGCTCGTCGCCGAGCGGTTCCAGATCCTCGCCGACGGTCGTCGCGACGACGTGCACGAGTTCGTCGCGCGCCTGACGAGCGACACGTCGAGCGCCAAGGTCGCACACAAGGTGGGCAACATCGGCACGCGCATCCTGGGTCGCGTGGCGTGGATGTACTACAAGGTCACGGTCACGACCGGTGAGGGTGAGGCGGCGTCCGAGCAGAAGTTCGTGCAGACCGCGGTCCTCACGCGCGTGCCGAACGGCGAGGCGTGGAAGGTCGCCATGGTGACGAGCCAGTCGGTGCCCGAGAAGAGCGACAAGAAGGACAAGGCCGCCGGCAAGGACAAGAAGGACAAGAAGAAGCACGCCGCCAAGTCCTGATCGTCCCGGCGACTCGACGTGACACCGGACCCCGGTGAGCCCCGCGCTCACCGGGGTCCGGTGTTGGGCGTCGGGGCGGTGCACGACGACGCGCGCGCACCCGTCCCGGACGTCGCCACGGGGGCGGCGCGTGCGTCCCGGGACCCGGTGTCGGGGGCGGGCGACCCGGCCGGGACCGGGACGGCGGGGGCGCGGGCACTCGAGCGGTCCGGTCACCCCTTGCGGCGGCCCGGCGACCGTGTCACCGGCCGATGGGTCAAGGGGTTGTGACGATGTGCGCTCCGCCGCGCGGAGGCGCAGTTCCGGCTTGAGTCCGTGGCCCTTCGGCACTACCCTGCCGCGGCCCTTGAACGCGTCCCCGTCCGACCTCGCCCTGAATCTCGCTGCCGTGCGCGACCAGATCGCCGCTGCGGAGCGGGTCTCGGGTCGTCCCGCCGGTTCGGTGACGCTCATCGGCGTGGTCAAGACGCAGCCGGCCGAACGCATCGCGGCGGCGGTGGCGCTGGGCCTCACGGATCTGGGCGAGAACCGGGTCCAGGAGGCTCAGGTCCATCAGACGTCCGTGGCGCGCGACGCGGTGCGCTGGCACATGATCGGGCATCTGCAACGCAACAAGGCGGGCCGTGCGGTCGAGATGTTCGACGTCGTGCACGGGGTGGACGACGCGGAACTCGCGGGAGCGCTGGCACGGCGCGCCGAGTCCGTCGGGCGCCGCCTGCCGGTGCTGATCGAGGTCAACGTGAGCGGCGAGGCGAGCAAGTTCGGGATCGCGCCCGAGGGTGCGGCCGAACTGGCGGACGCGATCGCGGGGTTCGCGTCGCTCGAGCTCACGGGACTCATGACGGTCGGCGCGCCGGTCACCGACCCGCAGGACGCACGGCCCGGCTTCGCCCGGCTGCGCACCCTGCGCGATGCACTGGCGGTGCGTCTGGGCCGTCCGTTGCCGGAGCTGTCCATGGGGATGAGCGGCGACTTCGCGGTCGCCATCGAGGAGGGCGCGACGATGGTGCGGGTGGGTTCGGCACTGTTCGGCGCGCGCACGACGCACGGAGGCGTGTGATGTTCGTGGTGGGGAATCTGCTGTCCGCGGTGGCCACGGTGCTGGACTACGTCCTGCAGGGCATCTGGCTGATCCTGCTCATCAATGCGCTGTTGTCGTGGGTGCGTCCGGATCCGTCGAATCCGATCGTGCGCTTCCTCGACACGGTGTCGGACGCGGTCTGCGATCCCATCCGACGGCTCGTGCCCACGGTGTTCGGCGGCCTCGATCTGGCGCCGCTCGGCGCGATGCTGCTCATCATGTTCCTGCGCACGTTCGTGGTCGCGACGCTGCACGAGATGGCGATGCGGTTGGGTTGATGCGCCTGTCGCTGCGGGTCCAGCCGGGCGCGAAGCGCGATGCCCTGCTGGCGCGGTCGGCGAGCGGGGAATGGAAGGTCGCCGTGTCGGCACCGCCCGTCGAGGGCGCGGCCAACGAGGCGGTGGTGGAACTCATCAGCACCCTGCTCGGCGTGAAGCGCCGACAGGTCACGGTGGTGCGAGGGCTGTCCTCGCGAAGCAAGACGATCGAGGTCGAGGGGCTCGACGAGGCCGAGGCGCACGCGCGTCTCGAGGCCGCGCGGGTCGCCGCGACGGACAAGGGAACCGGGAAACGCCATGGCGAGTGAGCTCATGCAGCAGATCACCGAGGCCGCCACGTTCGTGCGCGCGCGCATCAGCGCCGCGGGCGGTGTCACGCCCGGCGTCGGGATCATCCTGGGCACCGGGCTCGGGGACTTCGCGGGCGCGCTCACCGACGTGGTGGTCGTGCCGTACGCGGACATCCCGCACTTCCCGTCGTCCACGGTCGAGAGCCACGCCGGCGAGCTGCACGTGGGCCGCCTCGCGGGCCGCCCCGTGGCCGTCATGAAGGGCCGCGTGCACTACTACGAGGGCTACTCCATGCAGCAGGTGGCCTTCCCGGTGCGCGTCCTCAAGGCGATCGGCTGCGACACGCTCGTCATCACGAACGCCGTCGGCGGCATGAACCCCGACATGCCCAAGGGCACGATCGTGGTCACCACCGACCACATCAACCTCATGGGCGACAACCCGCTCATCGGGCCCAACGACGACGAGCTGGGCCCGCGCTTCCCCGACATGAGCGAGCCGTACTCGCGCGCGCTCATCGCGCTCGCGGAGCAGGTCGCGCTCGAGCAGCGTCAGCCGCTGCAGCGCGGCGTGTTCATCGGCGTGCCGGGCCCGAACCTCGAGACCGCGGCCGAGTACCGCTTCATGCGCAACGTCGGCGCCGACGTCGTGGGCATGTCGCTCGTGCCCGAGAACATCGTCGCCGTGCACGGTGGCATGCGCGTGCTGTCGTTCAACGTCGTCACCGATGAATGCCTCCCCGACGCCCTGCACGCGGTGGACATCGCGGCCGTGCTCGAGGTGGCGAACCGCACCGCGCCCCGGCTCACGCGACTCGTGACCGAGGTCGTGCGGCGTCTCGACGAAGTGCAGTGACTCACTCGCGCCGCGCGCACGCACGCGCGTCGCGATCCATCCCACGGAGGAACCCATGGTCCAGGTCCGCAAGAACGTCGTCGCTCGCTCGGCCGTCAAGGGCAGGGGCGCGGAGCTGAAGGCGTCCGCGAAGACCAAGCCCGCGGCCAAGAAGCCCGCGCCCAAGGCGACCAAGCCCGCGGCGCGCACGGTCGTCGCGCCGGTGGCCAAGGCGGGTTCCAAGGTCGCTCCCAAGAAGCCGGTCGCGAAGGCCCCCGTGAAGCCGGCGCCCAAGGTCGCGGCCAAGCCCGTCGCGAAGGCGATCGCCAAGCCGGCCGTGAAGGCCCCCGCCAAGCCGGTCGCCAAGACGTCCGCGAAGCCCGCGGCTCCCAAGGGTCCGGCGCCGCTCAACGCCGGCGCCGCGCGCGCCAAGGAACTCGCCGAGAAGAAGCGCGCGGAAGCGGCGGCGGCCGCCGCCGCGCTCGCCGAGAAGAACCGCGTGCCGCGGCTGGTGCGCGCGACGCCCGAGGCGCTGCGCGCGCAGAACGCGCCCAAGATCGGGCCCGGTGGCAAGCCCATCAAGGCCAAGCCGCTGCCCGAGGTGCGCCCGCTCGGCGTGCTGCCGGTCGAGAGCATGGCCAAGGTCAAGCCCAGCGGCGTGCGCGTGGTGATCCCCATGGCGCCGCGCGTCGAGTCGCGCCCCATGGTGGTGGCCAAGCCCGAGGAGCGGCTCACCAAGGCGGACCTCAAGTACTTCGAGGAGCGCCTGCTCAAGGAGCGCGCGCGCATCATGGGCGAACTCGGGCATCTGGAGTCCACGATCATCAAGGTGAACCCGCGCGACGCCGCCGGCGAGACGCTGGTGCCGACCGCCGAGGCCGGCAGCGACTCGCTCGATCGCGAGGTCTCGTTCGACATCGCGTCCAAGGAAGGTCGTCTGCTGCGCGAGATCACCGATGCACTCGCCCGCATCTACAACGGCGTGTTCGGGGTCTGCGAGTCGAGCGGTCAGCCGATCGCGCGCGCGCGGCTCGAGGCGCTGCCGTGGGCGCGCTTCACGGTGCAGGAGCAGGAGAACATCGAGCGCCAGCAGCGCGCCGGCCGTCTGGCCATCGAGGACGAGTGAAGCGCTCGCCCCTGTTCCTGACGAGCGTCGCCGCCGTGAGCGTGGTGCTGGACCAGTGGTCCAAGCGCTGGGCCACGGAGCATCTGCAGTTCCGCGAGCCGCTGCACGTGATCGGCGACCTCGTCACGCTCACGTACACGCGCAACTCGGGCATCGCGTTCGGCATGTTCCAGGGACGCATGTTCCCGTTCTACATCTTCTCCGTGGTCGCCGCGCTCGCGGTGTTCTGGATGTGGACGCGTCACCCGCACATGGATCGCGTGCGCGAGTGGTCGCTCGCGCTCATCCTGGGCGGCGCGGTGGGCAATCTCATCGATCGCGTGCGCTTCGGTGAGGTCACGGATTTCATCCTGCTCGCGTGGCAGGGTCACGAGTTCCCGGTGTTCAACGTCGCGGACGTCTGTGTGACCGTCGGCGTCGCGTTGTTCGCGCTCGTCTGGACGCGCGAACCCGATGCGCCCTCGGCCACCGAGGACGCCTCGACCACCGTCACCGCGGGTGGACCCGCCGAGGACGACCATGGATCGATCGCTGGAGCTGGAGGTGCCGGAGACGGGCGCGGGCGCGCGACTGGACCGGTGGCTGGCGAAGGCCCGGATCGGGCTCAGTCGTAACCGCCTCCAGAAGCTGATCGACGACGGTCGCGTGCTGCTCAACGGGCGCGTGGGCAAGCCGTCGGCGCGCCTCAAGGCGGGGGACACGATCGCGCTGTCGATCCCGCCGCGCCGTCCGCCGCGTCTGCAGGCCGAGCCCGCACCGCTCGTGATCGTGCACGAGGACGAGCATCTGCTGGTGCTCGACAAGCCCGCGGGCGTCGTCGTGCATCCCGGGGCCGGCGTGACGCAGGGCACGATCGCGAACGCGCTGCTGCATCACGCGCCGAGCATCGCGAGCGTGGGCGGCGAGGGTCGGCCCGGCATCGTGCATCGTCTCGATCGCGACACGAGCGGGCTCATGGTGGTCGCCAAGCGCGAGGAGACGTACCTCGCGCTCACGAACGCGCTGCGACTGCGCCACGTGAAACGCGTGTACCACGCGATCCTGTGGGGCGATCCGGGCCCCGACGAGGGCCTCATCGATCTGCCGATCGGTCGCGATCCCAAGGACCGCAAGCGCATGGCCGTCGTGCGCGGCCCCAGTGGCAAGACCGCACGCACGCGTTGGCGCGTGCTCGAGCGCTACGGCCTCGCCACGCTCGTCGAGTGTCGCCTCGAGACCGGGCGCACGCATCAGATCCGCGTGCACCTCTCGGCGCTGCGCCATCCGGTGGTGGGCGATCCCGTGTACGGCGGACGCGTCAGAAAGGTATTGAGTCTCCGGCAGGTCGAGCGTAGCCTCGCCGACAACCTGTTGCGCCTGCTGCGCCGACAGGCCCTGCACGCCACGGAGCTGGAGTTCCTGCATCCGGCCACCCGCGAGACGCTGCGGTTCACGTCCGTCCCGCCGCAGGATTTCCGTGACGCGTTGGATCGCCTGCGCGCGTTCGCGCCCCCGCCGTCCGACCGATGACGCCATGGCCCACGCCACCCCCGAGACCCTCTCGCTGAAGCTGCCGAGCCGCCTCGAGCTGCTCGCGGTGCTCGACCGTGTGGTGCTGGCGGTGTGCGAGCGCATGGCGTTCTCCGAGGAGGCGACCGCGGCGGTGAGCATGGCGGTGCTCGAGGCCGGCACCAACGCGGTGCAGCACGCGCACCAGCGCGACGCCTCGCGTCTGTTCGAGGTCGAGTTCGTCCTGCACGCCGATCGGCTCGAGGTGCTCGTGCACGATTCCGGGCCGGGGTTCGATCCGGTCGCGGTGACGCACGACATCACCACGCCGGAGCACCTGCTCGACATGCGCGGGCGCGGGCTCTACATCATGCGCGCCTCGTGCGACGAGGTGGAGTTCACGTTCACCGGGCACGGCACGCGCTGCCGTCTGGTCAAGCATCGCGTCCCCGCGCCCGGCGCGGTGGGCGCCTGACGGCTCGCTTGGCGCGCATCCTGGCGGTGGATTGGGGCGAGCGACGCGTGGGGTTGGCCGTGTCGGACCCGCTCGGCGTACTGGCCACGGGGCTGCCCACGCTGGTCGTGCGCGGTGAGGCCGAGGCGGTCGCGCGCGTGACCGAGGTCGCGCGCGAGGTCGAGGCGGAATCGCTCGTCGTGGGGCTGCCGCTCACGCTGGCGGGGGAACGCCGGGAGTCGGCGATCGCGGCCGAGCGTTTCGCCCGTGCGCTGGGGGATTCCACCGGATTGCCCGTCCACCTTTATGATGAGCGCCTCACGTCCGCGCTCGCGCAGCGGAGACTCCACGAGACGGGCACGCGGACGAAGGGTCGCAAGGGCAAGCTCGACGAGGGCGCCGCGGTGGCGCTGCTCGAGGGCTGGCTCGCGCGCGAGCGGTACCGCGCACAGGAGGACGGGCAGGCGTGACGGGGGAGCGCAGGGACGCGGGGCACCGCGGGGCCGGGCGTCGGTCGAACGACGCGAGCGGCCGGCCGGGGCGTGCCTTCGGGCCGCTGCGCTGGGCGTGGCTGCTGCTGCTCGTGCTGGTGCTCGTGCCCGCGCAGGATCTGCTGCTGCCCGCCGGGTGGCACCCGCCCGCCGAGCGCCGCACGCTCGTGATCGAGCGCGGCGAATCGCTGCGCGACATCGCCAGCGAACTGCAGCGCGTCGGCGTCATCCACAGTCAGACGGGCTTCCTGGTGCTCGCGCGCGCCATGCGACTCGATCGCAGCGTCAAGGCCGGGCAGTACTCGTTCCGACTGGGCACCACGGTGCCGGCGCTCCTGCGTGCGCTCGATCGCGGCATGTACGGCCTCAACATGGTCACGATCCCCGAGGGGCTCATGATCCGCGAGGCCGCCGCGATCATCGAACGCGAGGTGGGCATCCCCGCCGCCGCGCTCGATTCGCTGTCGCGCGACCCGCTGCTGCTGGATTCGCTGGGCGTGGCCGCGCCGTCGCTCGAGGGTTGGCTCGCCCCGGATTCGTACGCGTGGCTGCCGGGCACGAGCGCCGACGTGGTGCTGCGCACGATGGTCGAGCGCACGCGCGAGCGCGTCACGCGTGCGACCGCCGGTGTGGATTCCATGCCGCTCGGCATGACGCCGCACGAGGTGCTCACGCTGGCGAGCATCGTCGAGTCCGAATCGCGCGCCGACGAGGAGCGTCCGCACATCGCGCGCGTGTACCTGAATCGCCTCGAGCGCGGCATGTTGCTGCAGGCCGATCCCACCGTGGGCTATGCGCTCGGGCGCGGACCCCGGTCCCGGCTCACGTTCCGCGACCTCAAGGTGGAGTCCGCTTACAACACCTACCGGCACGTCGGCCTGCCGCCGGGGCCCATCTGCAGCCCCGGTGAGGCCGCGATCATCGCGGTCATGAACGCCACGCCGGGCGCGCGCGACCTGTACTTCGTGGCGCGCGGCGAGGGCCGGCATCTGTTCGCGCCCACCTACGAGGAGCACTTGGCCAACATCCGCTGGGCCAAGGCGCGGCAGGCCGCACTGGCGGCGGCCGCCGCCGCCGAGTCCACGGGACTCGATCTGAACGCGGTGGATTCGCTCGAGGCGCCCGCGCCCGCGACGCCGACCCGCGTGCTCGCGCTCACGCCCGTCCACGACTCGACGGCGACGCACCGCTGAGTCGCGCGGTGCGCGCGGCCTAGCGCACGAGCACCGCCGAGCGCGACGCGATCACCACGCCGTCCGCGCGCAGCGACAGCCAGTAGAGCCCGGCGCGCGGTACGACGGGGCTCCACGGCAGCGCGTGCGAACCCGCCTCGAGACGGCCCAGCGAGCGTTCGTCCACGCGGCGGCCCGCTGCATCGTGCAGCGTGAACGTGACCGAGGCGGCGCGCGCGAGCGACCACGACAGCGCGAACGGGGCGCCGATCCGCACCGGATTGGGCACGAGCGGCCGCAGCACGGCGTTCGACCCCGGATCGGGGCGCACGCCCGCGACCGCGGTGCTGCGCGCGAACCCGATCAGATACGGCGCGCACACGATGCCGGGCGATCGCCAGCCGACCGCGGCGCGGCCGCTGCCATCCGCCGCGAGCGCGCGCATGCCCATCGCCAGATCGTCCTGCTCGACCGGATGCACGACGTCGAACACCTCGAACGGCGCGACGCCGGCGCCGGCCGCGCGATGCAGGAGCACGATGTCCCTGCGGGCCACGTAGAAGCAGCCCTGCTTCACACCCGCGTCGCCCTGCACGTTCTGCGGGGCGATCGGCGAGGACACCGTGATGGCGACGAACGGGTCGCCGGCGGCGCCGATCGCGAGCGCGATCGGTGCGGTGGCCGCGGCCGCACCCGGTGCCGTGGGTGCGACCGTGACCGTGTCCCACGCGCCGCTCGGCAGGCGCGCGAGGTAGCGCAGCGTGCTCACGTTGTCGAGCGACGTCGCCTGGTACACCAGCCGCGGCTGGCCGTCGTGCGGGTCGAGCGCGAGCGCGAGCTGCCCGGTGAGGTCCGAATCCACCGGCGCCGCGACGAACGGGCCCGTGGCGTCGGTGGCCATGGCGCACACGACGACCCGGCTGCTGCGACCATCGGCGCGCAGCCGACTCCACGCGACGCGCGGCCGGTCGAGCGCGTCCACCGCGACCCCGATCGAGAGCGGCACGCGCGACGTGGTGTCGAGCGTCTGCGTGACCCACGCGCCACCCGTGCGGCGCGCCAGGCGGATCGCGTACGGCTCGCCCACCGCGCCGCGCTGCGCCCACGCCACGACGGGTTCGTTCGTGACCGGACTCATGGCGAGCACCGGGATGAGCGCGCCCGGGTAGACGGCGAGCGACTCGCTCGTCCACGTGCCCGCGACCCGCCGCGCGCATTCGAGCCGGCCGGCCCGGCGGTACACCATCGCGGCCGCGCCCCCCGAACCCAGCCGCAGATCCACGCCGTCGTACGGCTTGCTCGTGCCCTCGGGCAGTCCCGTCGCGATCGATTCGCTGTTCCAGGCGGTGGCCGACCGCCACGCATGGAACAGCGTGCCGTTGCTGACGTGGGCCGCGTGCGGGGTGCCGGTGTCGGGCTCCAGTGCCACGACGGGGCAGCTGGCATCGGTGAGCCCCAGCGCCAGCGTGTCGGCGGGCGCACTCGCGGCGACCCCGGAGGCGGACATGACGAGTGCCGCGAGCAGCGCTGTCAGCATGACCGGGATCCGCATGGAGTTCTCCGTGGGGGCGCTTCGGGACGCGACGTTGCTGCATATCGTATCGCGTCGCGAGAGGGGGGCTCCATCGGAAGTCGCGGGTTCGCCCAAGGGGCGGCGCCGGGGCCCCCCGCACCGGCCGTGGGGGCAAGGGTAGTGCGTCGAAGATTGTGGAGGCCCGGGGGGTGCCGCGGTGCGCGACGATCCTGCAACGACTTACCGGCCCCGTTGCGCCGGTAAGTCGTTGTCCCGGGAGTCTCAACAATCTTCGAACCACAATCCGGGGGATGCAGGCGGCGGTGCGAGTCGCTACCATGGTCGCCCCCATGGTCCCGCAC
>CAZZLY010000085.1:10570-13095 GCA_964655175.1 uncultured bacterium
GGGGATGCAGGCGGCGGTGCGAGTCGCTACCATGGTCGCCCCCATGGTCCCGCACGACGCATCCGAGCCCACGCTCCTCGCCATCCGCGACCCCGACCAGCGCCCGCACGCGCAGGCCGATTGGCGCGCGCGCCTCGAACTGCTGCGCGCCTGGCTCGCGGCGCAGTCGCGGGTGATCGTGGCGTACTCGGGCGGCGTGGACTCGAGTCTGCTGTTGCGCGTGGCGCACGAGCAGTTGGGTGAGCGCGCGCTCGGCGTGATCGGCGTGTCCGACAGCTACGCCTCGCGCGAGCTCGAGCTGGCGCGCGCGCAGGCCGCGCGGTTCGGAGCGCGGCTCGAGACCGTGACCACGGGCGAGCTCGCCGATCCGGTGTTCGCGAGCAATCCCACCGATCGCTGCTACCACTGCAAGCGCGAGCTCTACACGCGCCTCGCGGCCGTCGCGGCGCGCGAGCCCGGCAGCGTCATCGTGGACGGCACGATCGCCGACGACCTGTCCGATTGGCGGCCCGGACGACGCGCCGCCGCCGAGGGCGACGTGCGATCGCCGCTCGCCGATCTGGGCTTCCGCAAGGCCGACGTGCGCGCGGCCGCGGAATCGTACGGCCTGACGAGCGCCGACAAGCCCGCCTCGCCGTGCCTGGCGTCGCGCATCCCGTACGGCACCACGATCACGCGCGACAATCTGAACCAGGTCGAGCGCGCCGAGGCGTTGCTGCGCGACCTGGGCTTCCGCGAACTGCGCGTGCGCCACCACGGCGAGACCGCGCGCATCGAGGTGCCGCTCGCCGACCTGGCGCGACTGGCCGCGACAGGCGTGCGCGAGGCGGCGGTCGACGGCCTCAAGTCGTTGGGATTCCGTTGGGTGGCTCTCGATCTCGAGGGGCTGCGCTCGGGCAACCTGAACCCCCCGGGGACGTCGTAGGGGGAAATCACACAATTCCGGAACCGCCGTCGCGTCCGTGGGTATGACTCGATGCGCCCCTACGGAGGCGGCGGCACCACCCGCGATCCTCGCTGCGATCGCCAGTGCCCCGAGCCCCCATCGGCTCGGCCCAGCGCCGGCGGTCTCGAACGGGAGTCACTCCCGGCCGAGGTCGTCGGTATTGCCACGGACCGCTCCCGCAGGGGAGTCGCAGAACAGGGGCAGGGACCATGAGCCACAAGCCGAACGTCACGCGCGCCAAGAGCCTCAAGAAGCCCACCGACGGCCCCGCCGTCGATCTGGGTTTCGACTGGGGCGTCACCAACAGCATCCTGCTGGCGATCGGCGTGGCGGTCCTGGTGGCGGGTTATCTCAGCCTCTCCAAGGGGTCGCTCACCCTGGCGCCGGTGCTGCTCGTGACCGGGTACTGCGTGCTCATCCCGGCCTCGCTGTTGATCCGCACCACAGCCCCCCGCGAGGGCGAATAGCTCAGCCGGTAGAGCACTTGCCTTACAAGCAAGGGGTCACAGGTTCGAACCCTGTTTCGCCCACCAAGTGGACGTATCGCCACAGGCTACAAAGGTTTACCCGGATCGAAACGCAGGGGCCCCGACGGTGGGGCCGGGAGTGGACCCCACTGGTCGCCTCCGGACCGCGCAAGTGGCCCTTATTGCGGTGCGGTTAAAAGAGTTCCACGGCGAGAACTCGGCAAAACTTTCTTGACAGCGCTGGAACATGGCCCTTAGGCTTGAAGAGTCTTGGAAGGCCTTGTTCAGCGAAACTGAAGCTCGCCAAGGCAGTCGAACTCTAATATCTGCATGAAGATATGAGTTCGGAAGGAGGTGGCTCGCAGCCCGACCTGATTGCGCGCAACTGAGCCTTGCTTCGATCATTGCAACAGGTTTTCACCCATTAGGGAGGTGCAACAATGACTGGTTTGGTTCGCAAGGCCACGCTCCTCACGGTGGCGGGCCTCGTCGCTGCTTCCGCTTCGTTCGCCGGTGTCCCCAGCCCTGCCAACTCCTCTGTCCCCGCGTGTGTGCCGCTCGTCGGCTCGTCGCTCGGCGTCGTGGATCCGGCCGGCCTGATCACGATCACCGTCCGTGACCTCGCCAACAACCCGCTGTCGGGTGCGTCGGTCGTCATCGACGCGTCGGGCGCTTCGGACATCGCCATCTGTGCGGATCAGCTCGACGCCGCGGCGCTCGTCAACTGTGCGGCGAAGACGACGCGCAAGTTCACGGATGCGCTCGGTCAGGTGACGTTCACGGTGCTCGGCGGCTCGAACGGCGCCGGCAACGCCAGCTCGCTGACCAACGCTGGCAAGATCTACGCGAACGGCGTGCTCCTCGGCTCGCCGACGCTGACGGCCTTCGACCTCGACGGTGGTGGCGGCGTCGGCGCCAACGACCTGTCGGCCTGGCTGTCGGACTTCGGTACGCTGAACCCCTACGGCCGCTCGGACTACGACTGCTCGGGCGCCGTCGGTGCCAACGACCTGTCGGTCTGGCTGTCGCTGTTCGGTAACCTGGCCTCGGGCGAGTCCTGCGTCACCGCCTGCCCGTGATCGGTTGAGCCTCAAAAGGTGTGACGGGTCGGG
>CAZZLY010000086.1:0-10161 GCA_964655175.1 uncultured bacterium
ACGCGAACCCCTGAGGCTGCATCATACGCTGCGCTCCCATCATGTTGAGGTGCGTGAGCGCCTGCGCGAGCTGAGGGTCGCTCGTGACGCCGTTGTTCATGACGATCTCACCGGGCGTGAGCATCGCGGGCACCGTGTCCGACGGCTGAGGCGCGCCGGGCGTGACTCCGGGGACCGCGGGCATGCCGAGACGACGGCGCTGCTGCCCGTCCACGCCGAACACGCCACGCATACCGCCGGGCGCGAACGCGACCCCCAAGCCACCTCCGCCGAACCCGAACGAGCCGCCGCCGGGGCCACCGCCGCCGCCTCCCGTGAACCCGCCGGGCGTGCCACTCGTGCCCTTCGTCGGGAGTCCGTCCTCGTCCACCGTGGGGAACATCGGCATCAGGTGCCTCCTAGTACTTCCGGCAGGTCTGGTACTCGACCGCGACCTGCCAGATGGCGTTCTCCACCGCACTCGCCGAGTCCAGCCACTTCACTTCCATGCTGTCGGCCACCGTGCGAGCGGACTGCGAGAGGGGCACCACTTCGTTGTTCACCACCGCCGAACCCGTCGTCAGGTTCGCCGTCCCCGACGACGCCCTGGCGATGTCCCGCCAGATCGTGATGCCGGGTCCCGTGTTCGGGCTGTAATGCTTGATGACGAGGCGCTGCGAACTGAACCGCGTGAACGGCGGCGCGAGGACCGTGGGCATGTACAACGCCCCCGACACCGACGACCCGTTGTCGTTGTTGCCGTAGTCCAGTCGATCCAGACGCCCATCGCCGGTACCGGCGTTCGCTTCGCCGCATCCGTAGACGTGTCGGTCATCCGACCGAACGACGGCGAACACGGGTCCCACGCTCTGGGTGTACGGAGCCGACCATCCGTAGGGCCTGCGGGCGTCCGGGTCCGCCACCTGCGCGAGCCCCGACGACTCGATGCCCTGCGCGAAGTCATAGACCATGCGCCGGTTCGGGACCGTCACGCCCGAATCCGTCCGGTACGTCACGTTCAGCTGCGTCCCCACCACGCCCAGGTGCATCCGCTGCCCGTCCGAGTCCGGGTCGCTCGAGCGCGCCGACGCCGACGACGCCTTCAGCTCGTACGCCAGACTCCCCGACTCCGTGACCGGGTTGTGGATGTCGTTCGACAGGACGATCTCGGCCTGCGTCTTGTCCACCGCGACGATGCCGTCGAGCGTGGCGTAGGCGGCCCATGCGTTGCCCTCGGCGATGGCCCCGTAGCCCACGACGCCGCGCCTCGGGTTCACGGTGAACAGCTTGTAGTCGTAGTCCTCGCCCGAGTTGACGCCCTTGATGTTGGCGAACATGGCGATGCCGCCCGAGTACCCGCAGACGGCTGCGCCTTGGATGTCGGCGAACCCGAGCAGGTTGCCGGCGTTGAACGACGGCACGCGCCGGTTGTACCGGACGAAGGCGTTCGGCGAGACCGAGACGCCCGCGTTGGCCGCGCCCGGCGAGCCGATGGTGAAGTACACGCCGTTGCGGTCCGCCTTGTCGTAGCCCGTCAGGGTTGACCGCTTGAGGTAGGCAAAGCCGGGGAAGCTCGCGGCGTAAGCTCGGATCCAGCCGTAACCTCGAGCGCTGTGGCCGGTGGAGTTGAAGATGGTGCCGTCGCCCGTGTCGGCGTAGAACTCGTAGGCCGCCGTGTGGGTGCCCGTGGCTGCGGCCGAGATGGTGGCGCTCGTAGCGCTGGCCTTGGCCGTGATGTACGTGTTGGCCGGGATGTTTGAGCCCGCGACCTTGTAGCCCAGCGGGACGTCCGCGAACGACGACGCCGTGGTGATGGTCGTCGTGTTCGTCACCGAGTCCGTGGTGATGGTGATGGTGTACGAGGTCGGTGCGAGGTTCGTGGCCGCGAGCGACCCATCGACGCCAGGACAGAGCTGCGCCGCCCACTGCTTGCTGGCGCTCGCCGTGGTCGTGGCGTTGATGGTGTCCACCACGTCCTGCAAGGTGTTGCCCGACAGCGTGATGCTGGTCGCGTTGTAGTCCACGCCGGCATTGCCGTTGGACGGCCCCGTGGCCCACCCGAAGTCGAGCGTGGTCGTCGTGATGCGGTAGATGAACTGCGTCGAGCCGTAGATCGTGGCGGAGTCGTCGGCGGCGTTGGTGTCGCGGCTGGCCGCGGAGCCCGTGGGGGCCAGCATGATGGCGTGCGGGCTCGGCAGCGTGTGGCCGATGAGCACGCGCTGGTCGCCGGTGCCGATGTACCGGGCGCGACGCGGCATCACGTAGTCGAACCGGATGACGTCCGGCGCCTCGTCGAGCCCCGCGTCGTTGCCGAGCGTGTCCGTGAACGTCGTCTGCCCCACCCGGATGATGCCCACCGGGTAGAACGTCCCCATGTCGATGGTCAGCGTGTCCGTGGTCGCGGCCAGCTTCTGCTTGCCCGTGCGCGCGAGGATGATGTCCGTCACCCCGGCCGGGGGCTGCGGGATCTTCGTCCACTGGATGTCGCGGTACTTGCTCGCGCCACCCACCGTGCCGATGGTCACGAACCCGAGGCCCGAGGTCAGCGTGGCGTTCTTGGGCCGCGGCGTGAACGGCATCGAGTACGAGCCGTCCTCGAACTTGTAGACGACGGTGACGTAGAACGCGTCGCCGTCCTCCCAGTTGGCGTCGGAGCCCGTCGAGGCCGTGCCCGCGGCCACCGTCGGCGGGTAGAGCGGCGGCAGCGGCCCCGTCGGCATCACCCGGATGGTGTTCGTCGTGGCCGAGCCCGTGACGTTGTTGAACTCGCGGTTCCACCGGCACGGCGTACCGCGCAGGTTCGGGAAGTACCGCCAGTTGCCCGAGTCCAGCATCCGGCGGGAGCCCGCCAGCATGAACTGGCGCGAGAACGAGAACGCCCCGCGCGTGTACCCACCCGCCCCGCTCTCGTACCACAGCGGTGCGACCACGTGACGATGCACCGTGTTGAACGTGGAACCCGACGTCGGGTAGCTGCTCGTCGAGAAGTCCGATCCGAGCGTGTACCACTCGTCCGAGCCGTTCGTGTTGAGCACGCTCAGCTGCCCGAAGTAGCCCGTGTCCGCGGTCGGGAACGACGACGAGTTGCTGTCGTTGGAGAACAGCACCGAGGGCGTCGGGTACGGCTCCGAGGTCAGGCTCGGCGACACCAGCTCGAGCCCCTGGCGCGCTCTTGCGGACCACTTGGACTCGAGCATCCCCGCCGTGTTCGACGACAGCACCGCGGTGGTCCCCTTGCGGCGGTACCAGCCACCCGTGAACGGGTCGCGCCGGACGTCGGACGAGTCCGAGGTGATCTTGTCCGGCGGGGCGTTGAACCGCTCGACGCTGCTCGTGTAGCCCGAGAACGGGCCGAAGGTCACGTTCTCCATCAGGTCCTCATGGGCTGCGAGTCGAGTACGCGGGCCACGTCGGCGCGGCGGGTGGCCACGCGGTCGGGGAGCTGCGCGGCGAGGGCGGCGATGAACTCGGGCTCACGGCCGGCGGCGCGGGCGATCTCCATGGCCGCCAGTCGGGCGATGACCCGGCTGCCCTGCTGCCCCACCAGCAGCGCCGTGTCCGAGGTCAGCGGCTCCAGCTCGTAGTGGCCGTAGATGTTGATGGTCAGCGACGACGTGTTGGCCGGGTACGTGAACAGCGCCCAGTCGGTGTCCGTCAGCCGTCGGCAGCCCCACGAGCGCATCGGGGCCGCGTCGGCACCCGTCACCGCGTTGAGCTTGAGTTTCTGGTCGATGAGCACCACGTCCATCTTGTCCATGGGCTCGCCGGTGTCCGAGATGTACGCGTAATCCAGACTGCGGAACAGGTACGTCGAGGCCGTGAACGTGTACTCGGACGTGGACGAGGTGATGAGCTGGCTGCCCGCCTGCGCGATGAACTCCTCGGGGAACGTGCTCGCGTACCACTGGCGCGCTTCCTCGAGGTACGTGTTCACCTGGGCGTCGGTGCAGGCGCTGTTCGAGCCGTCGTCGTTGGCGAGGTAGCGGGCCAGCGTGCGGGCCTCGGCGCGGGTCAGGCTGGCCATGTCAGGTCCTCATCGCGTGGTTGGCCAACATGCGCTTCAGATCGTCGCGGCGGGTCAGCACGCGCTCGGGAAGGTTGGCGGCGATGCTCGCGATGAAGTCCGTCGGGCGACCGCAAAGGCGCGCAATCTCCACCGCCGCCAGCCGCGCGATGACCCGAGAGCCGTGATGCCCGAACAGCAGGACGTCCGAGTCACCCGTCAGCGCCGCGACCTCGTAGTGGCCGTAGATGCGGATCTTCCGCGCCACCGCCGCCGTCGGGTAGAAGATGAGGTTCCACTTGTTGTCAGTCGCGGGGTCGCGCACGCAGCCCCACGACGCGATGTCCGTCGCCGCAACGGCCGCCTGCGTGTCCTTCTGCGATTTCTGCGCGAGCAGGTAGTAGTCCACCTTGTCGTAGAGCGTCCCCGTGTCCGTGCAGAAGCACGTGTCGAGCGATCGGAACGTCGAGCTGGTGGTCAGCGCCAGCGAGGTCGTGACGGCCGCGGACGACTCGTTGTACGCGAGGCCCAGCGTGTCGTCGGGGAACATGCTGGCGTACCACTGACGGGCCTCCTCGATGAGCGAGTTGGCCTTGGTGTCCGACACGCCGGGCGCCGTCGTCGCGGTGTCCTGCGCGATGAGCCGCGCGAGGTCGCGTGCGTTGGCCAGCGTCAGGCTCGCGGGCATCAGTAGTACCTGCGGACGACGCTGCCGCCCGACTGCGCGATGCGCGCCGTGCGCTCGCGCTCGAGGTTCAGGAACCGCGTGCCGTCCGCCTGGTACTTCTGCGCGATGGCCGGGGACAGCTTGCACGCCGCGAGGTCCTCGTCGGTCATGCCCGCGGCGATTTCCGCGGCCGTCAGCAGCTCGACCGCCTTCACGCCGAACGTGCCGAACGGGATGACCGAGCTGTCCGCCGTCAAGGCGTCCGGCAGGTCCATGTACCACGCGTCCAGCGTGTCCGTGGCGCTCGGCGTCGGGTACAGCACCACCTTCACGAGCTGCGAGTCGTCCTCGTAGATGGCGTAGCGGTCCGGCTTGCCCGTCGCCGCGGCCGTGTTGCGCTTGAACTCCAGCATCGCGTCGAACGGGATCTTGCGCAGCGGGTACAGGTCCGAGTTGCGGATGAGCGCCACGACCGAGTAGATGATGCGCGTCGCCGACGGGGCCACCGTGTACGTGTCCGTCCCCGCCACCAGCGTGCAGGCGGTGGTCTGCTTGGTCAGGCCGCCGTACGTGTCCGACGCGATGAGCTGCATCTGGTTGGACATGACGTTGCGCACCTGCTCGTTCGTGCGCACGTACCGGCTGCCCACCTGGTCGTTCAGGAGGGCACGGATGTTCTTGATGGCGTCACCGGCCGTGCTGCTCATCGTGCTCCTCCGCGAGATTGAGCTTGCGCTCCTTGTGCCACGGCAGCGCCGGGACCGTGAACGACGGCCCGCGGCGCTTCTCCACGGCCTTCTCCGGCATCTTCCGGCCCTCGGCGATCGACGCCTCGAGACGGTCCGCCGGCCTCATCATCTCCTTGAACTCCCGCAGCTTCTTCATGTCCACCGAGCCATCGCGCTTCTTGAACTCGTAGCGCCACTCGCGCTTGCCCTCCCGCAGATGCTCCTCGCCGAACGCGCGCACGAGGTCCATCTTCTTGGGCTTGAGTTCGCGCAGCTTCTGGTGCTTCGCGACGGTCTCGTTGAACGTGTCAGACATCCTTCTTCGCCTTCTTGAACGAACCCGCGTCCGCGGGCTTGTCCACCACCGGTGCGCTGCGCGTCGCGTCGAGGATCTGGCGGGCGATCTCCGCGTTGAACGACTCCGACTCGGCCACCTGCCCGAGACGCATGAACTCCTCGACCTGCTTCTCCGCGACGAACGGCTCGACGCGGACGTCATCCCGCGACTTACCGACCGACCGGCTGCCGCGGTACTTGAACTTGGTCCCGTCACCCTCGACCGCGATGACGGCGATGTGCTCGCCCGTGGCGTCCTGACGACCCTGACGCGCGGCGAGGCCCGACTGGTAGTACATGAAGCAGGGCATCTCGCGGTTGTCCGCGTGTCCGCCCTCCTGCTGCCGGAGCTTGATCTGCACGACGACGTTCAGCGGACCCTCGTGCCCTTCCTCCTGGTTCTTCCACTTGTGGAAGCGGCAGGACTTGAAGTACGGGCAGCCGAGGTTGGTCGGGGTGCGCTGCGAACACGAACCGTACTGCGAGGGGTCGAGGTTGAACTTCTTCAGCTCGTCGAGGGTTCCGTGCGGTTCCGAGGGGATCTTGTTCTCGTACATGGCTCCTCCGCGGACGGAGCGGGCCGGGGGCTATCCCCGGACCCGCACCGCCACAGGTGTGTGTTACGTGTTCTTCGACTTGATGAGGCAGGCGTAGGCGTCGCGCTTCGTCGCCTTGCCGTAGTCGCACCACGCGAGCAGGAACGTCGCGAGGCCGTTCGGCTGCGCCTTGACGCTCGGACGGCTGTTGAAGCCGATGCCGAACGCGCGGCCGATGGTCAGGCAGTTGTTGAAGCCGCCACCGCTCGAACGCACGTTGCCCGTCGGGATGAACTGGATGCCGTAGGCCTCCTGGATGACGCCCGAGACCGCCGGGTTCTGGCTGTCACCGCGGGCGTACGCCTGCGTCAGGTTGCCGATCGACATCACGTTGTCGTCCTGCAGGTGGTGGTAGAAGAACAGGTACTTGCCGGGGTCGGCGAACTGCTTGGCACCCGCCTTCACCTTGCTGCGCGCCTCGAGGATCTTGGCGAGGTCGATGTCGCTGGCGTAGTCACCGACGACGTTCGTGGTCAGCGCCGAGAACAGCGACGCCACGTCCTGGTCGATGTACTGCGCCACGGCGGCCTCCATCGACTGACGGAGGTCGTCCGTCGGGTCGAACTGCATACGCTGGAGGACGTTCTCGTTGACCGAGACGTTCACGTTGACCGTGCCGGGGGTGAAGGTGATCTCACCCTCGGTGTTGGCCGAGAACGTCAGGCCGAACGACGACATGTCGGTGCTGTCACCGACCGACGCCGCGGTCAGGTTGTCGTGCTTCGGGATGTGGAGGCGGTTGCCGAGACGGCCCACGTCGTCGATCTTCGACCAGATGGCGGCCTTCTCGTACGCCTGCACGTCGAACCGCTTCGCCCACTCCTCGGCGACCCACTTGGTCGCGGTGGTACCCGAGCTGACAGAGCCCGGTGCGTAAACGCTGCCCGTGATGGCCATTCTGTGTTCTCCCTATGGCGGGAGCGTCAGCCGGTGATGCGGACCTTGCCGGAGTTGAGCGCCGCGTTGAGCTTCCTGCGACCCTCACCGTCCAGTCGGTCCCACTCCTTGCTGAACTCGCCGCTCGTCATTTCCGTTTTGGTGACTTCGCTGCGCGGGACGCCGACGGTCCGCGTGGCCACTACGCCGCGCGCCTTGGCCTCCTGTGCAGCCGTGAGTTCGCGTTCCTTGCCCTCGATGGTCTGAGCCTTCTGGGCCAGCCGCTCGAGCTGCACCATCCGCTGCGCCGTCGCCGCCGAGATGACCTCGCCGCGCATCCGGGCCTCGTACATGAGCCGCTCGACGTCCTGCCGGACCTCCCGCTCGACCTCCAGCATCTGCGTGCGGTACGCGAGTTCCTGCTGCTGCTGCCTGCTCTGGTGGAGCATCGCCAGCTGCATCAGGGCGTCGTCGTCGTTGAGGACCTGGGCCCGGTACTGGAGTTCCTGCTCCTTGGCCGCGAGCCGCTGCATCAGGGCACTGGCTTGGGCGTTGGCCGCGTCCATCGGTGGCGGTGAGGACGCCCGCAGCCTCTCCAGTTCCTGCTTCGCCGTCTCGTAGCCCGTCTTCTCCGCCAGCCACTGGCCCTTCTGCCGGCGGAGCTGCTCCAGTTCCTCGCGTTCCTCAGCGCCTACCGCACCTTCAACGCCCGCCGCGTTCCCGCCGTCCTGAACCTCGTCCGCCGTCCCGGTCGCGTCCTGCGCGTTGCCGTCAATCGGATCGTGTTCAGGCGTCCCGGCCGTCGTCTGGTCGTCTGCTGACATGTTCTGACTCCTAACCCATCATCCCGGCCATATCGCCTCCCATGGGCGGTGCCGGAGCGCCCATCGGGTCAGGGGGCGGTCCCCCCATCGGAGGACCACCCGGACCCGGAGGCCCGCCCGGTCCGCCCATCGGCGGGGCCATGGCCTGCTGCTGCTCCATGGCCTGCTGTCGCTGCTGCTCCTGCTCCTGCTTGATGATCCGGGCCTGCGACGGCGGGATGCCGAGCATCGTCGCCATCGACTCCGACGCACCGTTCTGCATCCAGAACATGATGGTCTGCAGCTCGTCGCGCGTGCGGGCCTTGAACTCGGGCGAGGTGGTGATGCGGAACTTCACGTTCGGCATCGACGAGCCGCGCATCTGCTGCGCGCTCTGCATCCCCTCCGGCCCCTTGAACGCCACCCACCGCGGCGTGCTCCACGTCTCGCGCTGGATGTCGTGGATGACGCCGAAGAACGGCGACAACGCGCGTCGGTACGACCGGATGTGGTGGTTCGTCGGGATGTTCTGGTTCTCCACGATGGCGTTCACCGTGCCCACCGGGATGTCCTTCGACCGGTTCTGGTCCATCGCGCCGCCCAGATCGGCCGTGCCCATGTCCGCGCGCATGTTCGACTGCAGCAGGTTGTAGAGGCTCGAGATGTCGCCCGACAGGGGCTGCGCCGCGAACTGGCGCACCGCGTTGGCCTCGCTCGGGTCCGTGAAGTACGCCACCTGCCACGGCTCGTCGGTGAACTCGAACGGTCGGCCGTAGCCGTCCGTCATCACCGAGCCACCCGCGATGATGAGGTTCGGCGCGCTCATCACCTGGTCGTACAGACGACGCATCGCCGCGTTCGACGCCACCTGCGGGTACCAGTCCAGCGCCGTGTCCGACAGCCCGCAGTCCTCGAGCGGGTGCTCGTTGCACTTGAACTCGCAGTACGGGTAGTGCCGCATGGCGAACGGCCACGAGCCGTCGTACAGCACCACGCCCTGATTCGGCGCCACGATGACCAGTCGGCCCTTCGGATAGGCCTTCACCGTGTCCTCGGGCACCGCCATCTCGGCGCGCATGGCCATCTGGCCGCAGGTCGGGCACATGCCGGCCTCGGGCGTCTCCGGCGACGGGTCCGAGGTCCAGCCGCAGCTCGGGCACGCCAGATGCCACTCCTCCGGGTGCATCTCGCGCGCGTCGTCGGTCCGGCGCTCCTTCTTCGTCGTCTCGTCGTACTTGAACCAGCACTTCAGGACCTTCAAGCGGCCCGACTTGCGCTCGGATCCGATGTCCTGACCGCTGTCCTTCACGATGACGTTGCCGCTCTCGTCGGTCTGATTGACGTCCGAGCCCTGCAGGTGGCGACGCTCCGAGTCCTCGGCGTACAGCAGGTCGGTGTTCTTCCAGCCCGGCTGCATGAGCGCGTCCTCGAGGCGGATGTCGTCCTCCTCGATGACCCACGGGAGCCGCTTGTCCCAGATGTCCTGGTATCCCGGCGTCTTGAACAGGCGCGTCGGGTCCACGTTGCGGAACAGGATCTCACCGAACGGGCCGCAGTCGGGGTCGTAGTCCACGCCCATGCACCAGATACGGGCGGCCAGCGCGCCCAGCACCATGCGCTCGGCGTAGACCTCGAAGCCCTTGTCCTCGTCGCGGATGTCGTGCTCGAGCGCGTACTTGGCGGTCTCGGCCAGCTCGGCGTTGAACGGCTCCGCGCCGTTGGGCAGCGTCTCGATGTAGAGCGGGGCCGAGATGATGTCGGCGGTCTTGCGGCGCAGCTTGGAGTACAGCTCGCGCCCACGGAAGCGCAGGCGACGGTGGTCGCGCGTCTCGCCGGAGTCCAGCTCGTAGTGGCGCAGCTTGAGGGCGAACGACAGCTCGCGCTCGATCTTGTCGTTGCGCGGGCGGTAGTAGCCCTTGGCGTACTCCCACAGCCTCTTGCAGCGTTCGACGAGAGGTGTGTCCTTGTCAGCCACGGGACCTCACTGTGGGGGCTCGCCGAAGATGGCGTGTGCGAGTGCGAGGACGAGGGACACGATGAGGATCATGATGGCCGCGTCGAGCAGGATGCGAACAGGATCCACGTGCTCGAGTGAACGCCGGGAGCGGTGCCCTTCCTCGCCCCTCGAAGAAAGGTCGGGTCCGTCCCCCGGCGCGCTCATGTGGCTTACTCG
>CAZZLY010000086.1:10261-12710 GCA_964655175.1 uncultured bacterium
GAGCTTCGCCGCCGAGGCTTCGCCCACCGTCAGCACCAGGCCGACGAGCATGACGAGCCCGAGGATGAATCGCTTCATGTGTGAGTCCTCCTGTGTCGTGCCACCGACGCGCACACCGATAGCACAGCGTCAAGGCCTCACTGCGTCACGCTCAGGAGTTCCACTCCGCGTCCGGCTGCCGCTTCGGCCCTCGATCCAGCCACGGCGGCACCACCGCCAACGGCTGCACGCGCCCCATCCCCGCGTTCATCTCCGCGACCTCGTACCGCCTCGGCTTCCGCACCGTGTTCAGCAGGTGCGCCTGTATCCCGAGGCAGATCATGTCCTCCCAGTTCTGGTGCGGCGCGCGGATGAGCTTGTCGCGGTCCCCGATGCGGATGGCCATGAGCGCGTCCACGGCCTCGACGCTCGGGATGCTCAGCGAGTCGTCCAGCAGGCACCGCTGCAGCGCCGACACGATGACGCCGCGGCTCGACTCGTCGGTCCACCAGCCCACGCGGTTCGACGTCCGGCGCGTCACGTTGTCCAGCGGCTTCTCGCGCCACACGTTCCGGTAGTCGCCCCACTCCGCCAGCAGCGCCTCGCCCCACCCGCCGTTCATCTCGGGCACCAGCTCGGCGTCGTTGTACTCCCGCGCCAGCCTGAGCGCAGCCCTCCCGAGCCCGGCCACCGGCACGTGGTCGTACAGCCGCCCGATGCCCGCGCGGTCGTCCACGCTCACCAGCCACAGCCCCGCCTTGTCGCGCCCCGCGATGCCGCTCGAGGGGTCCAGCGTGATGCGGTAGTGCTTCCCACGCTCGGGTCCGCGCCAGAGCACCACGCGCCGATCGTGCTCCCACGCCTCGCCGGCCACGCACCTGGCCTTCATGTCGTTGAGCGCGTCGTAGTCGAACGGGCACTCGCCGTCCGCGTCCACGTAGTCCCCGTACAGACGCGCCTTGATGAGCTTGTCGCCACGGTACCGGGCCTCGAGCCTCGCCACGTCCTCGCTCGACAGGAACCGGTTGTCGTACAGGCTCGCCGTCGCCTCCACGCGACCGTCCCGCGGCGTCCACAGGCACCCCGCGAAGTCCGTCTGCAGCCACTCCCACTCGCTGCGCTTCAGCGGCGTCTCCGTGATCCACAGGTGCTTGCAGTTCTTGCGGACCTCTCGCCAGATGGCCTCGATGGGCGGCTCGTCACCCCACGCCCAGTCCCAGCGGGCGCCGAGCGCCTTGTCGGCGTTCTCCTGGCTGACGAACACGATGCGCGACCACGTCTCCGGGTCGGGGTTCGTCCAGCCCTCGGGCTTGATGCGGATGGTGCCCGCGTAGCCGAGGCCCTTGTTGATCCAGCTGACCTCGTGCGGGTAGTCGCCGAGCCAGTGCAGGATGGCCGCCTGCGAGCTGTCCACCTGCTGGCCGTAGTCGCGGACGACGACGGCGCCGACGTTCGGCACCTTGGCCACGGGCACGGTGATGCCGTCGAGCATCGGCACGCCTCGAGCGCAGGCCACCGCGAACGCGGCACCCGAGAACGTCTTGGCCCCGTAGTTGGCCGCCCTCAGGTGCAGCTCGAGCCCGTCCACCACGTAGGCGAACGCCCGCTTGTGCTTGTCCGAGGGCCAGCCGAAGCCAGCCAACGGGTCCGCACGGCGGGCGTCCTGTGCCGCCCTGAGTGCCAGGGCGAGCGACTGCAGGTCGTGACTGAGGCTCACTCCTCGTCCGTCGGCTGCGCCAGATCGCCGAGCATGTCCACGGGCTTGCGCGTCGGCACGCTCATGGGCTTGGCCTTCTCGACGACGCGAAGCCGCTTGGCACCCTCGGGCGTCATCTCGTAGCGGCAGTCGCAGCGAGGGCAGAGGACGCAGTAGCCCGCGGGGTTGGACGACACGAGGACCGACTTGCCATCGGTCTCGTACTCCCACAGCTCCTTGACCTCGACGGCGCGCGGGTAGTCGCACTCCGGGCAGCGCAGCCTCATCGCTTGCCCTTGCCGTGCTTCTCGACGCCGAACCGCTTCTCGAGCTTGGCGTACGCCTTGGACTCGCGCTTCTCGGCGCCCTTGGGCTCGGCCTTCTCCATCGCCTTCATGCGCTTCACGATCGACTGCTGCGCCTTCTTCATGCTGGCCATGCGTCCTCCGGGTGGAAAGCCACCGACCGAAGCCGGTGAGGGATGTCAGTTGCCACACTTGCGGGTCTTGGACCACTGGTACGTGAGCCACGCGAGCATGAACGGCATGCAGAGCGCAGCGAGCGCCAGCAGGCCGAGGATGCACGCCACCTCGACGCCCAGCCGGACGTGCTTCACTTGCACTTCCACGCCCTGAGCGCCAGAGCCTTGCGGGTGGGCTTGCCGTTGTCGTCCTTCATCGGGCCGGGCATCCCGCCCATGCGGGCGCAGAACGACTTCTTGCGGGCCGCGTCCTTCTCGTTCTTCGGGTTCGGAGCCGGGGGCTTGAGGTTCAT
>CAZZLY010000087.1:0-12086 GCA_964655175.1 uncultured bacterium
ACGGGTGTTTTTACACCAGTCCGCGCGACCGCGTCAAACCCGGACCGGCCGGGCCGGGCGGTACCGGGGCCCGCGGGGCCCGCGCGGGCCACTGTCCCCCGCGGGCCTTTCCGATTCGTGACGCTTCCTCTGCGGAACCGGCCTACGCTCGGTGTGTGAGACCCGAACGACGCCCCGTCTTCCACGACCCGAGCGGCCGCCGGATGCGCTGGACCCTGCGTGTGGTCGTCGCGGTCGGCGCGGGCTTCCTCGCGCTCGCCATCGTCTTCCTGATCAGTCTGGTGGCCGTTCCGGTGCTGCCGCGCACGCTGGGACTCTCGGAGCCCGTGCGGCGAGCGCTTCGCCCCCACCTTCCGGCACCCGCGCCCAAGGTCACGCACGAGCAACATCTGCGGAGTCTGGTCCTGCAGCGCGACCGACGCCGACTGCTCGATCAGCTCGCGCACGACCGCGCCGCCCTGGAGCACTCGGCGGGCCGTGCGCCCGTCCCCGGTGCGCCCATCGTCGGGGCGTTCTACGCGACGTGGCAGGAAACCGGGCTGCATTCGCTTCGCGCTCATGCCGAGCGCATGACGCACCTGTTCCCCCTGTGGCTGCGACTCTCAGACGACCCGGCCCACCTCGATGCGCGCGACTGGAACCCCCTCGGGACGCCGCACAATCTCGACGTGCTGCGCATCGTGCGCCAACACCACCTTCAGGTCATGCCGGTGCTCTCGAACGCGCACGACGGCCGCTTCGATCCGAACCTCGTACATCGACTCGTCCGCGACGTCGCACGTCAGGACACGCTCGCCCTGGAACTCGGGGACTGGCTCACGGCCCACCGGTTCGCGGGGGTGAACCTCGACCTCGAGAACCTCGCGCACGAGGACCTCGCTCGCGTGCCGGCCTGTGTCGCACGCCTGCACCGAGTGCTGGCGGCGCGCGGGCTCAAGGTGAGCGTCGATCTGGAGGCCGAGGGCGAGGTCCCCGACGCCGGCGCGCTGGCGAGGGCGTGCGATTTCGTCATCCTCATGGCCTACGACGAGCACTACATGTTGAGCGACGCGGGGCCCCTCGCCTCGCTCCCGTGGACGCGTCGCGTCCTCGAGCGTGTGCGATCGCAGGTGCCGCCCGAGAAGCTCGTGCTGGGGCTCGGCAACTACGCCTACGACTGGCCGCGCGGCCGTGCGCCTGCGGAACCCTTGAGCTATCAGGAGGCGCTCTACCTCGCCGCCGGTGAGCAGCCCGAGCGCCCGGCGCGAGAGGTCGTCGACTTCGACTCCCTCGCCTTCAATCCGACCTTCCAATACGACGACGAACAGGGGCGCACCCACGAGGTGTGGATGCTCGACGCCGTGACCGCCGCGAACGCCCGGACGATCGCGGAGGAACTCGGCGTCCACAACACGGCGCTCTGGGTCCTGGGCGAGGAGGATCCCGCGGTCTGGTCCCTGCTGGACCGCGATCACCCGCGGTTCGCTCCGGACTCCACCGCGTTGGCGAACACGGCATTCCCCTACGAAGTCGACTTCCAGGGGGATGGCGAACTGTTGACGGTGGCGGCCCTGCCGCATCCCGGACAACGCGAACTGGATCGCGATCCCGCGAGTGGACTGTTCACCGACGAGCAGTATGCACGCTATCCGTCGCCGTACCTGATCCAGCGGCACGGGTTCCGGGATTCCTGTCTGGCCCTGACGTTCGATGACGGCCCGGATGAGACGTGGACCCCGCGCGTCCTGGACGTCCTGCGCGACCTGCACGTACCCGGCACGTTCTTCGTGGTGGGGTCGAACGCCGAACGTCACCCCGATCTCATCCAGCGCGAATGGCGCGAGGGACACGAGATCGGCAATCACAGTTACACGCATCCGAACCTCGCGGCCCGATCACGCGCCGCGATCCGACTCGAACTGAATGCGACGCAGCGCGTGCTGCAGAGCACGCTCGGGCGCTCGACGTTGCTCTTCCGACCGCCCTTCAACGCCGATGCCGAACCGACGAGTGCCGAGGAGGTCACGCCGATCCTCGAGGCCGCCACGCTGGGATACGCCACCGTCGGCGAGTATCTGGATCCCCAGGATTGGCGGCGGCAGGACCCCGGTGGAGGTGTGCGCACGGCCGAGGAGCTGGCGCGGGACGTCGTCGATCGCGTCGAAGCGGGCCACGGCAACACCCTGCTCCTGCACGATGGCGGCGGTGATCGGGCGGCGACCGTCGCTGCGATGCGCCTGTTCGTGCCCGAGCTGCGCGCGCGGGGCTATCGCTTCGTACCGGTGTCCGAACTCTCGGGCAAGACCCGGGACGGGGTCATGCCCGTCGTCTCGCGCGGCGATCGTGCCCTACTCGGTGGGGATCGAGTGGCGTTCGATCTCCTGTGGTTGGGGCAGACCGTTCTGCACGCGGCGTTCCTCGCCGGCATCGTCCTCGGCACGCTGCGCGTCCTGTTCGTGACCGTGCTGGCGCTGTTCGCCGCCTGGCGTGAACGGGTGCGCCGGCGACGCGCCGCACCCGAACCGCCCGCGCACACGATCTCCGTCCTGATCGCGGCTTACCACGAGGCACCGGTGATCACGCGCACGATCTCCACGGTGCTCGCGAGCCGTGTCCCTCCCCTGGAGGTGATCGTCGTCGATGACGGCTCGACCGATGGCACGAGCGAGGTGGTGCGAGCCGCCCACGGCGACGATCCGCGCGTGAAGCTGCTGCGTCAGGCGAACGCGGGCAAAGCCGCCGCGCTCAATCGCGCGATCGCCGAGTCCCGGGGCGACGTGCTGGTCTGTCTGGATGCCGACACGCTGTTCACGCCGGACACGATCGGCCGTCTGGTCGCGCACTTCACGGATGCCCGCGTCGGCGCGGTGGCGGGCAACGTCAAGGTGGGGAATCGCATCAACGTGTGGACGCGCTGGCAGGCGCTCGAGTACATCACGAGCCAGAATCTTGATCGTCGCGCCTATGCGCTGCTCGATGCGATCACCGTGGTGCCGGGCGCCGTCGGGGCATGGCGGCGCGAAGCCGTGCTCGCGGTGGGTGGGTTCGTGTCCGACACGCTCGCCGAGGACATGGACCTCACCTGGCGTCTGCGCCGTGCGGGCTGGCGCATCACGAACGAGCCGGACGCGCTCGGCTTCACCGAGGCGCCGGATTCCCTCGAGACGCTCTACCGCCAACGCTTCCGGTGGTCGTTCGGCACACTGCAATGTCTGTGGAAACACCGCTCCGCGCTCGGCCGCACGGGCTGGTTCGGCCGTCTGGCGCTCCCCTCCCTGTGGGTGTTCCAGATCGGATTCCCCATCCTGTCGCCGATCATCGACCTGCAGGTCCTGTTGGCGCTGCTCACGTTCGTCCAGGGATTCCTCACCCGGGGGCTCCTCACGCAGGACTGGCAACCGCTGCCCACCGCCGTCGAATCCCTCAGCACGGTGGGCTTCCTGTACCTGTTCTTCTTCCTGCTCGAGTTGGCCGGGGCGACCATCGCCGTGCAATTGGAACGCGAACGCAAGCGCCTGCTGCCGTGGTTGTTCTGGCAGCGCTTCATGTACCGACAGGTGATGTACGCCGTGGTCTGGCGCTCGGTGCGCACGGCCGTGACGGGGCGCATGGCCGGGTGGGGCAAACTCGAACGCAAGAACACCGCGGTCGTCGACACGGCCTGAGCCGAGGCGCGCTACCGCCGCCGTCGCGTCGTGCGGCGCCGGGGCGGCGGGCCCACCAGCGCGCCCATGAGCCCGCGGGTGACCTGCGTGGCGGCGCGCCCGATGATCATGCGGCCGAGCGGCGAGTTGAGCGCCGCCCCGAGCGCGGCGAGCGCGCCACCCACGGCGACGGCCGGCGTGGGCGCGTCGGTCGTCCCGCCCGGGCTCGAGCCGACCTCGGGCTCGGACGCGGCGGGTTCGGCGGCGGTCTCCGCAACCGGCGCCATGCGCTCGAGCAGGATCTCGTGGGCACTGCGCGGATCCACCGCGACCGCGTACTCCTTCACCTGCGTCGAGCGCGCCAGAGCGGCGGCGTGCTCGTCCGCGGTGAGCGGTCCCATGCGCGTGGCCGGCGGCACCATGCGCACCGCGAACGGCATCGTGGGCGCACCGTTGGGAGCGAGCACCGTGACCAGCGCCTCGCCGATCCCGAGCGTGGTGAGCGTGGCCTCGACGTCGTAGTGCGGCGTCTTGGGGAACGTGCGTGCGGCCGAACGCAGCGCCTTCTCGTCGTCGGGCGTGAACGCGCGCAGGGCGTGCTGCACGCGATGACCCAACTGCCCCAGGATCTCGGCCGGGACGTCGCGCGGGCTCTGGGTGACGAAGTAGATGCCCACGCCCTTGGAGCGGATGAGCCGCACGATCTGCTCGACCTGCTGCGTGAACGCCTCGCTCGCGCCGTCGAACAGCAGGTGCGCCTCGTCGAAGAAGAACACGAGCTTGGGCTTGTCCACGTCGCCCACCTCGGGCAGCTCGGCGTAGAGCCGCGCCAGCATCCACATCATGAAGGTCGAGAACAGCGCCGGCTTGTCCTGCACGTCCTGCAACTCGAGCACGGACACGAGCCCCGAACCGTCGCGCTCGACCTGCAACAGGTCCTCGAGCTCGAACTCCGGCTCGCCCAGGAACAGTCCCGCGCCCTGCTGCTCGAGCTCGATCATCTCGCGCAGGAGCACGCCCACCGTGGCCTTGGACAGGCTGCCGTAGGCCGCCAGCTGCCCCTCGCCCGCGTCGCTCGTGAGGTACTGCAGCGCGGTGCGCAGGTCGGCGAAGTCCACGAGCGGCAGCTTCTGGTCGTCGCACCACTTGAACACCATGGTGAGCACGCTCGTCTGCGTGGCGTTGAGCCCGAGCACCTTGGCGAGCAGCATGGGCCCGAAGCTCGACACCGTCGCGCGCAACTGCGCCCCGAGTCCACCCGACAGACTCAGGAACTCGACCGGGCACGCCGCCCCCTTCCAGGCGTAGCCCGTCTCGCGGGCGCGCGCGGCGATGCGATCGTTGCTCGCACCCGCGACCGCCAGGCCCGACAGGTCGCCCTTGAGGTCGGCCAGGAACACCGGCACCCCCGCCGCCGAGAACTGCTCGGCGAGCAGCTGCAGCGTCTTCGTCTTGCCGGTGCCCGTGGCGCCCGCGATCAGGCCGTGGCGGTTGGCCATGGCGAGCGGCAGCGAGACGATCGGCTCGCCCATGCACTCGCCGCCGTGTACGACGGCCCCGAGCGTGAGCCCGGCGGCGTGGGCGGGATAGGTGGCGCGGGCGTCGGCGAGGACCTTGTCTTCCATGAGCGGGCTCCGGCTTCGGGGCGGTGCGGCGTGGACGCGCCCATGCTAGAGAGCGGCGCGCGCGCTGCCAACCCCGAGCGCCGCAGCGCTCGGGATTGCACCTCGTCGCAGGGGTTGTTAGCTTGACCGCCCCTCGTGTGCCGGAGTGGCGGAATTGGCAGACGCGCCGGACTCAAAATCCGGTACGACCAAAATCGTGTGCGGGTTCGACCCCCGCCTCCGGCACCATTCACGACTCGCGCGCATGGTGCGACCCACAGCGACTGCGACGGCCGCCGGCACGACATCCCCCCCCCGCGCCCTGGAACCTCTTTCCTACTTCCCCCGATCGGTGCCGAGGAGTACGGTGCGAGCCGCACGACCGACAGGGAGCGTGGTCCGGACCCTCACAACGGTGGGGATTCCGCCGATCACGACCGACCCTGGCATCCCCGCTCGCGGGGCACCCCCAACGGTCGCGCACGGAGATCGATCATGAAGATCCGAGTCCTCCTCACCGCGCTCGCCGCCTCGATGCTGCTCGTGCTCATCGCCTCGGCCGCGCTGGCGCAGTCCGTGTACACGCGTGGCTACTACCGCAGCAACGGCACCTACGTGCAGCCGCACTACAGCTCGCGTCCGGACGGCAACACGTTCAACAACTACGGCACGCGCGGGAACTACAACCCGTACACGGGTGCCACCGGCACGCGCAATCCGTACCCCACGTACACGACGCCCAGCTACTCGACGTACGGCACGCGCCGTCGCCGCCCGTACTGACGCCTCGCGCCTCGATGCACGAAGGGCCCCCGACCTCGCGGTCGGGGGCCCTTCGTCGTTCGTGGCGTGAGGCTCAATCCAGACGCACGACACGCGTGGTGCGCTTGCCCTCGGCGGTCTCGACGACCGCGAAGTACACGCCCGGGGCCACGCGATGGCCGTCGTCATCGAGGCCGTCCCATTCGAGCGAGTGCGCACCTGGGGCGAACAACGCGTCCGCGACGTGACGCACGCGGCGACCGTCCACGCCCACCAGGGACATGCTCACACGGCTGGTGCGTGCCAACTGGAACGACAGGACGGTGCGACGGACGAACGGGTTCGGGGCCGCCGCAAGTGAAGCACCCGCGCGCGGAGCCACCGGCACGTCGAGGACCGCAGCGGCATGAGCGAGACGGTCGATCTGGCCACGGATCTCACCGCCACCGTTGGCCGCGGTGTGCAGGTTGAAGTAGGCCAAGCCGCGCATGACGTCCACCTGGTTCGCGGCACCGTAGTTCCAGATCGCCACCTTCTGCGCTCCCGCCGCCAGCGAGGCCAGCGGGCCAGCGGTGCCGGCCGCCCCAGCGAATCCGTGGATGTGACCGCCCGTCTCGGCGCCGCTCAGGGACACGACGCGCATGTCGTAGCTCAGCGACTTGAGTGCCGTGTCCACCGCCACGAGGGCGAACGCCGCCGAACCCGTGGCCGCCGTGGCAGGCGATTCCTGCTGTGCATCGAGAAGGATGATGTTGGGCACCATCTGCCCACGGATCTCACCCCCCGGGCTGGCCGCGGTGTGGAGGTTCACGTAGAACATGCCCGACAGAAGCCCCGCCTCGTCCGCCTGATTGTAGGAGACCGTGCCGGTCATGGGTGACGGGGTGACCGTGAGCGCCGCCTTGAGGCTGCCACCGCCCGTGGCGTGCAGCTTGCTGCCGTGGAAGTGGGCGCCCGTCACGGTGCCACTGAGTCCGGCGTAGCTGATGTAATAGCTGATCGTGTTTGCGGCGGTGTCCACCGTCGCGGTCGCCCAACCCTTACCGGTGCTCGAGTTCGGGGTCGTTTCCTGCGCGGGGTCGAGTAGCGCGTTGAACGGCACGATCTGCCCACGGATCTCGCCCGACGGCGCGGCAGACGTGTGGATGTTGGCGTAGGTCAGCCCCCCCAGGATGAAGGGCTCCTGCGCCTCGGTGTAGTTCCACACACCGACCTTGGGGTTACCCAGAGGCAGAGGCGTCAGAAGACCGCCCCCCGACCCGGGCACGGAGGTCGCACTGCCATGGATGTGGGCGCTCGTCTCGGTGCCGAGCAGCCCGCCGAAGACGATACGATAGGTCACGGTGTTGGCATCGGTGTCAATGACGAAGCGTCCCGCGCCCTGAGCCGTGGACAGGTTGGCGGTCGTCTCCTGCCGGGGGTCGAGGATGCAGTGGTAGACGTAGATCGCAGCGTGGGCTTGAGCAGCGACGAACGCTGCGACCAGCGCGAGTGTCGTCCGCAGGATGATGCGCGAGAAGGACATGGGCGACCTCAATTGGGTGAGTGGTTCATGGAACGTGGACCGGTTGACCGGCGCCCCCCAAGATTGCGCAGCAACGACCCACGCGCTGGGCAAGTGCCAGGCGCATCGGCGGCCCGCACACGGCGATCGGGGGAAATGCCGTGAGACCTATCCTTTAGTATCAATACAATCGAGCCTGATTTGCCATTGCAATTTCTTGAAACAAGGTCGGAATTCATGACGATTCGTTGGATGGAAGCAATCGAAAGCGCACTGGGGCGTGACCGCGGACCGAGTGGCACCATGCTCCGTGCATTGTTAGCCTCACGCACATGACCACTTCCCAGTCGGCCGCACCCGCCCCCGTCGGGCCCCGCAAGGAGTTCACCGCCCGCGCCGTGCTCGCGTCCCTCGTGATCGCGGCGGTCGTCGGCGCGTCGTACCCGTACATCGTCCTCAAGCTCGGGTTCGGTCCCAACATCTCGGTGGTCGCCGCGTTCCTGGGCTTCCTGTCGCTGGGCCTCGTGTGCCGCGACTTCACGCGCTGGGAGAACAACATCATCCAGTCCGCGGGCACGGCGGCCGGACAGACCGCGTTCCTGTGCGTGATCATGGCGGCGTTCGACATGCTGCGCATGGACCCGTCGCTGGGCTTCTCGTTCCGGCTCACGCCGCTGCAGACGTTCCTGTGGCTGAGTTCGGCGGGCCTGCTGGGCGTGCTCTTGTCGGTGCCCATGCGCCGGCATTTCGTGGTGGACGAGAAGCTGCCCTACCCCGACGGCGTCGCGGCCGGCGAGACGATCCTGGTGCTCGACGAGCGCGGTCACGGCTCGCGCACCGCGACGCGCGCGATGGGCTGGGGCTCGGTCGCCTCGGCGGTGATCATGACGCTGCGCGAGGACACGCGCTTGTTGCGCGAGGCGTGGTACCGGATCCCCGAGATGCTGCCGTTCGGCTCGCTCGGCGCGCACATGGGCATGGGCGTGAGCTACAGCCTGCTGTCGCTGGGCGCCGGCATGCTCGTGGGTCTGCGCGTCAACGTGAGCATGCTCGCGGGCGCGATCCTGTCGTGGGTCATCGCGCCGCCGCTGCTGTTGCAGAACGGCGTCATCGACGACCTCGTGCGGCGCAAGGTGCTGCTGTGGGTCATGTGGCCCGCGACCGGCATGCTGGTCGCAGGCGGCCTCACCGCGCTGTTCCTGCGCTGGTCCATCCTCGTGAAGACGTTCCGCAACCTGTCGGGCGCCGAACTCGACGCCGGCGACTTCCCCATGAAGTGGGTGATCGGCGGCTCGCTCGTGTGCACCGCGCTCACCGTGTGGGTGCAGTGGACGCTCGGCCTGCCGGTGTGGATGACGCTCGCGGCGATCGTGCTGTCGCTGCCGCTCATGCTCGTGGGCCTGCGCGTGTTCGGCGAGACCAACTGGGGCCCGATCAGCGCCATGTCCAACATGATGCAGGCCGTGTTCGGATTGATCGCGCCCGGTCACGTCATGGCCAACATGGTCGCGAGCGGTGTCACGGGCACGATCGCGTCGGAGTCCGAGGGCTTGATGCAGGCCTATCGCACCGGCGAGATGATGGGCAGCAAGCCGCGCTACCTCACGTACGTGCAGCTGCTCGCGGTGCCGGTGGGCGCGGCGGCGGTCGCGTTGGTCTACCCGCTGCTGCGCGACACGTACGGCATCGGCGGCGAGAACGGTCTGCAGTCGCCCATCTCGCAGAAGTGGGCCGGGTTCGCCACGCTGCTCTCGAAGGGTCTGTCCGCGCTGCCCGCGGGTGCCATCCCCGCGCTCGCGATCGCGGTGGCGCTCGGCATCCTGTTCACCGTGATCGAGGGCACGCGCTTCAAGAAGTGGTGCCCCTCGCCCACGGGTCTGGGCATCGGCATGCTGGTGCCCGGCAGCGCCATCGTGACCATGTTCCTGGGCGCGGTGGTCGCCGCGCTGTGGCCCAAGCGCGGGGACACGTCGAGCGAGGGCGAGAACCGCACGCTCACCGCGCTCGCGTCGGGCTTCATCGCCGGCGAGGCGATCGTGGCGGTGATCGTCCCCATCCTGGTCGCCCTCGGTCTCGTGCACCTGATGTAAGGTATCCGGGTCGCGGGGCGCGTCGCCCCGCGGCCGACCGATCCCCCACGGAGACGCCCGATGAGCACGCCCGCGCCTCGCCCCGCCCCGCTGCCCGTTGACGAGCTGTTCGACCTCACGATCGTGGGCGCCGGCCCCGTGGGTCTGTTCGGCGCGTTCTACGCCGGCCTGCGCACGATGAAGGTCAAGCTCATCGACAGCCTCGCGGAGCCGGGCGGTCAGCTCGCGGCGCTCTACCCGGACAAGTACATCTACGACGTCGCGGGGTTCCCGGCCGTCAAGGCCAAGGACCTCGTGGATCGGCTGGTCGAGCAGGCCATGCAGTACTCGCCCACCGTGTGCCTGAACGAGCAGGCCAACACGCTCACCGCGGTCGAGGGCGGCTACACGATCGGCACCAGCACCGGCGCGACGCATCGCACGCGCACCGTGCTGCTCACCGCCGGCATCGGCTACTTCGCGCCGCGCAAGCTGCCCGATGCCTCGCTCGCGCGCTACGAGGGTCACGGGCTGCACTACGTGCTGCCGGGCCTCGAGGTGTTCCGCGGCCGTCGCGTGCTGCTGTTGGGCGGTGGCGACTCGGCGGTGGACTGGGCGCTGCATCTGGAGCCCATCGCCTCGGAGCTCACGCTCATCCATCGTCGCGACCAGTTCCGCGCGCACGAGGACAGCGTCCAGAAGCTGCACGCCTCGCGCTGCAAGGTCGTCCCGTTCCACGAGCTCAAGACGCTCGAGGGCGACGGTCGCATCGAACGCGCGGTGATCTACGACAACCGCAGCAAGGCCGAGACGACGCTCGCGGTGGACGACGTGGTCGTGAACTTCGGGTTCGTCGCCAACCTGGGGCCGCTCAAGACGTGGGGCCTCGACATCAAGGGCAACTCGCTCGAGGTGTCGCAGAAGATGGAGACCAACCTGCCGGGCGTCTTCGGCGCGGGCGACCTCGTGAGCTACCCGGGCAAGCTCAAGCTCATCGCGACCGGCTTCGGCGAGGCCGCCATGGCCGTGTGCGGCGCCAAGATGCTCGTGGACCCGAGCGCACGCTACTTCCCCGGTCACTCGTCCGAGACCAAGGAGGAGGGCGCGCCGGGCGCCTGAGCCCGCGCGTCCCCGGAGTCCCCCGACCGTGTCCCTCCTGCCTCCGTTCGTCCTGGAATGGCTCGGCGCGCTGGTGCGCTGGGTGCACGTGCTCGCCGCCATCATGTGGATCGGCGACTCGTTCCTGTTCATGTGGCTCGACGCCACGCTCGAGCGCCCGAGCAAGCCGCGCGAGGGTGACGTCGTGGGCGAGATCCACCTCGTGCACAGCGGCGGCTTCTACGAGGTCGTGAAGCGCCGCTCGCTCGCGCCGCACGAACTGCCCGTGAACCTGTACGCGTTCAAGTGGCAGTCCTACACGACGTGGATCTCGGGCGCGGTGCTGCTCGTGGTCACGTACTGGTTGGGCGGCGGCGGCATGCTGGTCGAGAGCGGCTCGCGCCTGACGCACGGCGCGGCGGTCGCCGTGTCGGCGGGCGTGCTCGTGGGTTCGTGGCTCGTGTACGACGCCGCGTGCCGCTCACCGCTCATGAAGCGCCCGGTGGTGCTCGCAGGGCTGCTCTCGGTGTTCCTCGCGGGACTCGCGTACGGCCTGACGCAGGTCTTCGGCGCGCGCGCGGCGTGGATCCAGACCGGCGCCACGATCGCCACGATCATGGCGGCCAACGTGCTCACGGTGATCGTGCCCGGCCAGAAGGCCATGCTGGCGCAGACCAAGGCCGGCCTGCCCGTGGACACGTCGCACGGCGTGCGCGCCAAGGTGCGTTCGACGCACAACCACTACCTCACGCTGCCCGTGCTGTTCATGATGCTGAGCACGCACTTCCCCAGTGGCTACGGCCACCCGCAGAGCTGGCTCGTGCTGCTGCTCATGACGACGTTCGGCGTGGTGCTCAAGTACGTCATGAACTTCCGGACGAAGAGCGACTGGCGCGCCGTCACCGTGGGCGTGCTGGCGCTGGCGGCCGCGGTGTACATGACCGCGCGCCCCGGCCACGGTGGCGTGTCCGCCGCGCGCGCGGCCGCGTTCGAGGTGAGCGACGAGCAGGCGCTGGCGATCGTGGCGCGCCGTTGCCAGACGTGTCATGCCGAGCACCCCACGAACCCGTCGTTCCCCGAGCCTCCCGTGGGCGTGAAGCTCGACAGCCGTGAACGCGTGCTCGCGATGGCGCCGCGCGTGCAGGTGCGCGCGATCGACACGAAGACGATGCCGCTCGGCAACCTCACCGGCATGACCGACGCCGAACGCGATACGCTCGCGGCCTGGCTCGCGGCGCAGCGGACGTCGCACTAGTCGCCGACGCTGACCGCGGCTCGCGGGGGCGCCGCCGTCACCCGCCGCGGCTAAACGCAACCTAACGTAACGACACGCACGAACTTCAGCGCCGAGCCGCCGGCGAAGGCACCTGATATTCCGGGGCCGGTTTGTCCTGGAGCCAGTGGTCGAACCAGCGGCGGATGTGCT
>CAZZLY010000088.1:0-11881 GCA_964655175.1 uncultured bacterium
TCGAGGCGCGTGCGATCGAAGTCACGCGCATCGACGGACGGACCGGTCGTGGGTGCGAGCTTGAACCCGGCGCCCTCGCGCTCGTCGAACTTGAGCCGGTCGGCCGCCGCCATGCCGATCACCCGGTTGAGGTCGGGCCCCGCGTTCCAGTGCACGCCGCGGTACGAGGTGACGCTGTCGATGGGGCGCAGGTCGCCCTGATCGGCCGGCACGCTGTTCACGAAGCTGGCGCGCGAGGCGGCCGACGCCTGCGCCAGGTTGCGCGCGGGCACGTAGGTGAACACGCCGCCGGGGACGCGGTCGTAGTCGGTCTGATCGTCGGGCCCCAACGGCGCCCAGCCGACGAAGTCGCCGACCTGCACCCATGCGACCCACGCCGGCGCCCACGCGCCCTGCGGCTGCCAGACCCAGCCCTGGAACGAGTCGTGGAACCAGAACCCGTAATGGTCGGTGATCCAACCGAACGGGTCGTTGGACTCCCACACCCACCCGAACGTGTACGACGGCTCCCAGTGGCCGTCCTGATAGGGCCGCCACGCCACCGAGTTCACCCGCGGGCGGAACACCCAGCCGCGGGGCTCGGCCAGGACCCAGTCGCCGTACTGCGCCAGCTCGTCATAGAAGGGGCGCAGGGCCGGTGCCAGCCCCAGCCGGGCGGCCTCCACGGTCCGGCGGGGGGGCGGGACGTCATCCTGGAGCCCGGCTCCGCCGTCCACGGCGCACGAGGTCAGCGTCAGGCCGGCCGCCAGGAGGGCCGCGGTAAGGAGGCTTATGTCCTTGTGCGACTTCATTTTCAAGTCCCTTTGGGCAACCCCGTCGGCGCGCGGTTCAGCCGTTGAAGATTCTGTTCGCCTGTGGTTATCATACCCCAGCATTGCATTCTGCACAGGCCCCCCCTATCGCAAATGCAACTCGCGCCACTGTGCACCCTGGGAGTCTGTCCCGTATGCGTACCACCCTGCAATTCATTGTCGCAACGACTCTTGTGAGTGGTCTCCTCGGCACGCCCGCCCGCGCGGCCGTCGCCCTCGACCCACCGCAGGCCGCGGTGGGCACCAGCGCCTCGGTCGTCGCCGACGTCGCGATCACCGCCAGCAGCACCGGCGCGCCCGCGGGCTTCTCCATCCAGTGGATGAAGACCGCCGATTTCAACGCGCGCGGCGGCTGGCCGGTGTCCGAGAGCGATCCGGTGCTGCACACCGCCCGGTTCCTGGGAACGCCGACGTTGAACACGGTCGAGGGCACGGTGTCCTTCATGCTCGACCCCTACGAGACCGCCGTCGTCCAGCTGGGCGACCTGTTCGATGAGACGGGCATCCTGGCGGTGCGCGGCACCGACGAGTTGGCCTCCGGCACGAGTTACGTGTACCGCGTCCGCGCCAACGGCTCCGACGATGGTGGCCTCACCTTCACGCCGAGCGAGTACGGCCCGACCTCGTCGTTCGAGACCAGCTCGCACGACGACGACGAGGATTGCGTCCACTCCGAGGGCCACTGGAAGAGCCATCCCGAGAAGTGGCCGGTCTCGTCCATGCGTCTGGGCACGGTCATCTACACCAAGGCGCAGCTGATCGCGATCCTGTCGCGCTCGGCCAGCGGTAACGGGCTGGTGTCGCTCGCGCACGAGCTCATCGCGGCCAAGCTGAACATCTTCGCCGGTGCGCAGGCGAGCCCCGCGACGTTGCAGGCGATCGCGGACGCCGATTTCCTGATCGGCTCGCTGGTCGTCCCGCCGATCGGCAACGGCTATCTGAACCCCGACCACACGAATCGCCTCACCGACGACATCGAGGAGTTCAGCTCCGACGAAGAGGAGCACGAGTGCGTGCGCGTCGTCTCGGTGCGCTCGAGCACGTGGGGGCACGTGAAGTCGCTGTACCGCTGACGCGCCACGCGCGCGGCGACTCGGGAAGGGGCGCTCTCCTCGCGGAGGGCGCCCCTTCGTGCGTCCGGCTCGGGCGCGTCGCCCGTACACGAGAAAGCCCCCGCCGAGCCGGGCTCGCGGGGGCTTCGACGTGAGGTGCAGCGCGTTCAGAGCCGCTTGTAGTTGGGGCCGCCGCCGCCCTCGGGCGTCGTCCAGGTGATGATCTGGTACGGATCGGCGATGTCGCACGTCTTGCAGTGCACGCAGTTCGACGCGTTGATCTGCAGCTTGAGCGCCCCAGCGGTGTCGGGGTCGGGCACCATCTCGTAGACGTTGGCGGGGCAGAAGTGCTGACACGGATTGCCGTACTCCTCGCGGCACTTCGTGGCGCACACGCTCGTGTCGGCCACCTGCAGGTGCGACGGCTGATCCTCGTCGTGCATCGTGCCGGACAGGTAGACGTCGGCGAGCTTGTCGAACGTGAGCACGCCGTCGGCCTTGACCGGCGCCGGCTTGCCGCCCGGGTGCACGTCGCGCAGCGGCTTCATGCGCTCGTGGCTCGAATGGCCCTTGAGCGCATCGCCGAACGGGTCGAGCCCGCCCATGTACATCTGGAAGCCCGTGCGCGGCAGCGCGGTCCACAGACCGCCGTCGAACGCCTGATGGAAGTTGCGCATGCCCTTGAGCTCGGCGCCCGCCCACGACTGCGCCACGCGCGTCTCGTATCCCGCGAGCCGTGCGGCCGAGAAGTCGTTGGCGAGCAGCGACTCGAACACCTGCTCGGCGGCGAGCATGCCGCTCTTGATCGCCAGGTGGATGCCCTTGAGTCGTCCGCCGTTGAGGAAGCCGCCGGTGTCGCCCGCGAGCAGCAGGCCGTCGGCGTACAGCTTGGGCATCGCGTACCAGCCGCCCTCGGGGATCGCCTTGGCGCCGTAAGCGATGGGCTTGCCGCCCTCGAGCAGCGCCGCGATCATCGGATGCGTCTTGAAGCGCTGCAGGTTGCCGTGCGGATCGTTGGTCGGGTCGGCCGTGTCGAGCCCGGTCGCGAAGCCCACGTACCAGAGCGAGTCCGACAGTCCGTACACGAAGCCGCCGCCGAACGTGGTCGCGGGCAGCGGCCAGTTGAGCGTGTGGATGACGCGGCCCTTCTGCGCACGGCCGGCCGGCACCTCCCACAGCTCCTTCACGCCGGTGGCGTACACCTGCGGCTGCTTGCCCGTGGTCAGACCCAGCGCGCTCTCGAGCTGCTTGGCGACGGTGCCGCGCGGGCCCTCGCACAGCACGGTGACCTTGGCGAGGCAGTCGGCGCCGGGCTGGTACGTGCCCTTGCGGTTGCCGTGCTTGTCGATGCCCTTGTCGCCGGTGCGCACGCCGAGGACCTTGCCGTCCTCGAGGAGCGGCGACTGCGCCGGCGTCTCGGTGGCGATGAGCACGCCGCGCTCCTCCGCCTGCGCGCCCAGCCACTTGGTGAGTTCGCCCAGACTCACGATCACGTTGCCGTGGTTGTTCAACGCCGGCGGCACGAACGGCAGGCGGAACGACGACTTCTCGAACAGCACCACGACGTCGTCACCGGTGACCGGCGACTCGATGGGGCAGCCCTTGGCCTCGTAGTCCGGCATGAGCTCGCGGATCGCGCGCGGGTCCATGACCGCGCCCGAGAACCCGTGCGCGCCCACTTCGGCCGACTTCTCGAGCACCGCGATCGTGAGCTCGGGCAGCGGCGTGGCGCCGGTGCTCGCGGCCGTCGCATTGTGCTTCGCGATCAGGTCCGCCAGATGGATCGCGCCCGCGAGCCCCGCGGGGCCACCGCCGACGAACTGGACATCGAACTCGAGGACTTCGCGTTCCATGGCGCCTCCGGTCAGTGGCTGGCCGCGTGGGCGTGGGCTTCGAGCCAACGCTCGCAGTCGATGGCGGCCATGCAGCCGCTGCCCGCGGCGGTGATGGCCTGACGATAGGTCTGGTCGTGCACGTCGCCGGCGGCGAACACGCCGGGGATGCTCGTGTAGGACGAGCCCGGCTTCACGACGAGGTAGCCCTTGGCGTCCGTGGGCAGCTGGCCGCCCAGGAACTCGGTGTTGGGCTTGTGGCCGATCGCCACGAACAGGCCGTCGGTGACGTGGTCGGTGAGCGCGCCCGTGACCGTGTCGCGCAGCTTCACGCCGTTCAGTCGCTGGCCGTCGCCCAGCACCTCGGCGACCTCGGCGTTGACGATGAACGTGATGCGCGGGTTGGCCTGCGCGCGCTCGAGCATGATCTTGCTGGCGCGGAACGTGTCGCGGCGGTGCACGATCGTGACCTCGGGGCAGAACCGCGTGAGGTAGTTGGCCTCCTCCATCGCGGTGTCGCCGCCGCCCACGACCATGACGTTCTTGTTCTTGAAGAAGAACCCGTCGCACGTGGCGCACGCCGAGACGCCGAAGCCCATGTACTTCTGCTCGCTCGGCAGCCCCAGCAGCAGCGCCGACGCGCCGGTGGCGACGATCACGCTCTCTGCGCGGTACTCGATGCCGTCGGCCCACACGCGGAACGGCCGCGCGGAGAAGTCCACCTTGTCCACGAGCGTGTCCTTGAGCTCGGTGCCGAAGCGCTCGACCTGCGCGCGCATCTGGTCCATGAGCTCGGGCCCCTGGATGCCGTGCGGGAAGCCGGGGTAGTTCTCGACCTCGGTGGTGATCGTGAGCTGACCGCCGGGCTGCAGACCCGTGAACACGATCGGCTTGAGGTTGGCGCGCGCGGTGTACAGCGCGGCGGTGTAACCGGCGGGGCCGGAGCCCAGGATGATCACGTTGCGGACGTCGGACACGGGACAGGACCTCTCGGGGGGTGCGGGAACGGCACGTCGGGATGGGGCGTCCGGGCGAGTCTAGCGGGGGGGCGGGGGCGCTGCCACCGGGCACGGGGCGGGGTGCGCGGTCGGCCGCGGCCGTGTCGGCGGTGCGCTCGCGCCGGCCGGGGCGCCGGGACGGCGGAGGTCCCAGCACGACGGCGGCCCCGGGAACCGGAGCCGCCGTCGGACGAAGGACAGTCGAGGTGTGGCGTCAGCCGCGCAGCGCGCTCGAGAGGGACTGCCTCGAGGCCTTGAGCGCGGGGAAGAACCCGCCCACGAGGCCCAGCAGGGCCGAGAAGCCGATCGCCTGCAGCATGATGGGCGGCGTGATGCGGAACTGGAACGCCATCTCGGAGAAGCTCTGGAAGTTCGTGGTGCTCGAGGTGATGCCGTTCATGGGCAGTGCCAGCACGCAACCCACCAACCCGCCGATCACCGCCAGGATCACCGACTCGACGACGAACGACAGCAGCACCGCGCCGGGGCGGAACCCGAGCACGAGCAGCGTCGCGATCTCGCGCGTGCGCGAACCGATCGAGGCGTACATCGTGTTGGCCGCACCGAACACCGCGCCGATCGCCATGATCACCGTGATGAACGTGCCGATGACCGTGATGAGCAGCGTGAACGCCTCGCTCTGGGCGGCGTAGAACTCGCGCTCGCGCTTGAGCTGCACCGGCAGACGCGGATCCGACTCGAGACGCTTGCGGACGGCCTCGAACTGCGAGGGGTCCTTCATGCGGAACACGACGTTCTGGAAGTAGCCCTCGCGATTCAGGGCGGGCATGAGCACGGCGGCGTCGCCCCAGATCTCGGACTCGAACGACGAACCGTTGGCCGTGTAGTGGCCGACCACGGTGAACTCGCGCTGCTCGAACTTGAGGCGATCGCCGACGCGGCAGTTCTGGAACCGTCCCGCGATGCGCTGCGCCACGATCACCTCGTCGGTGCCGGGCGTGAACGTGCGTCCGGCCACGATGCGGATGCCGCCGCGCAGATCGGCCGCCGACGGATCCACGCCGCGCAGCATGATGTTCGACGAACCCTTCTGGCCCAGGCGCGGCTTGTTGATGACGATCACCATCTCGGCGCTGGTGCGCGGACGGCCGTCGGGCCCCACCGCGATGGCGGGATCGGCCTGCAGGATGCGCACCTGATCGAGCGGGATGCCGCTCGAGATCTCGCTGTCGGCGCCCTTGCGCAGCACGATGACGTTGTCGGGCGAACCCGTGGCGACGAGCGACGCCTTGAAGCCCGACGCGAGCGCGAGCGCGCCGATGTAGATCGCGACGGTGAGTCCGATGCCGAGCGCGGTGGTCGCCGTGGACACGGGACGCTGCAGCACGCTGCGGAGGTTGTAGGCGAACGGAATGGCCATGGTCGCAGTCCTCACTCGACGCGCCGCAGCGCGTCCACGATGCGCAGGCGCGAGGCCTGCATGGCGGGGATGAGGCCGCTCACCGCACCCATGAGCAGGGCGATGCCGACGCCGGTGAGCACGGTGCCCCAGTACACGGTCATGGGCGGCAGGAACGTGCCGAACACGGCGCGGCCGTCCACCAGGAGCTTGGCACCGAGCGCGCCCAGCAGGCCGCCGCCCAGCGTGATGATCGCGGCCTCGGAGACGACCATGGTGAACACCTGGCCGTCGTTGAAGCCCAGCGTCTTGAGCACGCCGATCTCGCTGGTGCGTTCACGGACCGCGGTCATCATGGTGTTGGCGGCGATCAGCAGGATGCTGAACACGATCGCGATGCCGATGATCTGCAGCACGAACGGCACGTTGCCGTACATGCTCACGAAGCCCGCCTGGAACGCCTGTTCGGTCTCGGTGAGCGTGGCGGGGGCGGCGTTCTCGAACTGGCCGTCGATGGCGCGCAGCACGCTGTTCGCCTGGCCCGGATCCGAGAGCTCGAGCACGTAGGTGCCGACCGCCTCGCGCCCACCCATGCCCTTCTCGGACAGGTACTTGTAGTGGAAGTACATGGTCTCGTCGCCGAACGACTTCTGCTTGGGGCGGTACACGGCGCGGATGGTGAACGGCCAATCGCTCGGGTAGATCGTGCCCGCGAGCGTGATCGTCTGGCCCAGCTTCCAGCCCTTCTTCTTCATGAGCTTCTCGCCCACGACGCAGGCGTTGCGCTCGAGCATGTACGACGCCAGCTTGGGGTCGGCGCCCGCGGGCATCGCGACCGCCGCCTGTGCCGGCGAGGCCTCGATGATGTCCATGTCCTTGGCGTAGATGCCGTAGAACGGCTCGTCGACGCCGAACTGCGCGAAGAAGCCGCGCGCGTCGTTGGGGTCCTGCCCGCCGAACCAGTTCTGCACCGCGACCCGCTTCACGCCGGGCACGGATTCGATGCGCGTGCGGTAGGCCATCGGCAGCGGCTGGATGAGCGAGATCTTGTTGCGGGTGACGAGCCGCGACTCACTGCCGACCTTGATGGACTCCTGCAGCGTGTCGAGCACGCCGAACAGCGTGCAGAACAGGAACAGGGCCACGGTCACACTGGCCATGGTGAGGAACGTGCGCAGCGGATTGCGGAACAGGTTGACGATCACGAGTCTGAACATGGTCCGCCTCCGTCAGTGGGTGAGGACACCCTTGTCGAGGTGGTACTGGCTCGTGGCGCGCTCGGCGGCGTGCGGGTCGTGCGTGACCATGACGATCGTCTTCTTGAACTCGCGATTGAGGCGTTCGAGCAGCTGCAGCACGTCCTCGGCCGACTTGCGATCGAGGTCGCCGGTGGGCTCGTCGGCGAGCAGCACCTGCGGGTCCGACACCAGTGCGCGCGCGATGGCGACGCGCTGCTCCTGACCGCCGGACAGCTGGCGCGGGTAGTGCTTCATGCGCTCGCCCAGACCGACCAGCTTGAGCGCCGTCTCGGCGCGCTTGCGGCGGTCCGCCGGGCTCATGCCCTTCACCAGCAGCAGCGGCAGCTCGACGTTCTCGAGCGCCGTGAGCACCGGCATGAGGTTGTAGAGCTGGAAGATGTAGCCGATCGAATGCGACCGCCAGCGCGCGAGGTCGTTGCCGTTGAGGCGGGCGATGTTGGTGCCGCCCACCACGAGGTCGCCCGACGTGGGCTGATCGACGCCGCCGATGAGGTTGAGCAGCGTCGTCTTGCCCGAGCCCGACGGGCCCATGAGCGCCACGAACGCGCCATCGGGGATCTCGAGCGAGAGACCGTCGAGGACGACCACCTCCTCGGCGTCACGACGGTAGACCTTGCGAACGTCCTTCACCTGAACCGATGCCATGCTGTCCCCTTGTCTGGTCGGACCGTCAGCGGCCCGCGGCCTTCACCTTGCTGCCCGCCTTGAGGTCGGCCGGTGCCTGCAGCACCAGCGTCTCGCCGCCCGACAGTCCCTGACGCACCTCGATGCGATCGCCGCGGGCCGGGCCCACGTCGACGGTCTGCTTGCGCACGATGCCGTCCTCGACGACCCACACCGCGCTCGTGCCGGCGTCCTGCACCAGCGCCGCCTGCGGCACGAACACACGCCGCGGCGCGGCCTGCTCCTTGGCGCCGTGCGCCTCGAACACGACCTTGGCGCCCATCTCGGGCAGGATGCGCGGGTCGCGATCGAGGATCGAGACCTTCACCAGCACGGTGGCCTTCTGACGATCGGCCGTGGGCACGACCTGGCGCACGCGGCCCGCGAACGACGTGTCGGGGTAGGCGTCGAGCGTGATGCGCGCGGTCTGGCCGTTGCGCACCTGCGCGATGTAGGCCTCGTTCACGTCCACCTCGACCTCGAGCGTCTGCAGGTCGGCCATGGTCACGATCGCGGTGCGCGTCAGTCCGCCGCCGGCGGACGACGGCGCCACGATCTCGCCGACCTCGGCGTCCTTGCGCAGCACCGTGCCCGAGAACGGCGCGTGCACGCGCGTGTTCTCGAGGTTCGCCGCCGCCAGGGATTCCTGCGCGCGCGCCGCGTTGGCCTGCGCCTTGAGCACCTCGAGCTTGGTCTCGGCGGATTCGAGCTCGGCGTCCGAGACGAGGTTCTGCGCGCGCAGCGCCTGCGCGCGCTTGAGCTCGCGCTGCGCCTGCGCGATCTGCGCCTCGATGGTGGCGACGTTGGCGTGCGCGGCGTGCTGCGCCGCTTCGTAGTCCGCGCTCTCGAGGCGCGCGATGACGTCGCCCTCGCGCACGCGCGAGCCCTCGGTGATGCCGATCCACGCCAGGCGGCCCAGGATCTTGCTCGACACGCTCGCCTTGGTGCGCGCCACGACGTAGCCGTTGGCGCTGATGCCCTCGCCCGAGACGCTGCCGCCACCGGTCGCCTCGGCGGTGCCCAGTTCCACGGGGCGCGCCGCGTTCTGGCGACCCCGCACGAACAGGAACGCGACCACCGCGAGCACGAGCACGACGACCGCGATCAGGACGGGCGACGGACCCCGGCGCGGCGGAGGGGACGAGCGATCGATGCGCAGCGACGACAGGTCGAGGTCGTTCGACATGATGGGGGCGTGCCTCGGGGGGGAGGGGGCGGTGGGCTCACGGGTTCGGGCGGGGGGCCGTGGAGTCTGGCCAGTCGCGCGAGGGCGGTCAAGCGGCGCCGAACCGCTCATGGGCGCGGTGCCGGACCGGACGTCGCGGTGTCGCGATGCTCTATGGATGCGGCGTGCGGGTGTCGGGATGCGGCCGTTCTCGTGGGTGCGAGGGGCCGAACGTGCCGCCGTGGCGGGCATGGGTCCGTCGTGGGTCTTGCCAGCCCTGTCGCCCCCCTCTAGACTCGCGCCCGTTCCATTCCCCCCTGATCACTCACGCGCGACGTCCCGCGCGTCCGTTCGGAGGTTCCGTCATGCCGTTCGTCATCGCCGAGCCCTGTGTCGGGGTGAAGGACAAGTCCTGCGTCGAGGTCTGCCCCGTGAACTGCATCTACGAGGGCGAGGACCAGTTCTACATCCATCCCGACGAGTGCATCGACTGCCAGGCCTGCGAGGCCGCGTGCCCGGTGCAGGCGATCTTCCCGGACAACGGCGTGCCCGAGAAGTGGGCCAGCTACACCGAGAAGAACAAGAAGCACTTCGAGAACAAGTGACCGCCTGAAGCGGCCGCGGTTCCCGGGAAGGCGGCGCGCAGCGCCGCCTTCTTGCTTGCCGGGCGTGGGCCACCGCGCCGCGCCCCGTCCGCGTCCGCTCCGCCCCGGAGATCCCCGACCATGTCGAACGCGCCGCTGCCGACCCGCGATCAGGCCCTCGCCCTGCTCCACGAGTGGGTCGCCAACCCGAACCTGCGCAAGCACGCGTACGCGGTCGAGGCCGCCATGCGCGCGTACGCGCGGCACTTCGGTGAGGACCAGGCGCGCTGGGGCATCACCGGGCTCATCCACGACTTCGACTGGGAGCGGCATCCCACGCTCGAGCAGCATCCGACCGCCGGTGTCGAGGTGCTGCGCGCGGCCGGTTGGCCCGACGACGTGTGCACCGCCGTGCTCGGGCACGCCACGCACACGGGCGTGCCGCGTGACACGCGCATGGCGCAGGCGCTGTTCGCGTGCGACGAGCTGTCGGGGTTCCTGGTGGCGTGCGCGCTCGTGACGCCCGAGAAGAAGCTCGCGCTCGTCGAGGTGGCCTCGGTGCGCAAGAAGATGAAGAACGCCGGGTTCGCGCGCGCGGTGAACCGCGACGACATCGTGAACGGCGCGGCCGAACTGGGCGTCGAACTGGACGCGCACATCGCGTTCGTGCGCGAGGCCATGCTGACGATCGCCGACGAACTGGGGATCTGACGCCCGCGTCGCGTGCGGTTGTGCCATGCTGTGCGGGTCACGCTCCCCGGGCGCGTCGTGCGCCCGTCGCGCCCCACGTGTCCGCGAGGAGTCCCCGATGAGCCAGCCCCGCCGCGCCCCGGGCGCCGGAGTGATCGCCCTGTGGAATCGCTGCCACGCGCTGCCGTTCGGCCGCGCGTTGTTCAGCGCGCTGCTGGGCCTGCAGGTGCCCTACAGCGGCGCGCTGGGTGCCACGGTGCTGGAGCTCGCGCCCGGGCACGCGCGCGTGCGACTGCGCGATCGCCGCGGCGTGCGCAACCATCTGGGCAGCGTGCACGCGGTGGCGCTCACCAACCTGGGTGAGCTCGCGAGCGGATTGGCGATGACCGCGGCGCTGCCCGCCGACGTGCGCGGCATCGTGCGCGGGATCGCGATCACGTTCGACAAGAAGGCGCGCGGCACGCTGGTGGCCGAGAGCCGCGTGACCGTGCCCGCGGTGACCGGCGAGACCGAGTTCGAGGTGACGGCCACCATTCGCGACGAGGCCGGCGACGCCGTGGCCACCGTGCGCGTGCAGTGGCGGCTGGGGCTCGTGCCCGGGGCGCGCGCGTGAATCTGGACACCGCGCTCACGCGCCACGCGCACATCGCCACGCCGATCATCGGCGGGCCCATGTACCCGTGCAGCAACCCCGAGCTGGTGGCGGCGGTGAGCGAGGCGGGCGGCATCGGCATCGTGCAGCCGGTCACGCTCACGTTCGTGCACGGGCTGGACTTCCGCGAGGGACTGCGGCGCGTGCGCGCGCGCACCGGGCGACCGTTCGGCATGAACGCGCTCATCGAGAAGTCGTCGAAGCGCTACATGGAGCGCATGCGCGGTTGGGTGGACGTGGCGCTCGAGGAGGGCGTGCGGTTCTTCGTGACGTCGTTGGGCGATCCGCGCTGGGTCTGCGACAAGGTGCACGCGGCGGGTGGCGTCGTGTACCACGACGTGACCGAGGCCCGTTGGGCCGCGAAGGCGCGCGACGGTGGGGCGGACGGGTTGATCGCGGTGAATCGTCGTGCGGGTGGCCACGCCGGTCCGCGCGACCCGCGCGAGCTGCTCGACGAGCTGCAGCCGTTCGGACTGCCGGTCGTGTGCGCCGGTGGCGTGGGCGATGCGGCGGGGTTCGTGGACGCGCTGCGCATGGGCTACGCCGGCGTGCAGTGCGGCACGCGCTTCATCGCCACGCCCGAGTGCGACGCGAGCGCGTCGTACAAGCAGGCGCTGCTCGACGCCGACGCCGACGACGTGGTGCTGACCGAGCGCATCACCGGGGTGCCGGTGGCGGTGCTCGACACGCCCGTGGTGCGGCGCATGGGATTGCGCGCGAACGCACTCGAGCGCTGGCTGCTCAAGAACCCGCGCACCAAGCACCTCATGCGCACGTCGTTCGTGCTGCGCTCGGTGTTCCGCCTGCGCGACGG
>CAZZLY010000089.1:0-4022 GCA_964655175.1 uncultured bacterium
CGCCATCGCCGCCGGCGCGAAGCCGAGCACGGTCGCCGAGATCACGAGCAGCGCGATCGCCATCACTCGATCACGCGTCTTGCTGAACATCCGGATCAGCACGGGGGACATTCCTGCCTCCTACCTACCATCGGGGGTTGGTGTGATTGCTGCGCTTTGTTCTCTTCTCAAAACGAAACCGCCGCGTGGGACTCACGCGGCGGCGAACACGTCTTCAAGGGAGTGACGCGTGCGCGAGACGATCGCGACACGCGAACGCGTCGTCGAAGTCGTCGTCGTGAACGCAAACGCGCCGCACACGCCCGGTCGCTCGATCACACGGGTGACCGACGACGGCGCGAACGACGTGATGGAATCCGCGGGCATGATCGCGGTGAACGACGGCACGATGCGGTGCATGACGATGCCTCGGAGTCATCCCAGGAGCGACCGGGAATGAACACATGCCGGGCAGGGGGAGTGCGCGCGTGAGCCCGACATGCGCCGAAAGTCCAATAGTTCAGACAATGTTAGGGAGTGCGTTCGGCATCGTGCAACGCAATTCAAGGGGTTGACGGAACTTACTGCCCGGTTTGGGCCCGGACTTGGTCGCCCGGTGGGTACCACCTAGGGGTCCGGGGCCGCGCCCCGCCCACCGGCCAGCCCACCCGCTGCCCCCCCGCCCGGCCCCCGGCCCCGTCCCGGCACCCGGTCCCAGAGCGCACGAACGTCCCCCGGCGCGTCTTGGAAGCCCGCCGATTCCGCTGAGGAGTTCGGGAGGATCGGACGATGACCGTTGGACACCGGCGGGAGCCCCCCGCCGCCGCCGCCTCTCCACACGGGAGACCCGAGACCATGAACACCGCCCGCGCCCTCCGTGACGAACCGTGGCCCTCGACGCCCGCGCGCGCCCGCGCCGCGCTGGCGCTCGTGCGCGTGGTCGAGCGCGCCCGCACCCCGCGCACGCCCGAACGCGTCGCCGCGCCGAGCAAGTCGCGCACGCGTCGCAAGCGCACGCGCACCCGCTGACACCGGGAGAGCCCCGCGCCTCGAACGCACGAGACCCCGTGAGGCCATCGCCTCACGGGGTCTCGTGCGTCACGCGCGCGCGTGCTTGCGGGCCGCTCAGTAGTGGATCGTGAAGCGCACCGTGCTGAGCAGCCAGTCCACGCGCTTCACCGGCACGTAGCGCACCCCCGCCTCGAGCCCGACGGCCACCACCTTCATGCGCCGGGGCAGCGCTGACACATCGAACGCCACTTCGGGGCGCAGCTCGTCCACCGCCAGGTCCAGGAAGCCGGCCCCGCCGCCGCCCACCTGCAGTGCGGTGCGCGCGGCCGCCACGCCGGGCCCGAACGAGACGCGCGAGATCGGCCCGTGCGCGGGCAGCCAGTGCGCCTGCAGCGCGACGTCGAACAGACTGTAGTCGAGTCCCGCGGTGATGCTGCCGCGCGTGACGTCGTAGGAGCCGAGCAGCGAGTAGCCGATCACCGGCCCCACGCGGAACGTGGGCGTGACGGGATAGTCCACGCCGCCCGCCACCGAGATCGAACCCGTGGGGGCGAACCCGTCCGACGACAGGTGGCCGTAGCCGAACGACACGTGGCCGCGCCATGGTTCGAGCCGCATCGCGCCCGCATGGGCGGGCCCCGCCAGACACGCGAGGACGATCAGGACGGACCACGAGCGGATGGAGCGCATGCGACCTCCGGGAACGCGCGACACGGCGCGCGACGGGTGCGGGCCGTGTCCACAAGGTTGCGCCCGCGGAGCGGGACTCCACGGGCGGGACGCGAGCAGTCTAGGGCGCGGGCGCGACGCGGGCAATCACGCGCCGCTCAGGACTTCGGTTCCTCGCCCTCGACGCAGTCCCCACCCTTGTCACGGTAGGCCTGCTCGAGCGCGGCCTGCAGCCGCTCGTTCAGGGGCTCGGGCAGGAACACGCGTTCCTCCTGCCGGTAGATCAGGATGACCTGCTTGAGGCAATCCACCTCGACCTGGCAATCGCGGCACTTGCCGAGATGCTGGTTGACCTCGGCGAGCAGCGTGGCGTCGGCCGCTTCATCGAGGTAATCGGCGAGCTGGTCCAGGACCTCCTGGCAGGTCAGCTTTCTCACGGGGCGGTGCTCCCATGACGGAGACCGACGATGACTCGGGTCACGGCACACGACTCCGTCGTGAGGGTCGAAAGGAATGGACCACGAGGGTCCTGGGGGGATTCCTCGGCCTTGGGATGCGGCCCCGCGCCGACGGTTGCACGAATTCCTCGTCGAGCGGTCCCGTTCCCCCGTGGGGGGCGCGGGGGACTGGTGACCCGTGCTGGGATCGAACCAGCGACACCCTGATTAAAAGTCAGGTGCTCTACCGACTGAGCTAACGGGTCCCGGGCGCCACAGGCCCGCACCTTATAACGACTCCCCCCTCGCCCGTCCAACCGCCGGGTGGACGGGCCCGCCGGGGGCCGGGGTAGACTCCCGCCCGATGGACCCGGCCGCCGGGCCCGAGCGGGCGGACCGCGCGAAAGTCCGGGGCACCTCCGGCCGATAACCCCGGGGTGAATCCACGCCGTCCGTCCGTCGCGATGAGGAGAGGGAACTCCATGATGCCGGTGTCGCCTGCCACCGCTCGCCCCCACCGGGAGGCACGATGGGTCTTCTGAACCGATCCCAGACCCGCGATCCGCAGCCGCTGCGCGAGGACCCGTTCTCCCGGTTCTTCAACGCCCTGCTGATCACGGTCACCGGCGTGCTGCTGGGCCTGCAGTACTGGGAGCCCAACAAGCGAGTCATCCCCGTCGTCGTCGCGCTGCTCGTGTTCGGTATCGCGTGGCGACTCAGCATGATGGCGGCGCTCAACCTGCTGGTGTTCCTGCTTCCCTATCCCAAGGGCACGGTCTTCGGCAGTACCAACCTCGCGTTCGTGCTGCTGGTGTTCATCATCTGGCTGCTGCGCGTGTCGCTGCGCATGAGCCCCCAGCCGCGCCGCACGCCGATCGACCTGCCCATCGCCGCGTTCCTGCTGTGGGCGGTGCTGTCGTTCTACAACGTGCAGTCGCAGTTCGCGCTCGGGCAGGCGCTCATCAACTTCGAGCTGCTCGTGGCCTGCATCCTGTACTACTACCTGATCGTGAACTCGGTGCAGACGCAGAAGGATCTGCAGCGCTTCCATCAGGCGCAGATGGTCACGGCGTTGGGCGTCTTCATCCTCGCGGCCTGGGAGGCGCGGCACGCCGGTCAGGTGCTCATCCCGGGTCTCATCGACTTCACCTCGACGCACGGTAACGACTTCAACACGCGCGACATCCGCGTGGGTTCGTCGTTCCGCGACTACGAGCTGCTGTCCGAGTACTGCGGCGTCATGTTCGTGCTGTCGGGCTTCCTGCTCATGCGCGCCCGCTCGCAGCTGTCGGCGCTGGTGCTCAGTCTGTTCACGCTGTTCAACGTGTACACCATGTTCACCACGGTGACCCGAGGCGTGTTCGTCGCGCTGGGCGTGGCGCTGCCGGTGGGCTTCTTCATGATCCGCCGCCGCCTCAACCCGGTGCGCTTCCTCACCGCGGCCGTGACCATCGCGGTGCTGGCGATCACCATGAACTTCGTGGTGGCCAAGTACACGAACACGGGCGACGTGTTCGAGCGACTGGCCGAATCCAAGGTCACGGGCGTCGTCCCCGAGGCCCGCGCCGACATCTGGGCGAACGCCTGGAACCGCATCTTCGTGCACCCGATCCTGGGTCAGGGCCCGTTCTACGACGAGATCCCGGGGCACGGCTACTGGTGGCCGCACAACGTGTACCTGTACATCGCCAACCTGTACGGGTTCCCGGGCCTGCTGTTCTTCCTCGCGATCCTGTTCGGGCTCTGGCAACTCACACGCCTGACCACGGACGATCTCAAACACGCGAGTTACGCCGACGCGTACCTGATCATCGCACGCGTGCAGCTGCTGATCTTCGCGATCAACGAGATCAAGATCGACTTCCTGCGCAACCCGATCTACCAGTTCCAGGCGTGGCAGTTCTTCGGCACCTGGGTCGCCGCCTA
>CAZZLY010000089.1:4122-11702 GCA_964655175.1 uncultured bacterium
ACCGCCGCCGCCACGACCAGCAGCGCGAGCGGCAACACCACCGCGACGATGCTCATGAGCCCTCCCCCGTGAACGTGCGCGCACGCCACGCCAGCACGACCACGCTCACCGAACTCAACGGCATGGCGATCGCCGCGACGAGCGGGTTCACCCGACCGGCCATGGCCATCGCCGCACCGGCGAGGTTCCACACCAGTGACACGCCGAGCCCGGCGCGGATGACACCCAGCGTGCGCTTGGCGCCCGCGGTGAGCGCCGCGAGCGACGCCAGCCCCGGACGGGACAGGTACACGTCGGCGGCCGCCAGACACGCTTCCGCCCCACCGCGGACCCCCACGCCGACCGTGGCACGCGCGATGGCGGCCGCGTCGTTGACGCCGTCCCCGACCATGACCACGCGGCCCTTGGCCGCGAGCGCCTCGATGACGGCGACCTTGGCCTCGGGACTCGCCCCGCCAGTGACCCGGTCGGACGCGAAGCCGAGCGTGCGACCGGTCGCCGCGACCACCGCCGCTTCGTCACCGGACAACAGGTGCAGGTCCCAGCCCTCCGCGCGCAGACGCGCGAGCGTGGCCGGCACGTCGTCCCGGATGCGATCGCCGAATCCGGCGCTCGCGACGACCTGACCGTCCACCGCCACCCAGACCGGCGTGAGCGTCGGGTCGGCCAGATGGGTCGTGCCGCTCGCGACCGGATCGTGTGCACGCACCAGCGTGCGGATCCAGGTCGGCGAACCCACCGCCACCTGATGGCCGTTGATGCGACCCGAGACGCCGGAACCGATGCGCACGCGGACGTCGGTCGCCACCGCCGGTTCGAGCCCCGGCCACGCTTCGGCGAAGGCGGCCGCCACCGGATGGGTCGCGTGCGCCTCGAGCGCGAGCACGTAGGCACGCACCGCGCTCAGCCCCTGCCACGACACCAGCGTCGGGCGGCCCTCGGTGAGCGTGCCGGTCTTGTCGAGCACGAGCGTGCCCGGACGCGCCAGCGCCTCCAATGTGTCGCCGCCCTTCACGAGCACGCCGCCGCGCGCGGCCCGGCCGATCGCGACCGTGACCGCGAGCGGCGTCGCCAGCGCGAGCGCGCACGGGCAGGTCACGATGAGCAGGGCGATGGCATGATCGAGCGCGGCGGCCGGCGCGTACCGCTGCCACACCGCCCAGGTGATCGCCGCGAGCACGAGCACGACCACCACGAACACACCCGCCAGACGGTCGGCACTGCGCACGACGGGGGCGCGCCGCGACGTGCCACGCTCGACCTCGTGCAGGATGCGTGCGAGCCGCGTGTCCTCGCCGGCGCGCGTCACGCGCACGAGCAGCGTGGCGCCGCGGCTCACCGTACCCGCGAACACCTCGTCGCCCGGTGACACGCCGCGCGGCCGCGACTCGCCGGTGAGCAGCGCGTGATCGAGCGCCCCGTGGCCGTCCACGACCTCGCCGTCGGCCGGCAGCGTCTCGCCATGCCGCACCTCGACGAGCATGCCCGGGAGCAGCGCCTCGCTGGGCACCTCGCGCGTCGCGTCACCCTCGCGCAGGCGCGCGGTCGCGGGCGCCAGGCCGTACAGCAGTTCCGCCGAGTCCGCCGCCGTGCGTGCCGCGCGCTGCTGCAGGAAGCGGCCCACGAGCAGCAGGAACACGAGCATCGCGACGCCGTCGAAGTACACGGGCCCGCGGTCGGTGAGCGTGTTGACCATGCCGCGCGTGAACGCACCCACGAGTGCGATCGCGATGGGCACGTCCATGTGCAGCATGCGCGCGCGCAGCGAGCCCCACGCACCGCGCAGGAACACGCGTCCCGGGCCGAACAGCGCCGGAGCGGCGAGCAGCAGCGACACGATGCGGAAGTAACGCGTCCAGTCGCGCTCCATCCCGGAGAACCAGCCCGAGTAGAGCGCCAGCGCGGCGAGCATGGTGTTGGCCGCGAGCGCGCCGGCGACGCCGATGCGCACCAGCATCGCGCGATCCTCGGCACGACGCTGCGCGTCCGCGCGACCGCCGCGGAACGGGTGCGGCCGGTAGCCCAGCGTGTCCAGGAACCGCGCGACCACCGACAGGCTCACCTGCGCCGGATCCCACGTGACGCGCACGCGGCCACGCGCCAGGTCGAGTTCGGCGCCCGCCATGCCCGGCACGGCCGTGGGGATGCGTTCGACGAGCCACACGCACGACGGACAGTGCACGCCCTCGAGATACAGGTCGGTCTCGTTCAGTCCGTCGGCGCGGTGCCGCACGTAACGCTCGACGAACGCGGCGTGATCGAACTCCTCGAAGCTGCGTCCCGAGGCCTCGACGCGCGCCTCACGGCGGCGCGACAGTGCGTAGTAGTGGTCGAGCCCCGCCGCATGCAGCACCTGCCACGCGGTGGCGCAGCCACTGCAGCAGAACGACCGCACCTCATCGAGCGCATGCCGCGAGCCCGGCACCTCGAGACCACAGTGCGCACAGGCGACGACCGTGGTCGCGGCCCCGTCCACCACCCCGTCAACGACCGCCATGGTCGCCTCCCGGAAGCGCAGCGGCCGTGGCCGACAGGTGGGCGCAGTGCCCGGGGGCTCCCGGAGCGGACGCGTGGCCCGCATGCATCGAGAGTCGGCCCGCGATCGACAACAGGCCCACCGCGATCATGGCGATCGCGGTCACGATCGGCAGACGCGTGCGCAGCGGCGACAGCACGCGGCCCGCCGCCAGTCCGACGGCCGCGAGCGCCGGCAACGTGCCCAACCAGAACGCCGCCATCACCAGCAGGCCGCCGTCGGTGTGACCGGTGCCCGCCGCGGTCGCGACGAACGCCCACAGCCAGCCGCACGGCAGCAGACCCGTGAGTGCGCCCATCGCGAAGCCGCGCGGCAGCAGCGGCCAGTCGCGCATGCGGCGCAGCCCCTCGCCGATGACGCGCGCGAACGGCGACGGCACGGCGGCCGGCAGCCCGGGCACGCCGCTCAGACGCGCAAGGGTCACGAGGCCGCCCACGATGAGCAGCACGCCCGCCACGACCGCGGCCGCGTGCGGCAGCCCCAGCGACACCAATCCGTGCTCGAATCCCGCACCCAGGGTCCCCGCGAGCGCACCCAGCACGAGGTACACGAAGCCGCGACCGGCGTGCCACACGACCTGCGACGCGAGCGGGCGGCCCTGCGCCGAGACGGCGCACACGAACCCACCGCACATGGCGGCGCAATGCAGACTGCCCAGGAGGCTCGCGACGAGGACCGACAGGAGCAACGGGATCAATCCAGCCCCCCCGCGCCCATGCTGTGCGTGCCCTCGCGCAACGCTTCGGCGTGCTCGACGGTCTCGAAGCGATCGTCGCCGCGGGCCGCGTTCACGCGCAGTTCCCAGCGGCCCGTGTGCGGCAGATGGACCGGGGCCGCGTAACGGCCGTCCGGCTGCTCGACGAGCGTCCAGTGCTCGGGGTGACCCGGATCCAGATTGTGCACGCCGAGCACCTGCACCTCGGCGCCCACGATCGGGGCCCCGTCGTGCGCGGTGAGCGTGACGTGCAGTTCCTCGCCGCCGGCACCGGCCAGCCCGATCGCCGCCTGGGCGCGCCAGCCGAGGCTCGCCGACTTCACGCGCGCGGTCTGCGTGCTGTCCCACGCCAGAGCACGGCGGTAGTAGTCCGGCTCGAGGTCGTTCGTCCCCGGGGCGTTCGCCGCCCGCCACAGGAACACGTTCGCGACCACGGTCAAACCCAGCACTGCGACGATGGCCATCGGCCACACCGCTCCCGACTTCATCGCGTCCCCTCCGGGTTCACCGGCGTGGCCGGTCCCAGCAGTTCCCACACCTCGCGTTCGTGCCAACCGTTCGCATCGCTCAACTCGAATGCGATCGACCGACGTCCGTTCAGGAAACCCGCCCGCGACGTCACCACGAACGCGCTCACCGTGGCCATGGCCTCGGGCTTCACCGGATACGGGTTCATGGGGAGCACGAACCGCGCATCGTCCGCCCCCACCAGCGCGACGCGGATCGCGCGGGCGTGCGGCTCACGGTTGACGAACTTGAAGCGCAACTGGTGCAGCACGGTGCCGTCCGGCTGCAGCACGTAGGGCTCGCCCTGGCCGCGCAGCAGCGTCACGTCGAGGTCGCGCCGCGTCGCGAGCAGCCCCACGAACAACCCACCCGTCACGAGCAGCACCAGCGGGTACACGATCACGCGCGGCCGCAGCCAGCCGCCGACGCGACGTTCGAGCGTGTCGCGCGAGCTGTAACGCACCAGCCCCTTGGGCCGGCCGATCTTGGCCATGACGGTGTCGCACGCGTCCATGCACTGCGTGCAGTGCAGGCATTCCATCTGCAACCCGTCACGGATGTCGATCCCCGTGGGGCACGACTGCACGCACATGCGGCAGTCCACGCAGTCGCCCGCCACCACCGGCAGCGTCCGCACGCTGCCCTTCATGCGCGGCTCGCCACGCACCGCGTCGTAACCCACGATGAGCGAGCGACGATCGAGCAGCACCGACTGGAGCCGACCGTACGGGCACGCGACCAGACACGTCTGCTCGCGGAACCACGCGAAGTCGGTGAACACCGCGGCCGTCGTGCCCAGCATGACCAGGAACGACGTCGGATGCTCGATCGGCGAACGGTGCATCCACACCCACAGCGCGTCCGTGCCCACGAAGTAGGCCAGGAACGTGTGCGCGAGCACGCACGCGAGCACGAGGAAGACCGCGTACTTGAGCAGCCGCCGCGGCGGCAGCCCGCCCCGTTCATCCAGCGCCTTGACCCCGCGCGGCCCGCCCTCGATGAGGTACTCGATGGGGCGGTACAGGAACTCCATGTAGACGGTCTGCGGACAGCCCCAACCGCACCACACGCGCCCCAGCAGCGAGGTCACGAGGAAGATGCCGATCAGGGTGCTGATCATGAGCAGCATGAACAGCACCGTGTCGGTCGCCAGGAAGCGTGCGCCGAACAACAGGAACTCGCGATGCGGCAGATCGAGCAGCACCGCGGGCCGCCCGTGGATGCGCACGTACGGCAGCGTGAGGAAGAACGCCATGAGGAACCACGCCACCGCGCGCCGCCGCTGCCACCAGGCCCCGTGCGCGGGCCGCGGTCGCGGCCAACGCCGCGACCCGTCCTCGTTCATCGTGGACAGGACGCGACCGGGTGCGGCGGGGATCGTGGGCTGGACCGTCATGTGGGCTCCGGGGGCACGAGCGGACGTCACTCGTGACCCGCCGCCTCCTCGCGTTCGACCTTCACGCCCTGCGGGGCCTTGGGGTCCTTGGGATGGGTGCCGTGCAGCGTGAGCACGTAGGCCGCCACCGACGCGACCTGGGCGGGCGGCAGCACCGCTCCCCAGGACGGCATGCCCTTGTCGAGCACGCCCGTGCTGATGATCCCGTGGATCTGCGACGGGTTCGCGCCGTGGATCCAGTAATCGTCGGTCAGGTTGGGCCCGATGTTGCCGCCCGCGTCCTCGCGATGGCACGCGACGCAGTTGGTCGTGAACACCTGCTTGCCGGCGGCGACCTGCGCCGGGTCGGCGGCCATCGCGGTGAGCGTGGCGTCGTCCATGGGCGGGGCCTGCTGCGCCGCCGCCTGCGTGTCGCCGTACTTGGCCTTGGCGGCGTCCATCTCGTTGACGTAGTTCTGCGCCCGACCCGGGCCGCTGCCCACGCCGGGGATCACGTTGATCAGGTACACCACCGACCACGCGATGCTCACCCACAGGATGATGAGCCACCAGCGCGGCAGCGGATTGTCGTACTCACGGATGCCGTCGTACTCGTGCTCGAGCAGGCGGTCCTCGTCGCGGCGGTCGTTCATCGCGCGGCTCCTTCCCGCGGCGACGCGGGCGTCTCGGGTTCGAGCGGCAGCATGCGCTGGGCCTCGAGTTCGGCGGACCGACCCGGCAGGTACAGCCGGATCAGCACGGCGGCGAACACGATCAGGAACAGCACGAGCGCGAGCTCGGCATAAAGGGCGAGTCCGGCATGGGCGACGACGTCGGAGAGCTTCATGTCAGCGCCCTCCCGTCGGCACGACCGCGGCCGTGGCGTCGGTGCGGCGGATGTCCACGCCGAGCCGCTGCAGATAGGCGATGAGCGGGACGATCTCCTTGTCGCCCAGATCCGCGGGGCCGCCGTTGGCGACGATGTCCGCCGCGATGCCGTCGGCCTGCGTGCGGGCCGCCTGCTCGGCGCCCCCCTTCACGAGGTCGCCGTAGGGCACGCCCAGCATGGCCATCGCATCGACGCGCTTCTGGATGCCCGCGAAGTCGGCCGGCTGCGTGAACAGCCCCGGATACGGCGGCATGATCGAACGCGGCGTGATGTCGCGCGGGTTGAGCATGTGCCGCACGTGCCACAGGTTCGGGTACTTGCCGCCCTCGCGCGCCAGGTCCGGACCGATGCGGCGCGAGCCCCACAGGAACGGATGGTCGTACACGAACTCGCCCGGCTTGGAGTACTCGCCGTAACGCTCGGTCTCGTGACGGAACGGTCGGATCATCTGCGAGTGACAGTTGAAGCAGCCCTCGCGGATGTACAGGTCGCGGCCCGCGAGCTCGAGCGGCGTGAGCGGCTTGACCGAGGCGATCGTCGGGACGTTGGAGCGGATCAGGAACGTGGGCAGGATCTCGAACAGCGACGCGACCACGACCGCGATCACGACCCAGACCGTGAACGTGAGCGGCAGCGCCTCCCAGTGACGGTGCCAGCGCGCGGCCACGAAGCGGGCGAACGCGTTCTCGCCGGGCCGCACGTCCGGGGCCGGCTTGGGCGCCCGCGCGAGCGGCGCGGCCTGGATCACGGGCTCCTCGTACGTCGCCGGGCGACGGCGCCAGGTCATGAGGATGTTCCACCCGAACATGAGCATGCCGAGGATGTACAGCGTGCCGCCGATGGCGCGCATCCAGTACATGGGCATGAGCTTCATCGTCGTCTCGATGAAGTCCGGGAACTGCAGGCGACCGGTGACGTCGAACGCGCGCCACATGAGGCCCTGCGTGAGACCGGCGCTGTAGATGGCCGCGGCGTAGAAGATCATGCCGAACGTCGCGAACCAGAAGTGCATCTCGGCGAGCCGCTTGGAGTGCAGCGGCGTCTGGAACAGGCGCGGCAGCAGCCAGTACACCATGCCGAACGCCATGAAGCCGTTCCAGCCGAGCGCGCCGGTGTGCACGTGCGCGATGATCCAGTCGGTGTAGTGCGCGAGCGCGTTGACCGACTTCACCGACAGCATCGGTCCCTCGAACGTGGACATGCCGTAGGCGGTGACCGCGACCACGAAGAACTTGAGGACCGGATCCTCGACGACCTTGTTCCACGCGCCGCGCAGCGTCAGCAGGCCGTTGATCATGCCGCCCCACGAGGGCATCCACAGCATGACCGAGAACAACATGCCCAGCGTGCTCGCCCACTCGGGCAGCGCCGTGTAGTGCAGATGGTGCGGGCCCGCCCAGATGTACATGAACACGAGCGTCCAGAAGTGCAGGATGCTCAGCCGGTACGAGAACACCGGGCGATCGGCGGCCTTGGGCATGAAGTAGTACATGAGGCCCAGGAACGGCGTGGTGAGGAAGAACGCCACGGCGTTGTGGCCGTACCACCACTGCATGAA
>CAZZLY010000090.1:0-11216 GCA_964655175.1 uncultured bacterium
CGACGATCGCCACGGGCGCGCTGGGATGCTGCGCTGCCGAGAGGCCGAACACGAGCGCGGCGACGGCGAGCACGCCCGTGAGATACAGGCTGAACGCAACGGGGCGCCGGGGGGCGGGATTCTTGCTCACGATGTCCTTATCGTGGGGCGTGACGTACCGCGTGAAGAAGTGCGGGACCGACTTCGACTGCGCGAGAGAGGGACTACGTTGAGAACGTGACTACCGGGTTACCAACCGGCCTTGCCGAGCATCTCGACGATCTCGAGGAGCAGATCCATGTGAGGCCCACCTCCTTCTCGGGGGATTCCCCTCGCGGACCACCAGGGTCCGGACGGGTACGATGGGCGCTTCGCTTGGTCGAGGCTCCGCTTCGCTGTCTCTCCGCAGGACGTCGCCGGTCCCGGCGAAATCCGTGTTACCGACCCGCACAGGATGGACACGGGCGGCCGCCCGGTCAACCCGCGTGGAAGGACTCGCTGCGGAGCACGTATTCCGTGGGTTCCTTGGCCCGCATCCCGGCCACGACGCGGTTGAGCGCGGCCAGCGTGGCCAGCACGACCGCCTGCGGGGTGTCCGAGTCCACCGTGCAGCTTCCGGTCAGCACCTTCTCGCTGCGGTGCGCCAGCAGCGCCAGGACGACGACGACCACGCGCATACCGGCGACCTCGCAGAACGAGACCTCGCGCACGTTGAGCGCGATCGGGTCGGCGAGGAACTCCTGCACCGCCAGGGTCGTGGCCTGCGCGACCATGCGGTGCGACTCGTCGCGGGTGCCCCAGCCCGAGGCGTTGCCGACGCGCGGCAGCCCCTTCCATCGCAGTTCGACCTGCGCCTGCGTGCGCTGCCCGTGGACGATGAGGTTCACGTTCTCGAACAGGATGCGCTCGTCACGCAGCGACGGCGCGCTCGGCGGTTCGGCGGCCACGGGCTCGGGTGCGGGGCTCGCGGGCGAGAGCGGCTCCCGCCCCGCGCCCAGAGCGGGCTGCACTTCGAGCGGATCGGACGACGACGCCGGTCGCGCCAGCGCCACCGACACGATGCGATGATCGATCGCGAGGTCGAGCTCCGCTCGGAGCACGGACTGGATGTCGCGGACGATCTGCTTGGGTGAGCGCTGACTCGAGCTCACCACGTGGATCTCGGTGAGTTCGCCACCGTCGGCGCGCACACGCACGCCGTCGACGTCGCGCAGCCGCCGGATGGCGGCTTCGGCGGTCGTAGCCAGAGGGGATCCCGTCATGGTCAAACCTCCCAGCGATGATGACTTGCAGGTCGCAGCGCAGGCGGCAGGTTAGCACATGCCCCTAACACAATGCGAACGCGCAAGTTGAATCGCGGGAAAATCCGACCTCGCCGGGATCAGGCCCCGAACATCTCGAACAGGTCGTAATGGACCAGGCCGTGCAGGCGGCGCACGCGGTCCGCGATCTCGTCCGTGGAGGTCTCGACCAGCCGCCGGGGCGAGAACGACTCGATGGCGAGCGAGGCCATGGCGGTGCCGCAGGCCATCGCCTGCCGCAGGACGTGACCATCGGCGCGGTCGAGCCGGGCCAGCAATCCGATGAAGCCACCGGCGAACGAGTCACCGGCCCCGGTCGGGTCGGTGAGCTCCATGACCGGGTACGCCGGGGTCAGGAAGCGCTCGTCACGGGAATGGAACAGTGCGCCGTGCTCGCCCTTCTTGATGATGACGGCGTTCGCGCCCTGCGCCATGAGCGCGTCGGCGGCCCGTGCCAGATGCGTCTCCCCCGCCAGCGCCTTGGCCTCCTCCTCGTTGAGGAGCGCCACGTCCACCTTGCGCAGCACCTCGAGCACGCGATCGGGCTTGCGCGCGATCCAGTAGTTCATCGTGTCCGAGAGCACCATGCGCGGCTTCTTCATCTGCGACAGGACCTCGAGCTGCAGGTCCGGATCGATGTTGGCCAGGAACACGTACGGCATGCGGCGCTGCGCGTCGGACAACTTGGGATGGAAGTCCGCGAACACGTTGAGCTGCGTCTCGTGCGTGTGGGCGTGTCCGAGCTCGGCCATGTACTCGCCGCGCCAACGGAACGTGCGGCCCTCGGCGGCCTCGAGCCCGGCGGTGTCGATGCCACGGCCCGCGAACGTCGCGACGTGCTCCTGCGGGAAGTCCTTGCCGACCACGGCGACGATCGAGACCGGCGCGAAGTGACTCGCCGAGCACGAGAAGTACGACGCCGAGCCGCCCAGGGCCTCGGTCGCCTCACCGTACGGGGTCTTGATGGTGTCGAGGGCGACGGAGCCGACGACGAGGATGCGCTGCGGGTTCATGCGCTGGCCTCCGCGGGACGTTCGAGCCGTTCGGGCGCGGACACGCCCATGAGCTCGAGCCCGTTGCGCAACACCTGGGCCGCCGCCGCGCACAGGCGCAGACGATGCCGACTCAGGGCCGCCTCCTCGGGATGCACGACCCGGCAGGCGTGGTAGAAGCGATGGAACTCGGCCGCGGTCTCCACGAGGAAGGCCGGGATGCGATGCGGTTCACGCGCCTGTGCGGCGCCGCGCACGACCTCGGGCCACGTCGCCAACTGGCGCACCAGCGCGACCTCGGCCGGGTCGGTGAGCGGCGTGGCGTCGCCCTCGGCGGGCACGAGCCCGGACTCGGCGCCCTTGCGGATCACCGAGGCGATGCGCGCGTGCGCGTACTGCACGTAGAACGCGGGATTCTCGTCGTTCTGGCGCTTGGCGACCGCGAGGTCGAAGTCGAGATGGCTGCTCGTCGAGCGCATGAGGAAGAAGAACTTGGCGCAATCGGCGCCGACCTCGTCCACCAGGTCGGCGAGCGTGTCGAACTCGCCCGCGCGCTTGCTCATCTTCACCGCCTGACCGTCGCGCAGCAGGTTGACCTGCTGCACGATGAGCACCTGCAGGAAGTCGTTCTCGAGCCCGAGCGCCTGCAGACCGGCGTTGAGCGTGGTGATGTACGCGTGGTGGTCCGGACCCCACAGGTTGATCGCGCGGCGATAACCGCGCTCGCGCTTGTCGAGGTGATACGCGATGTCCGGCAGCAGATACGTGGGTCGGCCATCGGAACGCGTGATGACGCGGTCCATGGAATCCCCGAAGCGCGTCGCGCGCAGCCACAGGGCCTCGCCACTGCCACCGGCGGCGCCCTCCTTGGCCTCGACGCGGGCTTCAGCGGCCTCGGTCACACCCTCGGGGCGTTCGGCGCGATAGGTGACGTCGCGCTCGACCAGGCGCGCACGCGTGCGATCGACCGCACCCGGATGCAGCGTGGACTCGTGGAACCAACGATCGAACACGACGCCGTAGCGCGCGAGGTCGCTGCGCTGCCACTCGACGACGCGCGCGAGCGCTTGATCGCGGAACCAGCGCGCCCCGTCGGGACGCGCCAGCGCGGCGCGGGCCTCGTCCTGCGGCAGCTGCGCCGCGAGCTCGCGCACGTAGGTGCCGCGGTAGCCCTCCTCGGGGAACGCACGCTCGAGGCCAACGTGCTCGGCGAACCTCGCCGCCAACGACTCGCCGAGCAGGTCCACCTGATTGCCGGCGTCGTTGACGTAGAACTCGCTCGCCGCGTCGTAGCCGGCGGTGCGCAGCACGCGCACGAGCGCCGAACCCACGGCAGCCGCGCGGGCGCTCACGATGTTCATGGGCCCGGTGGGATTGGCGCTCACGAACTCGACCAGGATGCGCTCGCCGGCGCCCGAATCACTGCGGCCGTACGAACCCGCCTCGGCGAGGATGCGGTTCGGCAGCGCCGCCACGAACTCGTCGCGATAGCGGAAGTTGAGGAAGCCGGGACCGGCCACCTCGACGGCGGCGAACGGCGAACCCTCGAGCGGGAAGTGCTTCGCGATCGCCTCCGCCACCGCGCGCGGCGGCTGCTTGGCGGCCTTGGCGAGGATCATCGCCAGATTGGTGGTCCAGTCGCCGTGCGACCGCTCGCGCGGGATGGCGAGTTCGACGCGCTCGAGCCGCTCACCGGCGTCGATGCCGGCCGCGGTCAGTGCGGTCGCGAGACCCTGTCGCAGCTCACTCCACACCAAGGTCCACTCTCCGCGCATCGCCCCAGAGGCGCTCGAGCAGGTAGTACTCGCGCGTCTTCTCATGGAACACGTGCACCACGACGTCGACGAAGTCGAGCAGGACCCAGCGCCGGAACTCGCGCCCCTCGACGTGCCACGGCTTGGCACCTGCAGCGCGCAGCTGGTCCTCGACCGCTTCGGCGATGGCCTTCACCTGCGGCTCGCTCGTGCCGCTGCAGATGAGGAAGTAATCGGCCACGCCCTCGAGGCCGGCGAGGTCGAGACCGACCATGTCGACGGCCTTCTTGCTGGCGGCCGCCTGCGCCGCGAGCTTGAGGAGCTGCTCGCCGCGCACGGACGAGGACGGACGGGGGCTGGTCATGGGGATCTCCGGAGCGGACTCAGTGGTCACGCTGGATGGCGTAATCGATCGCCGCATCCAGGGCGCGGCGGGCCGCACCCGCGCGCTCCTCGGCGATCAGGGCGCGCGCCTCGGCGGCGAGCTGTGCCGCACGCTGGCGCGCGTAGTCGAAGCCACCCGTGCGATCGATGAGCGCGACGAGCGAGGCCCACTGCGCCTTCGTCCACGTCTTGCGCCCCGCGAGCTTGCGCAGTCGCGCACGGTCGGCCTGCGTGGCCTGCCGCAGCGCCGCGATGAGCGGCAGGGTGACCTTGCCTTCCGCGAGGTCGTAACCCACCGGCTTGCCGGCGACCTCGGGGTCGCTCAGGTAGTCGAACAGGTCGTCCACGATCTGGAAGGCGATGCCGAGCTTCTCACCGAACGCCTTGAACCGCGCGCGGCGCTTCGGTGTCCGCCCACCCCCGTCCACGAACGACCCGATCTCGGAGGACGCGGCGATGAGCGAACCCGTCTTGGCGCGGATCAACTCCTCGTGGACCGATTCCTTCACGTCGAGGTCGAAGGCGTGCTGGAACTCCATGGCCTCGCCGCACGCCATGTCGCTCACGACCTGCGCCATGATCTCCATGGGCACGAGGTCGCCGTTCTCGACGAGCAGCGCCATGGACTGGGCGTACAGGTAGTCGCCCATGATGATCGCCATCTCGTCGGTCCACAGCCCGTTCACCGTGGGCAGGCCCCGGCGCAGCGTGCTGCGGTCGACCGAATCGTCGTGGATCAACGAGGCGGCGTGCACCAGCTCGACCACCGCCGCGCAGGTGATGCCCTGCGGACCGACCTTGCCCCGCAGCTGCGCGGTGAGCAGCAGCAGCGTGGGGCGGAACTTCTTGCCCCGAGTGGCCAGCACGTGCCCACCCACCTGATTCATGATGGGGATGGGCGTCTTGAACAGGCCCTCCAGACGGCGCTGGACCTGCTCGAGCTGGCGACGCACGGGCCGCTGCAGGGCCGCGATGCGGAGGTCAGTGGACATGGGTTCCCAGGGTCGGAGGGTGAAGGAGGAAGCGTAAGGCGCGATGCAAGATACGGACCCCTCGGGATGGGGTCAAGCGCGCCCGGAGCGGTCGCGCAGGCCCTGCAGGAGCGTGCGCAGGCCCTCGGGCGTGTTCCGCGCCGGGTCCTCGATCACGGCCTCGAGGAGCGCCTCGAGCACCTCACCGACCGCCGGGCCGGGCTCGAGCCCCAGCGCCGCCATCACCTCCCCGCCCCCGATCGCCAGGTCCCCCACCGAGAACGCCTCGTCGCGCGCGAGGATGCCCTCGATGCGGTGCGCGAAGGCCGCGAGCAGCTCGGTGTCGGGTGACTTGAGCCCGTTACCGATCGAGTCCGCCATGCGCAGATCGAACAGGTCGGCGAGCGAATCGGGCCCCGCGCGACGGATGAACCGGCGCACCGCGGCATCGCTCCACGTCCCGCGATAATCGAACATGTGCTCGCGCACGAGGTGCACGACGTGCTCACGGTCGTGATTCGAGAACCGCAGACGCTGCAGCAGGGCGTCGGCCATCTCGGCGCCGACCCGTTCGTGGTTGTAGAACGTGCCCTGACCGTCCTCCTTCGCGACGCGGGTGCTCGGCTTGCCGATGTCGTGCAGCAGGGCGGCCCAGCGCACGAGTCGCTTGTCGAACGGCGCGGCATCGCAGGCGTACAGCGAATGGTGATAGACGTCGTATTTGTGGTGGCGGTTCTGCCCCACGCGGAATCCGGCCTCGACCTCGGGCAGCCACAACGCCATGAGGCCCGCCTCGCGCAACAGTTCCAGACCCACCGAGGGCCTGGGCGCGGCCATCATCTTGTCGAGTTCGACGCGCACGCGTTCGATCGCGAGGGAGCACGCGCGCTCGACCACGTGGGCCATGGCGCTGCGCGTCTCCGGCTCGACCTCCATCTCGAGCACGGCGGCGAAGCGCGCCACGCGCAGCGCCCGCAACGCATCCTCGGTCAGGCGGTCGATGGGGTCGCCCACCGCGCGCAGGACCCGACGCTCCAGATCCCGCGCGCCCCCGAAGGGGTCCAGGAACACGCCGTGCACCGGGTCGAAGGCCATCGCGTTCACGGTCAGATCGCGCCGCGCCAGATCCTGCACGGGATCGTCGGTGAAGCTCACGTGGTCGGGACGACGCGCATCGGTATAATCGCCCTCGAGCCGGAACGTGGTGCATTCGATCAACAGACCGTGCTCGACGATCAGCACCGTGCCGTGCTCCTCACCCACGCCCTCGATGCGCGCGAACCGCTCGCGCACCTGCGCCGGCGTGAGCGAGGTCGCCACGTCCCAGGCCTTGTCGAGTGGCCGCCCGAGCAGCAGGTCGCGCACGGGTCCGCCCACCAGATGCGCCCGGGCTCCACTCTCTTGAAGCCGCCGCAACGCCGTGAGCAGGTCGGCGGGCCATTCCAGCGCACGCAGTCGGGCCTCGGCCGCGCGACGTGCGCGCTCCACCGCATCCGGGAACCCGAAAGGACTCACATGCGCCTCCGTGACCTGACGACCCTGCTCGGCCTGGTACTCGTCCTGGGACTGCTGGTGCCCGCGATCGCGTGCGCGGCCGAGGGCCCGGACGCACCGCCTTCCACCGCGCCCGCCTCGCCGGTCGCGTTCCCCGCGCCCGAGGTCCGCGCCTGGCAGGTGGGCCTGCTGAGATCGGACCGCATGGTACACGCGGGGTTCTCGTTCACGCTCATGACCGCACTGGGACTCGCGACGCACGATCGTCGCATCGGCGCCGCACTCACGCTCGCCGCCGGCCTCGGCAAGGAACTCTGGGACACGCACCCCGGCGGCAGCGGCTTCGATGCGACCGATCTGGCGGCGGATGCGACGGGCACCGCATTCGGAGCGATCGTACTGGGTGCGACACCGCGCTGAACGGCGCGCGTCAGAGTCCGCCCTTACCGCCCCCACCGCCCGACGGACCACCGGTCAGCGGCGTCGATTCCTTCTTGCCACCGAGCCCCGCGACGAGCACGGCCGCGAGCACCGTCCCCGAGGCGAGTCCCGTGCGATACCAGTCGAAGCGCCGCGCGGTCAGATGCTCGACGTCGTCGAGCGCGATGCGCAACACCGCCGTCTGATCGACCGGCCCCTCGACGTCGTTGCGGTGACGATAGCCCGTGAGCGAATCGCCGCCCGCGAACGTGGCGTAGTCGAAGTCGTACACCAGACCGTCCCGCGTCTCGACGCGCACACCCTTGCGTTCCGGCAGGTCGGCGTACGACGCGCGCGGGATCTCGCGCAGCGTGCTGCAACCCGAGGCGACGCCCCACAGCACGAGCAGGGTGGCGGACAGGACACGATGGGGCTTCATGGGGATGCTCCTCCCGGTGCGGACCGGAACGATGGACGCCGAGGTCGCGTACAGGCTATGCCCGCGCCCGCGCGCATGGCAAGGCCTCACCGCGGGGTCAGGCCCCGGTCGAGCGAGCACGTCGCGCGCGCCAGGCGTCCCGCACCCACCCGGCGAACCACGCCCCGAGCAGCGCCAGCGCGAGCGAGCCCAGCACGTCGGACGCCCAATGGCGGTCGAGCAGCATGCGCGAGTAGCCCACCAGTGCGGCCGCGAGCCAGAGCGGCACGGCCGCACGCCGCCAGCGCCGGGCCACCACCGCCGCGACCGTGAACGCGTTCGCCGCATGACTCGACGGGAACGACGAGTTGCGGCGGTTGCGGTCGCCGTCCGGCCGCGTCCGCCCCACCGTCCACTTGAGCCCCTCGACGGCCAGATTGACCGGCACGAGCGCCACCGCGGTCTCGCCGACCACCGCCCGCGCGACAGGCCCGGCGAACAGCGCGATCGCCGCCCCGCCGAAGACCAGGCCGCGGCTCTTGTCGCTCACCACCTGCATCGCATTCGTCCAGCTCGGCGTGCGCTGCACCTGTACCCAGGCACGGACCGCATCGTCGAACGCCTGCAGAGGCCAGCTCACGATCAGCAGCAGCACGCACCACGTCGCTCGGGTCATCGCGCACTCCCCGGGAACCACAGCACCCTTGCGGGCAGCACGCCCTCGAGGTCGCGCGCCACGAACACCTGCACGTCGTCGCCGTCGCGTCCCGTCACCCGGACGACCTGACCGGGTTCGAGCTGCACCTCGCTCCCGGGCAGCATCGTCGCCTGACGCACGACGGCGTGCACACGCGTCGCACGCCACGCGGTCTCCGCATCCCACCACGCGCCGCACAGCACCGCCAGCAGCGCCAGCCCGATCGCGACGACGCGCCAGCGCCACGACAGTCCGGCGAGCACCATGAGCCCGAACGCGAGCCACGCCCATTCACTCGAGCGCAGCGGCAGCGCCCGGCCGGGCGCACCGATGAGCCCTCCGGCCTCGCGCACGCGCTGCGCGCTCAACGACAGCGCCGGGTTGCGCGCCTCCCGCGCATCACCGCGCAGCACCCAGACGCTCGCGACCGCGCGATCGTCGCGTTCGAGCGCGGCCCACGCCAGGCGAGCCGCGAGTGCCGGATCGCCCGGGGCCTCGTCCCAAAGATGCGCCCACGCGGTCTCGGCTTCCGCGACGTGCCCCTCGCGCGCCAGCGCATCGGCCGCGCGCGAACGCTGCGCCAACGCCTCGGGCCCCTCGCGCGGCCCGGCGATGAGCGCGAGCGCCAGTCCCGCGAGCGCGGCCGCCACCGACGCCACACGCCACGGCGCGCGCGACCGCGGCGCGGGCATGGCGACCGCGAGCCGCTCGACGAGCTTGCGCCGGATCTCCTCCTCGACCTCGACGCGGCCGCCGTAACGTGCGGCATGGATCGCATCGCGCAGCCACTGCACCGCGTCGCCACGCGACTGCAACCACGTCGCGGCCTCATCCGCCGCGCGCCAGAAGTCGGGCCCGTGCGCCAGCCCCACCGCGCGCAGCCACTCGCGCTGGCGCGCGCGCTCGGCCGCCGCGGGATCGCTCGCGCGGGATCGACGCCACGCGAAGGTGCCGAGCACCACGAGCAGGCCCCCGATCCAGGCGAGCCACGGCCACGCGGCACGTCCTCCCGGATGCGCGGTGAGACGCCGCAACCCGGCGGGCATGGCGCCCACCTCGTCGTCGTCCCCGGCGGCCGGCGACAGCACCTGCAACGCCAACGTGGCCGGCGAGGCCGACGCGTAGCGCGCCGCCTCCGGGTCGTACCACGCGAACGTCGGCGCGGGGATGCGCAGCGCCCCCGAACGCTTGGGCAGCAAGGTCCACACGAACGTGCGGCGGCCCTCGCCGATCTGCCCCGAGCGCGGCAGACTGTCGTCCACCGTGGCGGCGAAGACCTCGAAGTCCGGCACCGCGAACGTCGGGGTGCGCAGCAGCGGCAGATTCCCCACGCCACGCACCGCGAGACGCACCGTGACCGCCTGATCCTGCGCCGTGTGCGAACGGTCCGCCGACCACGTCACGCGGAATCGGCCCACGCCGCCATCGAAGCCCGCGGGGGCACCCTCGGGCAACGGCCGCACGAGGACGCGCAGGCTGTCACTCAGGATGTCGAGCCGCCCCGTGTCGAGCCCGGTGAACGGATCCAGCATGCCGTTGCCCGCCGGCGCGACCACGGCGTGGGCGGGGCTGATGCGCGCCACGCCGGCCGCGAGCGGATAGAGGCGGACCGCATTCTCGATGACGACGACGGTCTGGCGTCCCTCGCGCGCCTCATAGTGGGACACGTCGCCCCACGACTCGCTCCAGAAGCCGGGCGTGCTCGGTGCGTCGTACTGACTGTCCTCGGACATCGGGACGCGCTGCACGAGCTGCGCCCGCAGGCGACACAACTGCCCCACGACCGGCTGTGCCGGTTCCAGCGTGAGCACCAACGAGGCGACGCGTGCCGCGTTGGGGTTCGCGCGCCCCGTTCCCGCGGGTGTCCCCGGCGCAGCGGGCGCGGACTCCGTCACGACCAGTGGCTGTTCACCGCTGCGATAGGTCTGGCCACCCACGTTGACGCGAACCGGGCCGACCGTGAACGTACCGGCGCGAACCGCGCCGATCGAGTACTGGAACTGCACCTCGCTCGTCGCCCGGCCGTTGATGAACGAGAACTGCTGCGAGCGCGCCGAACCGAGCAGTTCGAGCCCCGCGGGCAGTGTGAACTCGGGGTCCGCGACGTTGCCCTTGGCGTCGCGCACCGAGACGACGAGGCGGACCGTCGCACCGCGCTGGACGCGATCGGCGTCGAGCCGCGCCTCGAGGACCGGCGCCGCGTGCGCGCGCGCGCCGAACAGCCCACACGCCACGAGCACCGCAGCCAGCCCACGCCCCCACCGTCCCCGCACGCGTCGCTGCATCACCAGTCCTTCCCCTTCCGTTCGCGCTGCACCTGCGCGCGCCGACGGTTCTGCCGTTCGAGTCGCTCCAGATCGCCGAGCGAGCCCAACAGACGTTCGGCCTGCTCACGCGTCATGCCCGGCGCACCGCCGCCCTGGGGCTGCGGTCGCGGCGCGGTGGGCTGTGCCGGCGACGGTGGCGGCGTGCCCTGTCCCTGCCCCGACTGCGGCTTGGGCTTCGGGGGTTCGGGGGACGGCTTGTCCGCTGAGGACGAGGCGTCCTTCCGCTCCTGTTCCCGACGGCGCAACATGAGTTCGAGGTTCCAGCGCGCGTCGGCGTCGTCGGGGTTACGCACGAGCGAGGCGCGCAACGCTTCGATGGCGCGATCGGTCTCGCCGCGGCGCGCGAGCAGCGTGCCCAGGTTGTACGCCGACATCTGCCCGGCCGCATCGCGCCGCTCGGCGAGCGTGGCCAGCGTGCGCTCGACCGTGGTGTCCCCGGCGGCGTGCTCGGCGCGCGCGGCCGCCTGATTGGCGAGCAC
>CAZZLY010000091.1:0-11171 GCA_964655175.1 uncultured bacterium
CACGACCGAGGCGGGTGGGACCGCGAGCTTCGCGGTGGTCCTCACCAGCCAGCCCACGGCCGATGTGACCGTGGCGGTCTCGAGCAGCGATGCCACCGAGGGTGACGTGTCGGTGAGCCAGCTCACCTTCACGGCCGCCGATTGGAACGTGGGCCAGACCGTGACCGTGACGGGCCTGAACGACGCCGTCCAGGACGGTGACGTGGCCTACACGATCGCGCTCGCCCCGGCGATCAGTGCCGACGCTCGCTATGCCGGCATGAACGCGGCCGACGTCGCGGTGACCAACGCCGACGACGACGTCGCCGGTGTGGCCGTCACCCCGGTCGTGGGCCTCACGACCGACGAGTACGGCGCGAACAGCAGCTTCAACGTCGTCCTGACCAGCCAGCCGACCGCGGACGTCTCGATCGCCATCGCCTCGAGCGATGCGACCGAGGGTACCGTGTCGGTGTCCTCGCTCGTCTTCACGCCCGCGAACTGGGCCACCGCTCAGGTGGTCACGGTGACCGGCGTGGACGATTCCGAGGTCGATGGCGATCAGGCGTACACCATCCTCACGGGCGCCACGGTCAGCTCCGACCCGAACTACTCGGGTCTGGACGTGGCCGACGTCATGGCCGTGAACACCGACGGGGCCGAGACCAATGCCGTGTCGCTCGAACTGGTCGCCGACCGTTCGCGCGTCTCGCAGGGTCAGCCCGTGGGTTACCGCCTGAGCGTGCGCAACCGCACCCATGCGGCGATCCCGAACGTCACGATCACGAACGAGCTCCCGACGCGCTTCACGGTGCTCAAGGGCACGCTCGTCATGAACGCCACCGCGACCGACGCCGCGCTGCGTGCGCAGGCGATCGCCTCGGGCGTGCCGACGAGCCTCGAACTGCCCATGCTGCCGGGCTTCGTGGATCGCAACGGCAACGGCCAGGCGGACCCGGGCGAGGACGGCTACGTCGAGTTCCGTTGGCAGATGACCCCGGGCGCCGGTGCCACGGCGGGTCGCTACACCGCGCGCGTCTCGGCGGTGGGTGGCTGTGCCACGTGCAGCATCGCGCCGGCCGCCTCGGCCAGTGTCCAGGTCGAGGAGGAGGAGTTCTTCACCCGCAGCACGCTGCTCGGTCGCGTGTTCGAGGACAAGGACCGCGACGGTCTCCAGTCGGGCGACGAGCCCGGTCTGGCGGGCGCGCGCGTCGTGATGGACGACGGCACGGTGGTCACCACCGATGCCCAGGGTCTGTTCCACGTGCCGGACCTCGAAGCGGGGCCGCGCGTGATCAAGATGGACCTCGCCGCCGCCGGCGCCGGTGCGGTGCCGACCAACGGCGTGTCGCAGGTCGTGGACATCGCCCCGGGTCTGCTCGCGAGCGTGCGCTTCGGCGTGGCGTTCCCGCGCGACACGGTCCAGATGGGCCGCCGTGGCGTGGACGGTCTGGCGATCATGATCCACGAACCGGAGTACGCGCCGGTCACCGTGAGCGGTGCGGTCTCGGGTACGGATCTGACGTTCAACGGCGTTCTGGTGCCGCTCACGTCCACCACGCCGGTGGTCGCGGCGTCGTCGCCGGTCGCGTCGAAGCCGGCGGTCAAGTCGCCCGCCCGCCGCAAGTCCGGCAAGGCGGTCGCGATGAAGACGTCGCGCACCAAGAAGTCCACCCCCAAGAAGAAGGCCATCGCCGTGACGAAGCCCGCGACGACCGTCGAACCGACGGTCATGGTGGGCGACCTCAACGTGGGCGTGGGTGAGGACGGTCGCTTCGAGGCGACCGTGCCCCCGGGCTCGGACGAGGCGTTGCTGGTGAAGGTCAAGGATCGCAACGGCCGCACGTCGGTCGGCTCGGTGCGTCTGCCGCGCCTCGAGGTCACCTCACCGCAGGGCGAGCTGCGCCTGCCGATCGGTGCCTCCACCGAGGAGGTCCGCACCAACGCGAGTTCGGCCATCGTCGAGTCGGCCCAGCCGATCGCCGGTGACGAGGGCGCGTCGGTCGAGCCGGTGGCGTTCACCACCGTGCGCGGCCAGACGGACGCGGGTGCCGCGATCCAGGTGAACGGCGTGCAGGCCACCGTGGCCGAGGACGGTTCGTTCGCGGTCGAGGTGCCGCTGCACGTGGGTCACAACGTGGTCACGATGGTGGCCACGGATACGAACGGCATCCGTAACTCGGCGAAGATGGCGGTGCAGGTGGCCGATCGCGACGCCGAGGGCAACTCGGTCGTGCTCGCCGAGTCGTCGCCCGAGCTCACCGTGTACCTGCCGCCCGCGGGCGTGCCGGTGCAGTCGCCGTCGCTGGGCCTGACCGGTCGCACCACGCCGGGCAATCAGGTCAAGGTCAACGGCAAGCCGGTGTCCGTGAACGTGGACGGCACCTTCAGCCAGCGCATGACGCTGGCGGAGGGCGCGAACCCGATGGTGTTCGAGGTCACGGACGCCCAGGGTCGCACCAACACGATGACGCGCGAGCTCGAGCTGCGCTCGCCCAAGATGTTCCTCGTCGCGCTGGCGGACGGTGTCGTGGGCCAGGAGTCGGGCGCCGCGTTCCTCCGCAAGAGCGAGTCGAAGACGTACACCGAGGGTCGCGTCGCGTGGAACCTGCGCGGCTGGATCGCGGGCAAGTACCTGCTCACGTCGGCGTTCGATTCGCGCCGCCGCGACTGGGGCTCGCTGTTCAAGAACCTCGACGACAACGGTCGCGATCGCCTCATGACGAATCTGGACCCGGACCGTCTCTACCCGGTGTTCGGTGATTCGGGTGCGGTGACCAACAGCGCGCTCCAGGGTGGCCGCCTGTACGTGGGTCTGCAGGGTGATGCCGTCAAGGCGTCGCTCGGCAACTTCCCGATCGCGCTCGACCAGGTCGAACTGGCCGGCTTCCGCCGCACGCTCTACGGCGCGCAGGTGCGGGTCGGCAAGACGGCCGGCAACAACGCCATCCCGTCGGGCACCTCGCTGGCCGTGTTCGGGGCGCAGGCGTCGCACGTCAAGGTGCACGACGTCCTCGAGGCCACGGGCGGCACGCTGTACTACCTGAGCCATCACGAGGTCCTGCAGGGCAGCGCGCAGGTCAGCCTCGTCGTGCGCGACCGCGTCACGGGCATGGTCATCGCCCGCATGCCGCAGCGCTACGGCGTGGACGTCATGGTCAAGGAGTTCGAGGGTCGCGTGCAGTTCACGCGCCCGATCTCGACGACGTGGGATGACGGTGGTCTGGTGGGCAACGGCCGTCTGGCCGGTCACCCCGTGACCATCGAAGTGGACTACGAGACCCGTGGCACGGGCAGCGAGCGCACCGCCGTCGGTGGCCGCGTGACCCAGGCGGTGGGCAACCGCCTGCAGCTCGGCACGACCGTCGTGGACGATCAGTCCGGTGGCGGCTCGTATCAGCTGCGTGGCACCGATTTCACCGCCCAGATCGCCAAGGGCACCCGCATCACGGGTGAGTTGGCGAGCAGCAGTGGTCGCACCGGCCGCGCCTTCAACAGCGTGGACGGCGGCCTCGGCTGGGAGGAGTCGGATTCGACGGGTGCCCAGTCGGGCATGGCGTGGAAGACCACGGCCGACGTCGATCTGGGTCAGCTCATGGGCAAGCCGGGCAAGGCCAACGTCTCGGCCTACGTCCGTCGCGTGGATTCGGGCTTCCTCTCGGATGGCGAGCGCGAGGGCGTCGCGGTGGATCGCTCGGGCTTCCGCGGTCAGATGGACGCGGGCACGTGGGGTCGCTTCTCGACGCGCTTCGATCACGAGTCGCGTCCGGGTCAGACCCGCATCGCGCAGGCCCGTCAGGTGGACGTGTTCGGTCTGCAGTGGCGTCGGGACGGTGTGCGCAGCGGTATGGCGGCCGAGCTCGAGCAGCGCAGCACGCTGCGCGTCCAGGCGGCCGATCAGACGCACCGCATCGCGGCGTTCCGTTACTGGTGGAAGCCGATGGACCGCGTGAAGACCACGGTCGAGCGTCAGCAGTCGCTGGCGGGCGAGGACCTGGGCACGTCGGCGCTGGCGATCGAATGGCAGGCGCTCAAGAACCTGTCGCTCGAGGCGCGCGGCTCGTCGGGCACCATGGGCCGCACGCTGCGCGGTGGCGCCACGCTCACGGTGGGCGAGAAGCAGTTCTACATGCGTGAGGAGCAGACCTCGCTCGCCGGCTCGGTGCGCGGCGGAACGCTCTTCGGCATGCAGGCGCCGCTCGGTCCCGAGAGCCGCGTGTACTCCGAGTACCAGTGGCAGCGCGATCCCATGGGCGACCATGGCGTGTCGGTCACGGGTCTCGAGCAGGCGTGGCACAACGACGCCGGCGTCACGATGTCGGCGGCGGGCGAGTACGGTTCGCGCGGTGGGGCACTGGGCGATCATGCGGCCGTCTCGGGCATGCTCGCGTACCGCGGTCGCGGTCCGGTCTCGGGTTCGACCCGGGCCGAGGCGCGCCGTCTCCTGGGCACCACGTACAGCCGTCAGATGCTGTCGGCGACGCAGGTCCAGGTCGCGCTGCCGAACGGGTTCACGGTCCTCACCGATCTGCGCATGAGCCTGTCGCGCCGTCGCGACGCCGTGTTCACCACCCCGAATCGTTACACGGAGAGCAGCATCGGTCTCGCGTGGCGCATGCCGCGGTCGGACGCCTTCCAGGCGATCGGTCGTTGGACGCGTCTGGCGGATCGCCGTGGCGCGGGTGCGGGGGACTCGCTCGGACTCAACTCGGTCCTCGGGGTCGCCGCGATCGAGGCCACCACGCGCCTGATGCCGGGCGTCGAGTGGTCGGTCAAGGGCGCCACCCGTCTGGCCGAGGACGGCCGTCCGGGCAGCCCGTCGGCTCTGGCGCACAGCTCGTTGCTCACGAGCCGTGTGGACTACCGCTTCTCGCAGCAGCCGTTCCGCATGGGCGTCGAGTACCGCGTCCTCGCCCAGCGCGAGGCGGGGGACCGTCGCACCGGCTGGCTCAACGAACTGTCGTACGACGCCAACGAGCACACCCGCTTCGGCGTCGGCTACAACTTCAGCCGCTTCTCGGGTGACCCGCTCGTGCGCGAGCAGGCCAACGCGGGTGGCTGGTTCGTCCGGGCGCAGAGCCGCTACTGATCGATCGCACCACGTGACACACGACGACCCCGGTGGGCCTCAGCCCATCGGGGTCGTTCGTTGCGGCGAGGTCGCGGTCAGGCCTCGGGGCCCGTCAGGTCCACGGTCATCTCGTGCATCGTCACACGCGCCCCGTGCCGGGCGAAGAACGCGGCCGCGCGCGCGTTGCCGGCCGCGACCGTGAACACCATGCGCCCCTGACCCGCCGACAGGGCCTCGGCGCGCGCCGCGGCGAACAGCGCATCGGCCAGCGCACCGCCGCGCGCCTCCGGCGCGACCCAGACGTCGTGCACCCATGCCGCCGACTCGAGCAGCTGCGCGTAGTCGTGTCGCGTGAAGGTGAGGTAGGCGTAGCCCACGACACGACCGTCCGCTTCGCCCACGAGCAACCGCGTGTCGGGATCGTCGAGCTGCGACGCGAAGAACCGTTCGCGCCCCGCGACGCGCTCCGGCGTGTCACCGCCCAGATCCCAGAACCGTGCGGGATCGAGCCGGTGATGCAGGCGATAGAGCTCGCCTGCGAATCCCGCGATCGCCGGGACGTCGTCGCGCCGCGCACGACGCACCGTGGGATCCGACGTGGACATGGGGGACTCCGTGGGGCGGAAGGTGGGAGCGGGCGCGCCGTCCACCCGGGCGAGGGTGGCGCGCGAACGCATCGTGGAAACGCAGTCTCGCAGGGCCGCGCGGGGCCGTCCATCCCGGCAGGGGGGGCGCTCGCACGGATGCATCGCGTGCGCGACTCGGCTAGGCTGCGCGGTCATGCACACGACCTCCGAAGCCCCCGCCAACCCCAAGCCCTCGTTCCTGTACTCGTTCGAGGGCGGGTTCCTCGTCGTCGCCTTCCTGCTCTCCATGTTCATCCCGCTCGTCGACGCTCTGGGGCGTCCGTTCGGGGGCTTCACCGTGCCGGGCTCGGCCGAACTGCGCGCCCAGCTCACGCTGTGGCTCGCGTTCGTGGGCGGGCTCATCGCGGCGCGCGAACGCCAGCACCTGACGCTGTCCACCGCCGAAGCGATCGGGCAGGCCCGGGTGCGCGACGCCGCCCGGGTGTTCTCGTCCGCGGTGGCGGCCGCCGTGTGCGCGGTGCTGGCCGTGTCGGCCTACGGGGTCGTGGTGGCCGATCGCGAAGCGGGACACGTGCTCTCGATCGGCGTGCCGGTGTGGATCAGCGAATGCATCATGCCGGTCACCTTGGGGCTGCTCGCGATCCGTCTGGCGTGGCAGGCCTCCGGCGAATGGCGGGGGCGCGCCCTCGCGTTCGTGGGCATCGCCGCCGCCCTCGCGCTGGGCCTCGTCCCGCAGCTGAGCGGCACGATCGCGCTGCCCCTGGTGGCGGTCATCCTGCTCGCGGCACTCGTCGGTGCCCCCGTGTTCGTCGCCATGGGCGGCATCGCCCTGGTGCTGTTCTTCAAGGACAGCGTGCCCGTCTCGGCCGTGACCGCGGACATCTACCGCCTCATGGTCTCGCCGACGCTGCCCGCGGTGCCGCTGCTGACCGCCTGCGGCTACGTCATGGCGGAATCCCAGGCCTCGTTCCGGCTGGTGCGGTTCTTCCGGGCGCTGTTCGGCTGGATGCCCGGCGGCGTCGCCGTGCTGGTGGCGGCCGTGTGCGCCCTGTTCACCACGTTCACGGGCGGTTCGGGTGTGACCATCATGGCGCTGGGCGGCATCCTGCTGCCGGTGCTCCTCAAGGACGGCTACCCGGAGGGGTTCTCGCTCGGGCTGGTCACGGCATCGGGCAGTCTGGGGCTCCTGCTGCCGCCGAGCCTGCCGGTCATCCTGTACGCCGTGGTCGCCAACGTGCCGGCCGACCAGCTCTATCTGGCCGGCCTGCTCCCGGGCCTGCTCCTGATCCTGATCGTGGCCGGCTACGGCGTCCACGTGGGCCGCAAAGTCCCGGGGGAGCGCCAGCCGTTCTCGTGGCGCGAGATGCTCGCCTCGGGCTGGGCGGCGCGCTGGGAACTGTCGGTGCCGCTCATCGTGGTGGGCCTGTTCATCACCGGTCTGACCACCATGGTCGAGGCCGCCGCGGTCGCGTTCGCCTACGCCATCTTCGTGGAGTGCTTCATCACCCGGGACATCCATCCGTTCCGGATGCTGCCCGGCGTGTTGGTGAAGGCGGGCGTGATGTGCGGTTCGGTGCTCATCCTGCTCGCCTCGGCGCTCGGGCTCACGAGTTGGCTGGTGGACGCGCAGATCCCCGATCGGCTGCTGCAGCTTGTGCAGGCGCACATCCACTCGCAGCACGTCTTCCTGCTCGTGCTCAATCTGGTGCTGCTGGTGCTGGGCTCGGTGCTCGAGATCTACTCGGCGATCGTCATCCTGGCGCCGCTCGTGGCCCCGATCGGTGCGGCGTTCGGGGTGGACCCGATCCACCTGGGCGTCGTGTTCCTGGCGAACCTCGAACTCGGGTTCCTGTTCCCGCCGGCGGGGTTGAATCTGTTCCTTTCCTCTTCGCGTTTCCGCAAACCCCTGCCCGAACTCTATGGTCACGTGGTGCCGTTCCTGCTGATATTGGGCGCGGGAACGCTCGCGGTGACCTACCTGCCGCAGATGACGGTGGGAGTCCTGCATCTCCTGGGCAAGCAATAGGGGCGGTGGTACCAGCTGAACAGCCTGCGCGCGCGCACCCCGCGGAACCGGATTGGTATACTTCCTGCTCTCTGGCTTTGCACGCACTTGGCAATGCGTGCGAGCAACGACTTACGGTGAATTTGCTGTCAGCATGGCAGAACCGACTGACAGCAGAGCATCCGGCAGTTTTTTCCGAGCGATAGAATCCGAGCCGGCACGAGCGAACCCATCCCTCGTTCATGCAGGTTCAGGCACCCTCGGAACGACATGCTCGAGCGTGTTCTCGATGGCGGTCGCACCTGTTTCGCCATCCTCACGGAGTCTCGACTCGGAAACCATCCCTCGGAGTCACTCGCATGTCGCACTCGTCGTCCCTGGCCATGGATTGGAATCAGGGAGACTCGGGGCACGGATCGCCCCGTCAGCACATCATCGCGTTGCACAGCCTGCCCAAGCGGGCCACACCGATGCCCGGCATGGCGCTGCGGCAGGGTTCGGCCTTCGAACCCGGGCTCAAGGTGTTGCTCGGCTCGCTCGCGGAGCGGGTCTGGCGCATGGAACTGCCCGAACCGCTCGATCTGCGTTACGCCCCGGAGGCGCTGGCGGAACGACTCTTCCATGAGGCGCGCCTCGTCGAGTGCACGGTGACCCGTGCGGACGACCAGCGCCGCGAGTCGCTGCCCGCGAACACGTCCATGACGATCACGGACGTGATGATCGCCACCCCGGACGAGCATCAGGACATGTTGCAGCGATTTGTGACGGGATCCTATCGCGCCACCGATCTGCAGACGCTGGAATGGGACGATCAAGGCCGCCCGATCCGGGTGCTGACCAACCTGGTCGGCATCGTCGAGGGCGATTTCATGATCGGACTCTGGGGGGTGCAGCGCTCGGCCACGCCCGAGCGTCCTTTGCGGACCGCCCCTCGGCCCATCGGCGAGATGCAGTCCCACTGCATGTGCATCTCGGACGCGATGGGGACCATCATGTTCGAGAGCCCCGAACTGGAGCAGGTGCTCGGCATCCCTTCGGCCGCATTGAAGGGGACCACCTGGTGCGACCTCGTGCACCCGGAGGACCGCGGCACGATGACGGCCGCGTTCGCCGCGAACGTCCAGGATCCCCAACACGCCTCGACCGTGGCCAAGGTCCGACTGCGTCGCGCCACCGGTGAATGGGTGTCCCGCGCGGTGTTGTGCAAGCCGTTGACCGAGGTCCCGGGGCCGTCGCTGATCTCGATCAGCGTGCGCCCATTGCCGACCGAGGCCGTCGCGACGCCCAGACGCCGTCGCCGTGCCAGCCCCAAGACGGACACACGGATGACCACGCAGGTGTGCACGCTCAACAACATCCTGGCGCTCATCAGTGGGCACGCGCAGTTGGCGGGCATGCTGGGGGACGCCGACTCCGAACTGCAACGCCACCTGGGGATCATCGTCGAGGCGGCCGAACGGGCGAGCAACACGCTGGGGCGGATCGTCGAATAGCGCGCTCGCGCCCGCCCACGAGCGCCAAGACACGACGAAGGGCCCCGATCCTCGGATCGGGGCCCTTCGTCACATCGTGCCGGGACGGGAACCTAGACGCGCACCGCGCGCTCGTCGTTGCGGTTGGCGACCTGCTCGAAGAAGCCGTACAGGTTCAGGTCCAGCAGCCCACGCTGGGCGTCGCGCAGGATGATCTCGAGGGCGCGAGCGTGACTGAACGGCTCACGATAGGGACGACGACTCGTCAGTGCATCATAGACGTCGGCGTAGCTCGTGATGCGCGCAAGCAGCGGGATGTCCTGGCCACGCAGACCGTCCGGATAGCCCGAACCGTCGCATCGCTCGTGGTGGTGCCGGACGATCGGCAGGGTGTGCTTCATCGTCGTGAAGTTGCCCACCAGAGCCTCACCCAGGACCGGGTGCGTCTCGACGGCACGCCGTTCGTCGGTCGTGAGTTGCCCCGCCTTGGAGAGCAGCCCTTCCGGGATCCCGATCTTGCCGAGGTCGTGGAGCAGACCACCCTGCGTGAGCGTCTGGAGCTGGGCCTTGTCGAGCCCCATGGCCTCGCCCATGTTGCGGGAGTAGAGCGAGACGCGATCCGAATGTCCCAGCGTGTAGGAGTCCTTCAACTCGAGCGTGTGCCCGAGCCCCATGAGGACGTTGATGCTGGGCTCGAGCGTCGCGACGACGCGTTGCTTGTTGAGCAGCCCGCACAGCGACAGCAGGAGCGTCTCGTTGTCGAACGGCTTGACCATGTACGAGTCGACGCCGCTTGCATAAGCGAGGCGCCGACTGGCGGTGGCGGGATCCCCGGTGACCATGAGCACCGGGAGCAGCTCGTGAGCCGACTGCGAGCGCAGGTCACGCAAGAGGACGTTGCCACTCACGCCGGGCAGGTGCAGGTCGAGCACGAGGGCGTCGAAGTGCTCGGCGGCCAGGATCTCGGCGGCGGCTTCGGCCGAGCCCACGCCGGTCGCGCGACTACCCCAGCGCTGCAGCAGCGAGACGATGAGTCCGCGCAGGGCCTCGTCGTCATCGACGATCAGCAGCCGGGCGCCCAGCAGCGTCTCTCTTTTCAGTTTCTCGAAAGTCCGAGGCATCACGTCGGTCCGCAGGAAGGGCGGAACTGTCGGGGGATACGGGATGGGGTCCCGGGGCGGTGAAGCCCGTTGACCAGAAGGAAACTTAGCACAGCGAGCCGACGATGCGTGAGATGAACACGCCGGTACTTTGGTTGCATCGGGGCATTCGCGCTCGAATGCTTGTTTGTCACAACACGGATTGCCGTGATGCGGAGACCCCGGTGTCACCGCTCAACGCGCGCGGCCAGGCCCTGCCGCACGCGCGGCACCACCTCGGTGGCGAACAGCTCCATGCTGCGCAGCAGATCGGCGTGCGGGACGCTGCCCACGGTCATCTGCAACAGGACGCGCTGGTGGCCGAACCAGGCGTGATGCTGCAATAGCTTCTCGGCGACCTGCGCGGGGCTGCCCACCGCAAGGGCACCGCGCGCGGTGCACGCGGCGTCGAACTGCTCTCGCGTCATGGGAGGCCAGCCGCGCTCGCGGCCGATCCGCGTCATGACCTCGGCCCACGACGGGTAGAACACGTCGGCGGCGCGCTGCGAGTCCTCGGCGATGAAGCCGTGCAGGTTGATCGCCACCGGCAGCGAACCCGGGGCGTGTCCCATGCGGGCACCGGCCTCGCGATGCAGTTGCAGGAACGGCGCGAAGCGCTCGGGCATGCCGCCGATGATCGCCACCGCCATGGGCAGGCCCAGCGTGCCGGCGCGGACCGCCGAGGCGGGCGTGCCTCCGACCGCGATCCACACCGGGAGGGGTTGCTGCACCGCGCGCGGATGGACGACGCGGCCGTCGATCGCGGGGCGCTGCAGGCCGCCCGGCCAGTGCACGACCGCTTGCTCACGGATGCGCAGCAGGAGGTCGAGACGCTCCTCGAACAGCCGGTCGTAGTCGTGCAGATCGTGCCCGAAGAGCGGGAACGACTCGATGAACGACCCGCGTCCGGCCATGATC
>CAZZLY010000092.1:0-11154 GCA_964655175.1 uncultured bacterium
GGCGAGACGGTGAACGCACTGCTCGTGACCGTGACCGCGCCCGCATGGGCGACGAGCGTCTTGCCACCGACGAGGTTCACGGACAGTGCCGTGAAGTGCGCGCGACCCAGCGAATCGGTGGTCGCCGCGCCGCTGGTCAGCGTGCCCGTGCCCGAAAGCGTGAGTGCGATCGCGGCGCCCGGCACGAGGTTGCCGAACGCATCGTGCGCATCGACCGTGACCGCGGGCGACATCGTGGCCCCGGCGATCACGTCCGAGGGCGATGTGGAGAACGCGAGCGTGGCCACCGCGGCCGGGGCGACCGCGAACGTCGTGCTCGAGGCGCTGAGCACACCGCTCGAGGCGGTGAACGACTTGCGACCGACGAGGTCGACGGTCAGCGCCGCGAAGTGCGCGGTACCGGTGGAGTCGGTCGTCACCGCGCCGCCACCGTTCAGTACGCCGCTACCGTTGAGACCGATCGACACCGCGACGTTCGGCACCACGTTGCCGAACGCGTCATGCGCCAGGACCGTCACGGCGGGCGTCATCACGACCCCGGCGACCACGTCGGAGGGCTGCGCGGCGAACGCCAGCGACGCCGCCGCCGCGGGCGAGACCGTGTACGAGGCGCTCGTGGCCGTGAGCGTGCCGAGCGCGGCGTGCAGCTGACGCGTCCCCGCGAGCTCGCTCGTGACGCCCGCGAACGTCGCCAGGCCGACACTGTCGCTCGTCGCGATCGTCGTGCCCGACAACGTCCCGGTGCCGATCAGCGACAGCGACACGAGCCCACCGGGGATCGGGTTGTCGAACGCATCGGCGACGCGCACCACGACCGGCGTGGACATGGCCACACCCGCGACGTGGGAGGACGGCGCGGTGCTGAACGCGAGGCCGGCCGCTGCGGCGTGACGCACCGGGAAGGCGGGCGTGCTCGTGACCACCGTGCCGCTCGTCGCACGCAACTGCTGCAGGCCCGCACGCCGCACCGTGAGGGACGGGAACGACGCGAGGCCGAGCGAGTCCGTCAGCACGGCCGCACCACCGGTGAGCGAGTCGCCGCTCACGAGTGAAAGCGAAACGCTCGCCGAAGGCACGAGGTTGCCGAACGCGTCGCGCGCCCGGATCTTCGTCACGGGGGTGAGCGTGACCCCGGCGATGCCGGAGTCCGGTGCCGCGACGACCTCCAGCTGCGCGACCGCGCCCGGCGTGACCCGGAACGAAGTGCTGGTCGCGCTCGGCAGCGAGTCGGCATCGGCCACGAGCTGCTTCACGCCGACCAGGTCGAAGGCGAGGTTCGTGAACGTGGCGATGCCGGTGCTGTCGGTGGCCACCGTGCGCGTACCCAGCAGCGTGCCCGTGCCGATCATGGACACGGTCACCGGTGAGCCCACGGCGAGGTCGCCGACGACGTTGCGCACACGGACCCGCACGGCGGGCGAGAGCGGCTGACCCGCCGGGACGTCGACCGGGTTGTCGAGGATGGCGATCCCGCCCGCGGGGCGGATGATCAGCGTGTCCGTGAAGGTCGTCGAGCAGCCACGCGCGTCCACCACGGTGAAGGTCAGCACGTTCGCCGCTTTCGTCGTCGTGAAGCCACTCACCGTCGCGGTCGCACGGTCGAACGCATAGCCGGCCGGCAGCGTGCCGCCGGTCAGCGACCAGCAGTAGGGCGCGGTGCCACCCGTCGCGGACAGCGTCATGGAGCCCGGCGCGCTGGTCGGCAGGACCGGCAGATCGCCCGGCGTCACGGTGATCGTGCCGCAGGACACACCGGTCTCGGCCGGAACCGACGCGACCGTGCCCGAGGGCTGGCCGTTGACGCTGACGAAGGCGCCGCTCATGAGGATGCGCGAGCCGCTCGAGGCGAACGCGCGCACGATGCCGTTGGCGTTGGGGTTCCAGGGCAGCAGCGCGCCCGTGGCCGGATCGACCGCGGCCGCGCGAGTGCGCGTCTGACCGCCGACAAGCGTCATCGAGCCGCCCAGGTAGACGACCCCTGGCTGGGCGTGGATCGCGAACACGGTGGCGTTGGCGTCGGGGTTCCACGCGTTCGCCGCACCGGTGACGGGATCGAGCGCGGCCGCGCGGTTGCGCAACTGGCCACCGATCGACGTGAAGTTGCCACCCACCAGGATGCGATCGCACAGGCGCACGAACGTGCGCGGGCCCGCGTTGGCCTCGGGCGCCCACGCCGTCGTCGTCCCCGTCGTCATGTCCACGGCACCCACGAACGAACGGTTCACGCCACCGAGCACGAGGAAGTTGCCACCCACGAGCAACGACGACCCGGTCGCGTCGAGGGCGTACACCTGATCGCTCGCATCGGCGGTCCAGTTGCTCGCCAGTCCGGTCGCGAGCTCGACCGCACCCAGATTCGTGTGCGGCGCACCACCGAGGGAGGTGTAGAGACCGCCGACGTAAAGCCGATCGGTCGTGCGCGCGAGCGACAGCACCTGACCGTTGCAGGCCGGAGCCCACGTGGTGGGCTGGCCGGCGACGAGGTCCACCTCGGCGAGCGCACTGCGCGCGGCCGTGCCGATGGCGGTGAACGTGCCGCCCAGATACAGGCTCGTGGGACCGGCGACCATCGCCTGGACGATGTTGTTCACATCCGGCGCCCACGCGGTCGCCTGACCGGTGCGCACGTCGAAGGCCGCCGCGTTGCGACGCGGCAGACCGCCGACGCCGTTGAACGTGCCGCCCAGCATCACGGTGCCGCGTGAAGGGGCGATCACCGAGACGGTGCCGTAGGCCGTGGGATTCCAGGCACTGGCCACGCCGGTCCCGGCATTCAGGGACGCGGCGCGACTGCGGGCGACGCCGGCCACGTTGAGGAAGTCGCCGCCCACGAGGATCTGGCCGCCACTGATGGCGAGCGTCTGCACGGTGTTGTCCGCGCCGGGATTCCACGTGGTGGGGGTGCCCGTCGTGGGGCTCAGCGCGGCGAGACGATTGCGCAACGAGGTGCCGATCTGCGTGAACAGGCCACCGATGTAGATGGCGCTGGGCGTCTGGGCGATCGCGAGCACGGTGTTGTTGCTGCCCGCGTTCCAGAGCGTCGCGAGGCCCGTGCTGGATTCCAGCTGGGCGATGCGGTTGCGCGTGACGCCGTCGAGGATGGTGAACTGACCGCCGGCGTAGAGGAAGCCGGCCGCCTCGTTGAGCGCCAATGCGAACACGGTGTTGTTCGGGTTCGGGGCCCAGGCGGTGTTGACCGCGCCCGTGGTGTTGTTCACCTGCGCGAGGCGGGTGATGGCCGCGCCGCCGATCGTGGTGAACTGGCCGCCGACGTACACGCTCGTCGCGCCCACCGCGAGGGCGCGCACCGAGGCGTTCGCGTTCGGGTTCCACGCCGACGTGACGCCGGTCGCGAGGTCCACCGCACCGACGCGATTGCGCGCCACGCCGCCCAGATTGAGGAAGTCGCCGCCCACGTACACCGTGGTGCCGCTCAGCGCGAGCGCTCGCACCGGGGCGTCGGCCACCGGGCTCCACGACGACACCGCGCCGTTCGCGAGGACGCGCGCGAGGTTGGTGCGCGCGACCCCGCCGACGCTGGTGAACTGACCGCCCAGCAGCCAGCCGCCCGCGCCGTCGGGGACGGCGGCGAACACGCTGCCGTTGACGACCGGGAAGCCCGCCGTCGGCAACGCGGTGACGGAATCCACGGGGACGCCGGCGCCCGTGACCGCGCCCACCGCGGTGAAGCTGCCGCCCACGTAGAGGGTGCTGTCCACCAGCACCTGCGTGAGCACGGAACCGTTCGTGATCCACTGGTTCGGCGAGGGGGCCTGCGCCTGCGCACGCCCGTGGGCGAGCAGCACCGCGAGACACGCGGCGGCCCACGGGCGGAGCACGGAGGCACGGGACGCGGGCTTCCGGATCGCGAGGGCGATGCGCGGCAGCGGAGCGTCGACGGGCATCCGGTGCGGACGGGGAAGAGGTCCGAACGGAGCAGGCATGGAGTCGGGGAGTCCCTTGGCAGAGGGAGGGATGCGTGCAGCAGGCTCCCTTGATGTTAGGGACTCTCCCGGTGCTTCCCCGCACGATATCCGCGGCGGACGCTTCGCCGGGGCCCGTGGGCATTGCAGTCTTTGCATCACGTGTACAACGCGTTGCAAGCCGCAATACGACGTTCAGTGTGACGTGACCTCTCGGGCCCGGCGCACGGACCGCGGAACGGTCAGGCGTGGGCCTCGGGGTGCGCCGCGATGACCTCGAGCAGGCGCGCGTGCAGCGTGGGATGAGCCGCCGCGATGCGCCGACCGTCGAGACGCAGAGGCTCACCGCGGTAGCCGGTGATCACACCGCCCGCCTCGCGCACGATGAGCGAGCCCGCCGCGATGTCCCAGGGCGACAGGTTGCCCTCCCACATGCCGTCGAAACGGCCCATCGCGAGATAGCACAGGTTGAGTGCGGCCGAGCCGTCGCGACGCACGCCCTGAGCGCGCAGCAGGAAGTCCTGGAAGAGCGGCAGGTGCCGCTGCGGGAACTCGCGCACGTCGTAGGGGAAGCCGGTGACGAGCAGGGCCTCCTCGATCGCCGTGATGCCGCTCACGCGGATCGGCGCGCCGTTCAGTGTGGCGCCGTGACCCGCGGCCGCGGCGAACAGCTCGTCGCGCACCGGGTCGTAGACGACGCCGGCCGCCATCGCACCGGCGACCTCGACGCCCACCGAGACGGCGAAGAAGGGATAGTTGTGCGCGTAGTTCGTGGTGCCATCGAGCGGGTCGCAGATCCAGCGCACGGGCGTCGAACCCGAGTGCACGCCCGACTCCTCGGCGAGGATGCCGTGCGTGGGGAAACGCGACTGGATGAGCGAGAGCAGGAGCGCCTCGGAGCGCTTGTCGTACTCGGTCACGAGGTCGATGCGACCCTTCTTCTCGGGCGCGTGCACGCGCCCATAGCCCTCGCGCAGGATCGCGCCCGCCTCACGGGCGAAGGAGGTGGCGGCTTCCAGCAGGGTGCGGGGATCGTCGGGGGTCATGCTCGCCTCGTGGCACTGTGGGTGCAGAACATGCGGTAGTCGCAGAAGGCGCACGATCGGGGATCGGGCCGTGGCGGGAACTGGGCGCTGCGGATGCCGGCGGCCGCCTCGCGCACGCGAGCGCGCGCGCTCTCGAGGTGCTCGAGTTCGACGGGCGCGTTCGCGACGACCCCGGTGTTGATGAACTGCAGTTCGGCGGCGGCGGGCAGCACCTGCCGCGTCTCGAGGTAGGCGAGGGCGTAGAGGCCCAGCTGCCCCTCGCGGAGCGACTTGCGCACCCGGTCCTGGCCGCGCTCGTCGTCGTCGACCGCCGCGCTCTTGTAGTCCACGAGCACGATGCCCTCGCGGCGTTCGTCGATGCGATCGAAACGGCCGATCACCGCGTCGTCGTCGACCTTGAAGCGGAAGTCGGTCTCGACCGCGAGCGGCGTGCCGCCCAGCGCGACGTCGCGGGCGACGAAGCGCCGCACCGCCTCCTGACCCTGCGCGAGCATGCGGTCCTCGTGCTCGCGCGTGAGGAAGCCCTCGCTCGACCATTCGGACTCGAACGCGGCGACCACGTCGTCGACGCCGATGGGCAGACCCTTGATGCGATGCTGGTGCCAGATCTGGATCGCGTGGTGCACGGCGTTGCCGAACATGGCGGCGGGCGTGCCCTGCAGCGGCACGTGCGCGATGTGTGCGAACCAGTACTGCAGCGGGCAGGTGTTCCAATGGTCGATCTGCGCGTTCGAGAGCGTGAGCGGCGTGCCCGGCGGCAACGGTGCGATCGGCGCGGGGGCGGGCTCGGCGACCGGGGCGTGGCGGTGGATCGACTGCAGCGCGGTCGCACCCTTCGCGCCCTTGGGCGGCGCGGGCAATTGCAGCGCCTCGAGCACGAAGCGCGAGGCCTTGGCGGCGCGCTTGCCGCCGTAATCCACGGCGTGCGTGAGCACGAGGTGATCCTTCGCGCGCGTCATCGCGACGTAGAACAGCCGCCGTTCCTCGCGATAGTGCTCGTCGCGCGCATCGGGCACGGGACCGTCGCCCGTGGTGGAGCGCAGTTCGACCGGGAACTCGAGCGCATCGGGCTTGGGGTACTGCGGGAAGCGCTGTTCGACGAGGTTCACCATGAACACGACCGGGAACTCCAGTCCCTTGGCCGCGTGCGCGGTCACCAGATGGACGGCGTCCTCCTCGACCTCGACCTCGGCGGCGGCCGGATCGTCACCCATCTCGATGAGCAGGTCGAGATGCTCGATGAACGCGCGCACACGGTCCTGCTGCAGGAGCGGGCCCACGCGCGCGACGAGCTGCAGCAGCTTGTCCAGGTTCTGCACCTTCTCGAGCGCTTCCGCGTTCGACTCGTCGGCGACCAGGGATTCGAGCAGGCCGCTCTCGGAGACGAACTGGTACAGGACCTCGCGCGTGGGGCGCCGCACGGCCGTGTCGCACAGCGAGGCGTGCAGCGTGCGGAACCGGCGGATCGCCTCGACGGTGGGCTCGGCGAGCGCGGGTTCGCGCGCCGGGGCGCGACCGTCGATCGCATCGCCCGCCACGCGCAGCAGGCCGCGGTTGGTGCGCTTGGCCCGCTGGCCGAGGCGTGCGAGGTCGACCGGATCGGCCCCGAACAGCGGGTCGCCCAGCACCGGGTAGGCGGCGGCGCTGTCGGGGTCGGCGATGCAGCGCAGCACGTTGAGGCACAGCAGCACTTCCGGGCGCGAGTACAGGCCCTGACGGCCGGCACGGCGGAACCTCACGCCACGGGCCTTGAGTGCGAGTGCGAACGCATCCAGATGGTCGTGCGCGCGTGCGAGGATCGCGACGTCGCGGGCGGCGCGCTCACCCCGCTCGATCCACGACGCGATCCGCTCCGCGACGTCGTCGCATTCGTCGCGTCCGGTGGCGTACACGCGATGCTCGACGACGCCGGCGAGCGGTGCGCCGGACGCGTCGGTGCGCTGTGCGAGCAGGCGTTTGTCCCAGCCGCGCTGCGCCTCGAGGCGATGCGGATCGTTGCCGCGCACCAGCCGGTGCGCATCGTCGAGGATGCGCTGCCCCGAACGATGATTGCGCGTCAGCAGCACCTGCTTGGAATCGGGGTAGACGTCGAGGAAGGTGAGCAGGTTCTCGATGCGCGCGCCGCGGAAGCGGTAGATGCTCTGGTCGTCGTCGCCGACCACGGTGAGGTTGCGCCGCGGGCCGGCGAGCAGCCGCACGAGCTCGAACTGCACGTGGTTGGTGTCCTGGAACTCGTCCACGAGGATCCAGCGGTAACGGTCCTGCAACTGGCGCCGCAGGTAGGGGCGTTCGCGCAGCAGCCGCAGGGCGAGCGCGATCTGCGATCCGAAGTCCACGCGGCCCGCTCCGAACAGCAGTTCCTCGTAGCGCGCATAGGCGCGCGCCTTCTCGCGCTCGGCCGCCGCGCGATCGAGGCGTTCGGGATCGTCGCCGGCGGCGGCCGCGAGCGCTTCGGCGAACGCCACGTAACGCGCCGGCGTCACGTCCTCGTTGCGCGCGCGATCGATCAGGGCGAGCAGGCTGCGCAGGTGCGCGTCCGGGCGGCCCAGCGGCAGGTAGCGCTCCAGTCCCAGCTCGAACAGACGTTCGCGCAGGAACACGAGGATCTCGGCGGTCGATTCGACGCGCAGGCGCGACGTGAGCCCGAGTTCGATGGCGTGGTCGCGCACGAGCCGGTCGCCGAACGCGTTGAACGTCGCGATCGTGGCGCCCACCAGGCCGTACGGCACCAACTGGTCGACGCGCGCCTCCATCTCGGCGGCGGCCTTGTCGGTGAACGTGAGCGCGAGGATCTGCTCGGGCCGCGCCTTCTTGCTCGAGATGAGCCAGGCGATGCGCTGCGTGACGACCTGCGTCTTGCCGGTCCCCGCACCGGCCACGATCAGCAGCGGCCCCTCCCCATGGGTGGCCGCCTCGCGCTGCTCGGGATGCAGCTGGTCGAGGCCGAGGAGGTCGGAGGCGGGGGGCGTGGGGGTGGACATGGGCGCACGCTAGCATGCGGGCCGCACCCGTGGGATGGCCGCGGTCACGGCCCCGGACGCGGCGCGGGACGGCGTGGGGGCCCGGGGCGGAACGGTCGGGGCGCGAAGGGGTTGGCGTTCCGGCAGCGCCCCCGGGGGAGAGGCGAAGGGCACGGTCGGCGGGGGGGGCGCGTTGCGGATCGCAAGGCCGTCCCGTGTTCGATGGCACTGAACACCGACGCCGGAGTGCGGAACTCGTTGACCCTCCCCGCGACGGCCGCCTATCGTTAAGGCTCCGGAAGTCCCACATCCGCTGCGCTCACACCCCCCCGGCGCCTCCTTAGTAGTCGCGCGTCATCCCTCTGGCGCGCTCCGTGCACTGCATCCGAGTCCGCACACCGACGTCCGTTCAGGGAGAACCCCCACATGCGTTTCCGCCGCCTCGTCCTCGCGATGCTGGTCGCGTCGTCCTCGCTCGTGTCCGAAGCCCGAGCGCTCACGCTGACCCGCGAGGTCAAACTCGATCCCACGCGTGTGCGCGTGACCACCGCCGACGGGGTCACGATGCTCGAGGCGGCCGGGGGCACGCACGAGTTCACGCAGGGTCGCCCCGACCTGCCGTGGGTCTCGGAGCGCGTCGACCTGCCCGCGGGCATGCGCGTGACCGGTGTCGAGGTGGTGTCGCTGCGCACGCAGCCGCTGCGCGACGGCGTTCGTCTCGCGTCGGCCCCCGCGATGCGCGAGGGCGCGGGCACCGACGAGCGCTCGGAACCCGATGCCAAGGCCTATGCGGGGGCGGACTTCCTGCCCGCGCAGTTGGCCACGCTCGGCATGCAGGGGAGCCTGCGCGGTCGCAACGTCGCTTATCTGCGGATCGCCCCGACGCGTTGGAATCCCGCGACCGGCGTGCTCGAGAGCATCACCGATCTGCAGCTGCGACTGACGCTCGCGGACGGCGCCGCGCCGACCGTGACGCGCGAGCGCATCGTGCGCGAGTGGGAGGACGAGCTCCCGAGCGGTGTGCCGAGCCGCGCGATCGTGTCGCTGGCGAACCGTGCGATGGCCGGTGACGGTGCGGTGAAGGGCAAGGCCGAGCCGTTCAAGCCGCTGCAGGTGCCGTCCGTGCTCGGTAGCCCGGTCCAGTACCTGATCATCACCAACGATGCGATGGCGGCCACGTTCCAGTCGTTGGCCGACTGGAAGACGCAGACCGGCGTTCCCGCGGTCGTGCGCACCACGTCGTTCATCCGCCAGCAGTACCCGTTCGGCGCCGATGACGCCGAGCGCATCCGCCTGTTCATCCGCGACGCGTACGCGCGCTGGGGCGTGAAGTGGGTGCTGCTCGGGGGCGACACCGACGTGATCCCCGAGCGTCTGGCGTACAACCAGTCGTTCTACACGGTCGAGCACATCGCGGCCGATCTCTATTACTCGTGTCTCGACGGCAACTGGAACGCCAACGGCGACAGCGAATACGGTGAGGGCTTCCAGGACGAGTTCTACGTCGGCGACGAGTGCGATCTGTTGCCCGAGGTGTACGTGGGGCGCGCCACCGTGAGCACGGTCGCCGAGGCGCAGACCTTCGTGAGCAAGACGTTCCGCTACACGCGCGACCCCGTCGCCGGCTACACCAACAAGTGGCTGTTGTTCGCCGAAGTCCTGTTCCCGCAGCCGTACCTCGGCGGCGCGGTGGATCTCGACGGCGCCCTGTTGGCCGAGGACGTGCTGCCGCTGGCGGATCTCAACCCGGCCATGTCGGTCAAGCGCCTCTACGAGAACTACACCGAGCCGTCCTATCGCCCCGGCGCCCTGCCCGAGAGCCGCGCGACGGTGCTGCCCGAGCTCAACGCCGGTTACGGTCTCGCGATGCACGTCGGGCACGGCTATCGCAACTCGATGTCGGTCGGCGACGTCTCGCTCAACAACGCGGATGCCTCGAGCCTGACCAACGGCCCCAAGTTCTTCAATCTGTACGCGATCGACTGCACCTCGAGCGCGATCGACTTCCCGTGCATCGGCGAGGCGTTCCTCAAGAACCCGAACGGCGGCGCCGTCTCGGTCATCGGTTCGACGCGGTTCGACTTCCCGACCGCGGGACGTGCCTACCAGCAGGAGTACTTCCGCCTGTTCTTCCAGGACAGCGTCTCGGCGGTCGGTGAGTTGCAGGCCCGCCAGAAGCTGCCGTTCGTGGCCTACTCGTTCTACGACGGCGTCAATCGCTGGACGCAGATGACCCTGCTCATGCTGGGCGATCCCGAGCTGCGCATGTACAACGGCGAGTGGCGCGCGCTGAGCGTGAGCGGCCCGGCGTCGTTCGCGCTCGGGGACAGTGCGTTCACCGTGCACGTCGAGACCGGCGGCCAGCCGCTGTACAACGCGCGAGTCACGGCGTACAAGGCCGGCGACGAGTTCCGCAGCGCCGTCACCGACGGCGCCGGCAACGTCACGCTGCCGTTCCGTCCGGATTCGACGGGGGCGTTCACGCTCACCGTCACCGCGTACAACGCGCGCCCCTTCCAGGCGACGCTCAACGTGACCGCCTCGGCGGCGGCCGCGGTCGGCGAGGCCGCGATCAGCGTGGACGACGACAACGTCGGTGGCACGTCGGGCAACGGTGACGGTGTCGCGGACGCGGGCGAGATCGTCGACGTGCGCGTCGCGCTGCGCAATCGTGGCGGCTCCGCCACCGTCGGCGCGGTCTCGGCCACCCTCGCCACGACCGACGCCTCGGTGACGATCCTCAACGGCAACGGTGTCTATGGCGCCATCGCCGCCGGGGCGACCGGCGATCCGAGCACGGCCTTCCGTCTGCAGATCCCGGCGGCCGTGCCCGACCAGCGCGAGGTCGCGTTCACGCTCGTGCTGTGGGACGGCGCGCGCAGCTGGCGCGAGAACCTCACGCTCACGATGCACGCGCCCGAACTGCGGCACGTCTCGCACGTCGTCACCGAGACGGTCGGCAACGGCAACGGCATCCCGTCGTTGAACGAGTCGGTCATCTGGACGCCGACGATCCGCAACTTCGGCAGCGGCTCGGGTCGCAACATCACCGCCGTGCTGCGCTGCACCAACGGGGCGGCGAACGTCACCGACAGCACGGTCACGCTCGGGGATCTCGCGGGTTTCTCGGCCGGTTCCGCCGACGGGTTCGCGTTCACCGTGACCGGGTTCGGGCCGCTGTTCACGCTCGAGATCCGGGACGGTCTCATGCTGCGCAGCACGCAG
>CAZZLY010000093.1:0-10734 GCA_964655175.1 uncultured bacterium
CCGCACACGCGCCGTGAACTGCAGCGCGCGTTCGTGGACCGCATGGCGAACATGGTCGCGGACCCGCCGCCGGGCGCGCCCGACGACGCCCGCGCGCTCGCCCGCCTCACCCTGACGCGGGTGGACGCGCGCTGTGCGCGTGCGCTCGCGGCCGGGACGCCGCTCGGGGACAACACCCGCGCCCACCTGCTCGAGACGCGCGCCCGGATCAAGCGCGCGCTCGAGGCCGGACGCGACGCGGACGCCCCGGCACCGACGGGCCGCGGCGGCATGTTCGGCGCCCCGGGGACCACGGAGGCCGGCACCCCGCGCTAGGACGATCCGACCAAGCCATTGTGCCGCAACGCTCGACGGCGCCCCGGGGACTCCCCCCGGGGCGCCGTTCGCTTGGACTGAACACGACGGACGATTCTCGTGCGCATTGCACGCATTCGCATTGCAGTCCGCACGCCGACCTTGCAAAGTGAATGTCCCCCCCTTGCCGCCCTCGCCGTGATGCATCTCGGCGGGCCGTGCCCCTTTGGCGAACGAGTCGCCGGCACACCCGCCAGACCCAGAGGACCGCAACGAGAGAGTCGTCGAGCGTGACGCCTGCCGAACCCCCATCCCCGCTCGATGGCCGGAGGATCCACCGATGTCCACGCACCGTCGCTCGGTCGTCGCCGGGCTCCTTGTTCTGCTGTGCGCGACGGCATTCACCCCTGCCAATGCTGGCGTGAAGGCCCGTGCCTTCGCCCTGCGCGCGAAGCTCGACAAGTACGGCGTCAGCGACCACGTCGACTGCGATTCCGGTTGGCTCGACGGGTCGCGCGGCGGGTCGCGCTCGAATCGGGGATCCGTCTCGAACGGCAACGTGCTCCACGTGGATCACATGGAGAGCGAGTCCCACGGCGATGATTGCAAGGGGCAGAGCCGCAGTTCCCTCGAGGCGGGCTGGATCCTCAAGGGTACCCCGCTCGAGGTGACCTGGACCCACATCGAGACGGCCGACGAGGACACGTGCTGCCGTGCGGTGGACGTGGACTACCGGCCGGCCACGATCCAGGGGCTCACGTTCGGTGGCCGACCGGTGATCGTGACCGGGCAGGCGAACCAGACCCTCGTGGTGCCCGGTGCGGTCCTGGTGATCAACGAGCGCAAGTCGGATCGCGACGACGAGGACGAGAGCGAGCACTGCGACGACGACGACGACGAGCACTTCGCCCTGCACGTGAAGTACTCGAACGGTGACGAGGTCATCCTCGGCATGGCCAAGTTCGACAGCGAGGACGATTGCTGTCGGCCGGTCGCGGTGCGCCGCTCCACGTGGGGCATGGTCAAGGCCGCCTACCACTGAGCGGTTCGCTCGGATGCCACGCGAAGGCCCCCGACGGAGGCGTCCGTCGGGGGCCTTCGTCGCGCGTCGGGGCGCGTCAGCGAACCAGCGTCTGCGTCAGGTGCAATCCGATGCCCGGGCCGATCGCCCAGTTCATACGGTCCCAGAGCAACAGCAGCAGCGTCCACGAGGCGAGGAACGACAACGCGTACGGCATCATGAGCGCGATGATCGTGCCCATGCCCGCCTCGGGCTTGTAGCGGCGCACCGCCGTGAGGATGAACGGCATGTACGGCAGCAGCGGCGTGATGATGTTGGTGCACGAGTCGCCGACGCGGTAGATCACCTGCGTGCCCTCGGGCGAGAACCCGAGCAACAGGAACATGGGCACGAACACGGGGGCGAACGTCGCCCACTTGGCCGAGGCCGAACTCGTGAACAGGTTGAGCACCGCGGTCGCGAACACGAGGCCCACCATGAGCGCCATGCCGTCGAGGTTCATGGCGCGCAGCAGATGCGCCCCCTGCACGGCGAGGATGGTGGCGAGGTTGGACCACGCGAACCAATTGACGAACTGCGCCGCGACGAACGACAGCACGATGTAGGTGCCCATCGTGGACATGGCGTCGCCCGTCAGGCGCGCCAGGTCGCGGTCGCTGCGCAGGGTGCCGGTGACGATCCCGAACGCCATTCCGGGGATCAGGAACAGCAGCATGACCAGGATCACGATGCTGTCGAAGAACGGCTTCCACGAATCGACGCCACTCGCCCCGGCCAGGCGCAAGGGCGCCTGCGGCGCGAGCACCAAGGCCGCGTAGAGCCCCAACAGCACGAGGGCGGTCAGCCCGGCGGCGAGCAGACCACGGCGCTCGAGGTCGCTGCCCCGCTCGATCGCCAGCGCCTCCCCCTGCCACGGCCCCAGCCGCGGCTCGACGAGCCGCTCGGTGACCCAGGTGCCGACCGCGGTGAGCACGAACGTGGAGCCGACCAGGAAGAACCAGTTGCCGGTGACCTGCACGTGATAACCCGGCAACATGCGACTCGCATCGAGCGCCGACTGCGACAATCCCGCGAGCAGCGCATCGAGCGAACTCGGCAGCAGGTTGGCGCTGAACCCACCGGCCACGCCGGCGAAGCCCGCCGCGATGCCCGCCAACGGGTGACGGCCCGCGGCCATGAACAGCAGTGCGGCGAGCGGCGGCAGCACCACGATGCCGGCATCGGCCGCGATGTTGGCGTTGACGCCGATGAACACGATCGCGGCGGTGAGCAGGCCCTTGGGGATGCTGGTCGCGAAACCCCGCAGCGCGGCCGCCACCAGACCGCCGCCCTCGGCGACGCCCATGCCGATCATGGTCACGAGCACGATGCCGAGCGGCGCGAAGCCGGTGAAGTTGTGCACCGCCTCGGTGAACATGCGCTGCACGTTCGCGGGCGTGAGCAGGCTCACCGCCAGGATGGGCGTGCCGTCACGCGGGTGCGGCACCTGCAGGCCGAGTCGTTCGGCGATCGCGGACGCGACCACGACGATCAGACACAGGGATGCGAACAGCGTGATGGGCTCGGGCAACCGATTGCCGATGCGTTCGACCGCATCGAGGAACCGGCTCGAACCACGGGGACGGGACGCGGGGGGCGCATCCGGGGTCATCGTGAGCCTCCGGGGGATGGGGTCGCGTCCCCTCTCACGACGGGGACGCGCACCGGGCGACCTTGCCAGAAACGCAGGGCTTCGGCCACCACTTTACCCGCGGGCCGCCCGCGCGTGTCGTAGGGATCGTCGCCGAGGCGATCCGAACTGCCCCACTTCCAGAAGAACGCCCCCGCGAGCCATTCGCACGGGCCCATCGCCTCGACGGCGGCCTCGAGGCAGGCGCGCTGCTGCGCCAGGTCCTCCCCGCCTCGACCGCCCTCCCACGGGCGCACCGCCGCGTCCGCGGTCGGTGGGTAGCCGACCTCGGCGAGCAGGACGGGCCGTCCGGTGCGACGCGCGATGCGCTCGAGCCCGGCGAGGGCGCGCTGCGCGCCGGCGCGCAGCACCGCCGGGTCGCGCGTGGGGCTTGCGGCGAGCGGCGTGTAGAACGACACGCCGACGACGTCGAGTTCGTCCCAGAACGGGATGCGGTCCACCTCGTCCCAGTTGGCGCCGTAGCTGAGCAGCCCGCTGTACACGCGCCGCACGCGACCGATGAGCCGTCGCCAGCGCGTCGGGTCGGCGGCGGTGCTGCTGGCGAGTTCGTGGCCCACGAACAGGCCGTCGAGCCCCTCGCGGTCGGCGAGCAGCGCCCAGTGCAGCACGAGTTCCTCGTAGCGATCGAAGAACCGCCCCCAGCCCGCGCTCGTGAACGACAGATCGCCCGACCAACCGCGCGTCCACAGATGCGGCTTGAGCCAGACGCGCAACCCGCGCGCTCGTGCACGTGCCGCCGCCTCGCACAGCGACTCGTCGCTCTCGCCGTCGGGCCCGCCCTCGCTGCTGCTCATGAGGCGCGGCTCGTGCGGGTCGGGCAGCCACGCGAACGGGGTGAGCGAGACCCACCCCGCGCCCGCCTCGCGCACCGCGGTGAGTTGCCGCGCGCACTCGGCCGAGAGGTACCCCTGTTCGAGCCCACCCTCGTGCGACACGCACACGCCGCGCTGGAACCCGTCGGCGGGCCGCCACGGCTCGACCGCGTGCGCCGACCTGCGCCGCGCCCCGACGCGGGCGCGCTGCATGGCGCGCGTGCGATAGGTCCGCGCCACCGCGTCCGGCTCCAGACCCACGCGCCGCGCCAGGCTGTCGAGCGTGCCCGGCGGATCGCGACGCAGGAGTTCGAGCGCGGTCGCACGTCGCGCGGCCGACGGCGTCAGGGTGAGCACCGCTTCGACGAGCAACGCTCGGGCGGGGACCCACACGAGCGGCGACCGCCAGTCGTCGTCGCGCGTCGCGGCCGCCTGTGCGGACGGCAGCACCCCGCCGTCGTACAGGCGCGCCACCGACTCGTCGAACGTCTCGCCCTCGAACCGCTCGGCCCAGCGCACCGCCTCGGGCACGAGGAAGCGCGAGCCCGTGCGCGCGCCGCACTGCACCATGCGCAGCGCCGCCACACTCCACAGATCGAGCGCGGCACGTCCCGTCGGGCGCGCGGCGTGCGCGACGGCGTCGTCATCGAGATGCTCGGGGCGCGTGTCGCGGCACTGCCGTCCCATCTCCTCGAGCGAGCGATGCAGCACCAGCGTGGGCGGCGTCGAGCCCGCGGGCGCGGTCCACCCGTAACCGTCCATGCGGGCGAGCAGCGCCTCGGCGGCGTCGGCGACCGCGGGCGCGAGCGCGAGGTCCTGCGGTGCGCGCACGCGGATCGCGCGTGCGGGGACCGGCCGCAGTTCGCGCTCGAAGCGCGCGCGCTCGGCCTCGAGGTCGCGATCCAGCGACGCGTCGTAGCGCCACGGGCGTGCCGGGTCCTGCGCGAACCGCCCGCGCCGCACGAGTTCGCCCGCGCGCGTGATCCGCCAATCGTCGTCCCCCCACCACCCGCCCCGGCGCGTGTCGCCTGCCGACGAGTTGGCGACGGACAGCAGCAGGAAACGCTGCGGCGCGTACGGGTGGGGCCACGACAACTGGATCGCGTCCTCGGGCCGGTCGTACAGCCGCCCCTGCCAGCGGAACCCCGTCGCCTCGAAGCGCACCGGGAGCACCGCGGCCACGCGCTCGGTCCAGCGGTTCTCGGCGGGGCCGCCGAACAGGAACACCGGCCCCTGCGCGAACAGCGAGTCGCTCAGGTCGCGGTCGGCGACCACCTGCGTGCTGTCGCCGTCGAACATGCGCTGCGCGATCCGCATGGCCTGTGCGCGCAGCGCCGCCGTGCGCGCGGGATCGCGCGTGCCGTACACGAACCGGAACGGGGGCGCGTCGGCGAGCGCGGCCTCCATGCGGGCGCGCGTGTATCGCGGCGGCGTCAGGGTGGGCGCGGCGTGCACGAGCCCCGCCCCCAGCCCGAGCAGCAGCATCATCCCCGCGACGGCCCGCTGCGTTCGACGCGGGCCGCGCATGCGATCAGCGCGGGATGACGCTCTGGACCTGCACGCGGAACGCGTAGGTCCGCGGCTGGTTCTCGACCAGGAACACCAGGTCGACGCCGAACGTCTTGCCCGAGTAGGTGGGCGCGCTGGCGTCCTCCGGCAACAGCGGGCGACGCAGCTGCGTCTCGGGGTTGGCACCCGGATCGAGCAGGTCGTCCATGGAGAACACGTAGTCGTTGTAGCGCTGCTGCGGCGGCACCGTGGTGTACGCCTGCACCGCGTAACGGTCGCGCCAGCGCGTCGAGCCGTGGCCCACCTTGGCGCTGCGCCCGTTCACGTCGTAGAACTGCGAGCGGTCCCAATCGATCTGCACCGGACGGCCCTGCAGGTTCTCGACCCCGAAGTAGAGCGCGTTGGGCGAAGGGCGGAACGAGAACGACAGGTCGCGGTCGCGGAACGCGAACGCGCTCGAGCCCGCCGGCGCGATGAGCCGGAACCGGTACACGAACTGCGCGTTGGGCGAACCCGGCACGGCGCCGACCGAATCGGCGGCCGAGGTCACGGCGTTCGTCGCGGGCGCTTCGTAGGGACTGCGCGGTGGCGCCTCCGGGGAACCGGGTTCGGGCGCGGACGCGCTGCAGCCGCACAGGAGCGCGGCGAGGACGGCGAGGGTCGGGATCCGGGAGCGCATGGGCGCGAGCCTAACCAAGCGGGCGCGGCGCGTCCACCCTTCGCGACGGGGTCAGAACGGCGTGCGGCCCGCGTACCCCGTGAGCTCCACGTAGCCCTGCCCGGTCACCGCGCGGCCCGCGCGCGTGCCGGTGACGCGCACCGCGCCCTCCCAGTACGCGATGCCGCCCATGCTGCGCACGTTGAGCTCCTGATCGAGCAGCGTCGGCGCGAGCCGCAGCTCCAGATTCTCGCCCGGCACGTTCAGCACCCAGCCGCTCGGATAGCGCCCCTGCGTGTGCGGACTCACCCAGGTGCCGGTCGACCGGATCGCGAACGCGTCGCGCACCAGATGTCGCGAGCGGCCGTCGGCCTCGACGAACGTGCCCGACGACTGCGGCTCGATCGCACCGTCCTTGAGACGCAGCCGGTACAGCATGAGATCGGTGCCGTCGTCGAGCTGCACGCTGAACCAGTCCCAACCGGTGTGCGTGCCGCGCAGGCGGTCGCTCGAGAACTCGTGGTCCATCCACGAGCGGCCCTCGACCGCGAGCGTGTCCCGCCCCAGCACGAGCCGCCCGCTCGTCGCGAGGCGCGTGTACGAGTAGTAGTGCGACGCGTTGCCCAGCCCGGCCGACTTCTGGCTCACGCCCCCCTGCCCGTGGATCACCGGCGGTTTCTCGGGCACCAGCCGCAGATCGAGCGAGAACGCCTCGGCGCGTCCCACCAGCCGATGGGTGCGCCCGTCGGCCTCGAGCCCGGCGAGATCGTCCCCGATCCACACGCGATAGCGCTCGGGGTCGGCCGCCGCGAGGTCGAGCGCCTGACGCTCGGCCTTCTCGTCGGCCAGGAACCGCCGCCCCTGCTCGTCGGTGAGCGCGAGGTGCCGGAACAGGATCTGATTCGTGCGCCACGCCGAGGCGCTCTTGGCCACGCCCGGCACACCGAGCCGGAAGAACGTCTGCTCGTATCCGAAGCGCCGGTTGCCCGCGCGCAGATGCCCCGTGTAGTACCACCACTCGATGCGGAACTCGGGATGCGCCGCGTGGTCGGCCGGGAACACGTACGCGTACGGCGGCACCGCGAGCCGGAAGCCGTCCTCGTCGGTCGGCGGCCCGGCGGGCGCCGCCGCCACGAGCGTCAGGCCGACGCACAGCACGAACAGGAGCGCGAACGGACGTCGCATCATTCGACCCTCAGGGCGCCGGCGGTCCCCCGCCCCGTGGCGAGGCGCGCGGGCACGAGACCGGCGAGTGTGGCGGTGATGGTCATGAGCACCACCGCACGCACGAACACGCCGGGGTCGACGCTCAGGCGGATGCTCCAGCCGAAGAACTCGCGATTGATGACGTGCACGAGCAGCAGCGCCAGCACCATGCCCGCGACACAACCCAGCAGCGACCCGGCCGCACCGAGCACGGCGCTCTCGACGAGCACGAGCGTGCGCACCTGCCCCCGACGCGCCCCCGCGGCGCGCAGCACGGCGAACTCGCGTCGTCGCTGCAGCACGAGCGTGGTGAGCGTGCTGATGACACCGAGCACCGAGACGACGACCGCGATCGTCTGCAGCGCCCAGGTGATGCGGAACGTCTCGTCGAACACGTCGAGCACGCGCTTGCGCAGCGCCTGATTGGGCGTCACGTGCAACAGCAGGCCCGGCCCCGCCAACTGCAGAAAGGCGGTGCGCACGGAGTCGATCGAGGCCCCCGGCGCCAGATAGATCGCCAGGCTCTCGGTGCGATCGTCGCCCCACAGCCGTGCGTACGTGTGCCGATCGAGCAGCACCGCACCCGCGTCGGTGCTGTAGTCGTAGAACACGCCCTCGACCACGACCTCGGCCGCCCCGGTCGGCGTGGGCAGCGTGATGCGTTCGCCCGCGTGCACGCGGTGATGGTGCGCGAAGCTCTCGGTCACGATCACGCCGCCGCTTCGCAGCGCGCGCGCCAGCACGGTGCGCGAGTCCTCGCCGTTCAGGAAGCGCAGCCGGCCGAATCGTCGCTGCACGTCGAAGTCCACGCCCACCGCCGCGACGCGTGCGTCGCGGTACACGAGCATCGTGGCGCGATAGGTGTCGATCGCGGCCACCCCGGGCAGCGTGCGGGCCCCCGCGACGAGCGCCTCGGGCAGGGCGGTCGCGCGCATGCTGGCGCGATGCCCGGCGGGATCCACGTACAGGTCACCGCGGATGGACTGCGTGATCCACGTGTCCACCGTGAGTCGGAAGCTGCCCACCATGACCGACAGGGCGACGAGCATGCCCACCGCCACCATGACCGCGGCGATGACGACGCTCGCGCGCGCGGCGTTCTCACGCACCGCGCGCGCGCCGAGCGTGGCGGCGATCCCGAACCGGCGCGCGATCGGCGAGACGAGGCGTTCGGCGGCGAGCGTCCACACGGGCGCGACGAGCGAGAACCCGGCGAGCACGAGGAAGGCGGCCACGAAGCCGCCCAGCGGTTCGCGCGCCGCGATCGTCCACCACGACACGAGCCCCGCGAGGAGCAGCACGACCAGCCCCAGCGCGCCGATGCGGCCGTAACGCGGGCTGCGCGCCTCGATGCGGGCGCCCTCGCGCAGCGTCGCCCCGGGCGGCGTGGTCGAGGCCTCGAACGCGGGCGCCAGCGCCGACACGAGCGCCGAGCCGACGCCGATCGCGAACCCGGTCGCCAGCGTGACCGGGTCCAACCACAGGCGCGTGGCCTGCGCCACGAGGTAGAGCGAACTCAACGTGCGCCCGACCTGCTGCAGCGCGAGATTGGCCCCCACCGCGCCGAGCACCGCGCCCAGCAGTCCGCCGAGGGCCCCCAGCAGCAGGCCCTCGCACAGGAACAGCGTCACCACCTGGCGGCGCGTCAGACCCAGCGCGCGCAGCACACCGATGTCGCGCCGCTGTCGCACGACCGCGAGCGCGACGGCGTTGAAGATGAGGAACGTGCTCACGAAGATGGCGATGAACGACAGCGCGAGCAGATTGAGCGAGAACGCGCGCACGAGGTTCTCGACCTGCTTCGTCCGCGCGGCGGGCCGTTCGGGCCGCGCGCCCTCGGGCAGGGCGGCGGCGAGCGTCGCGCGCACGCGGTCCACGGCATCGGCGGGCACGATGAGGTCCACGCGATCGAGCCGGCCCTCGCGTGCGAACACCTCCTGCACGGTGGCGAGGTCGGCGAGCACGACGTTGCCGCCCATGGCCTCCTGCAGCGCCTCGCTGCCCAGGAGCGCCACGATGCGCAGCGGCCGCGCACGCCCCGAGGCGAGCACGGTGATCGTGTCGCCCACCGCGAGCGCGTGGCGCTGCGCGAGCGTGCGCGTGATCGCGACGGAGCCCGGTCGCGCGAGCAGTTCGAGCGCGGCCGCACGATCGAGCGCGTCCTCGGATTCGGCGAGGCGCGCGAACGGGGCCTCGGCGAACGGGTCGAGCCCGAGCACCATGAGCGTCTCGTCGAACTCGACCGGATCGAGGTCCACCGCCTCGGCCACCCGCACGTCCGCCTTGGGCGGCCCGGCGTGCGCGAGCGCGTTGACCTCGACGACCGGCGCGGCCGCCTGGACCCCGGGGGTCCGTCGGATGCGGGCGTAAAGACGCTCGTCGAAGCCGTCGGCCGTGGCGACGACCTGCAGGTTGGCGCGCCCGGTGACCGCCTCGACCGTGTCGCCGAAGCTCGCGAGCGCCGAGCGGCTCGCGAGCCGGATGGCCACGAACACGCTCACGCCCAGCGCGACGCCGAGCACGGTGAGCACGAGACGCATGCGCTCGCGCAGCAGACGCCGCACGAGCAGCCAGCGCAGCAGTGCGCTCACACGCCGCTCACCGGGCGCGCGTTGGGCGCGTCGCTCACCACGCGACCGTCGGACAGCGTCACCACGCGATCGGCCGCGTCGGCCGCCTCGCGGCTGTGCGTGACCATGACGAGCGTCGAACCGTGCCGACGCACGAGATCGGCGAGCAACTGCACGACCTGCACCGCGGCGCGGCTGTCGAGGTTGCCCGTGGGCTCGTCGGCGAGCACGAGCGCCGGGTCGTGCACGAGCGCGCGCGCGACCGAGGCGCGCTGCATCTCGCCGCCCGACAGCGTGTGCGGTCGCGCCTTCGCGCGCGGCGCCATGCCGACCTCGGCGAGCAGGGCGTCGGCGCGCGCCAGCGCCTCGCGCTCGGGACGGCCCTCGAGCAGCAGCGGCAGCGCCACGTTCTCGCGCACGTCGAGCGTGGGCAGCAGATGGAAGAACTGGTACACGACCCCGACGCGCTCGCGGCGCAGGCGCGTGAGCGCGTCGTCGTCGAGGGTCGAGAGCGCACGACCCTCGACCCACACCTCACCCGAGGTGGGCGCATCGATGCCGGCCGCCAGATTGAGCAGCGTGCTCTTGCCCGAGCCGCTGCGCCCCACGATGGCGGTGAAGCCGCCCGGCGGGATCGTGAGCGTGAGTCCGTCGAGCGCGCGCACGCGGCTCTCGCCGAGCGGGAACTCCTTGACGACGTCGGTGAACGTGAGTGCGGGCGTCACGAGCGGGGCGGTCACGCGCTCACCTCGCGCAGCGGCGTCAGGCGCGGGCGGCCGAACATCGCCGCGAGCGCGGGCTCGAGTTCGGGATCGCGCCACGTGAAGCCGGCCGCCTCGAGCATCCACGGCAGCACGTGCTGGCTGCCGAGCAGCATCTCGTCGGCCTGCTCGCGACCCAACAGCGCACGCAACGCGAACGCCGGCGCGGGCGCGATCGAGGGACGCTGCAGCACGCGCCCGAGCGTGGCCGCG
>CAZZLY010000094.1:0-7565 GCA_964655175.1 uncultured bacterium
AACCTGTGGAACCAGCAGCGCGTCTACATGTGGGACGCGGGCGTGCGCATGTTCCGCGATCATCCGTGGACCGGCGTGGGTCTGCAGGATCTGCACGCGCTCTACGACCAGTACCGGGACCCCGCCGCCACCGAGCGCGCCGGGCACCTGCACAACGCGTACGTGCAGATCGCGGCGAGCATGGGCCTCGCGGGGCTCGTGGCGTTCGCGTGGTTGTACCGCGCGCTCCTGCGCACCGCGTGGAGCACGCTCGGCATGTGGCACGACCTCACGCGGCGCGCGCGCGCCAACGGGCTCGCGGCCGCGGTGCCCATCGGCGTGACCGCGTCGCTCGTGGGCTTCCTGGTGGCGGGGCTGTTCGAGTGGAACTTCGGCGACGAGGAGCTGCTGTACCACCTGTACGCGCTCGTCGGCTTCGCTTGGGCGGCGGGTCAGTGGGACGCGGACGCGTGACCGCTCGGCGTCGCGTCGCGCTGGTGCACGACTGGCTCACCGGCATGCGCGGCGGTGAGCGCGTGCTCGAGCGCGTCGCGCGGTTCTTCCCCGACGCCGACCTGCACACGCTGGTCTGGACGCCGGGCGCCGTGTCGCGCGAGCTCGAGCGGCATCGCATCCGCACCTCGTTCCTGAATCGCTTCCCGGCCGCCGACACGCACTACCGTTGGTTCCTGCCGCTGTTCCCCGCGGCGGTCGAATCGCTCGACCTGTCGGGCTACGACGCGGTCGTGAGCACGAGTCACGCGGTCGCCAAGGGCGTGATCACGCGCCCGGGCGTGCCGCACGTGAGCATCGTGTTCACGCCCATGCGCTACGTGTGGGACCTGCAGGGTCAGTACTTCCCGCCGGGGCGGTTCCAGTGGCCGGTGTCGGCGTACGTCGAGCACGTCTGCGCGCAGTTGCGGCGCTGGGATCGCGCGACCGCGTCGCGGCCCACCACGATCGTGGCGATCTCGCGCTACGTGGGCGATCGCATCCGGCGGCACTGGGGGCGCGAGTCCACGGTCGTGTTCCCGCACGTGGACGTCGAGCGCTTCACGCCCGGCACCGGCGAACGCTCGTACTACCTGCTCGCGGGTGCGTTCGCGCCCTACAAGCGACTGGATCTGGCGCTGCAGGCGTTCCGCGGCCTCGACCTGCCGCTCGTGGTCGTGGGCGGCGGCCAGGAGGAGTCGCGCCTGCACGGCATGGCGCCGCGCGGCACCGAGTTCCGCTCGGGCGTCTCGGACGCCGAACTCGCGCGCATCTACGCGGGGGCCAAGGCGCTGTTGTTCCCGGGCGAGGAGGACTTCGGGATCATGCCGCTCGAGGCCATGGCCTCGGGCACGCCGGTGATCGCGTTCGGTCGCGGCGGCGCGGTCGAGACCGTGGGCCGCGGCGCGAGCGACGAGGCGCTGGCCACCGTCGAGGCGGGCGGCATCGCGCGCGTGCCCGGCGGCATGCTGTTCGGCACGCAGACCGCGAGCGCGGTCGCCAGTGCGGTGCGCGCGTTCGAGCGCGAGACGTTCGACCCGCTCGAGCTGGCGGCGTTGGCACAGCCGTTCTCGGGCGAGCGGTTCGACGCCGAGATCCGCGCGGTGTTCGAGGAGGCGGGCGTCCTCGAGGCGGGCGCGTGAGCCCGCGCGTCGCGGTCGTCGTGCTGCACTACGATCGGCCGCAGGGGGCGCTGGCGTGCGTGGATTCGCTGCGCGCCTCGACGCACGACGCCTTCACGATCGCGGTCGTGGACAACGGCTCGTCCCCCGAGGGACTCGCGGCGCTCGAATCCGGCCTCGCGACGCGTCCGGGCGTGGAGCTCGTGCGCGTGACGCCCAATCGCGGCTACACCGGCGGCATGAACGCGGCGTTGCGGCAGGCGCTCGCGAGTGACGCGCCCTACCTGTGGTTGCTCGCCGACGACGTGACCGTGGACCCCGGGGCCATGACCGCGTTCGTGGACGTGTTCGAGGCCCAGCCGAACGCCGGCGTCGCGGGCGCGCTCACGGTGTACGCCGACGACCCCGGGCGCATCTGGTTCGCGGGCGGGGTGGTGGAGCCGCTGCTGCTCGGTCGCGCGATCCATCGCGGGCTCGACACGCGCGACGACGGCTTCGGGCGGACGCCCGATCGCGTGGACTTCGCCAACGGCTCGTGCCTGTTCGTGCGCCGCACGACGGCGGTCGCGGTCGGCGACTTCGACGAGGCGTACTTCACGTACTGGGAGGACGTGGACTGGTGCGCGCGTGCGCTCGCGGCCGGTCACGAGGTCTGGTACGTGCCCGCGGCGCGCATTCAACACGCGGTCACGCCCGACACGGGCGACCGGCTCGATCGCGCGCGTCGCTACGACATGCGCAATCGTCTGATCTGGCATCGGCGGCATCGGCCGCGCCGCGTGACCGCCGTGTTCCTGTGGTCGCTCGCGCAGCTGCCGCGTCTGCTGCTGCTCGGTCGCGCGCACGAGGCGGGCCTCATGGCGCAGGGGCTGTGGGCGTGGTGTCGCGGGCGCACCGGGCGGATGGCCGCGTGAGCCACCCGACCACCGCTGCCGCGCGCGTGGTGCGCAACACGACCAGCCTGGCGTTCGCGCAGCTCGTGACGCTGGCGGCCTCGTTCGTGCTGGCGCCGTGGCTCATCCGCGCGTTCGGCGCGGCCGCGTACGGTGCCACCATGCTCGTCGCCGCGGTCGCGGCGTTCACGTCGCTGCTCGATCTGGGGCTGGGGCCCGCGCTCGAGAAACTGCTCGCCGAGGATCGCGCGGCCGGCCGGCTCGAGGCGGCCGGCGAGTTGCTGGCGAGCGTGTCGCGCGCGTACGTGGGGATCGGCGTGGGCGTGGCGGCGATCCTCGCGACCCTGGCGTGGGTCGCGCCGCACGTGTTCACGCTCGAAGCGAGCGAAGTGCCGCTCGTGCGCACGCTGCTGCTCGTGGCGAGCGCGGCCGCGCTGGTGTGGTGGCCGTTGTCGGTGAACGCGCGCGTGCTGGGCGGGCTGCAGCGCTACTCGCGCGTCGCGGGGGTGACCGCGCTCATGGCGCTCGCGCAGACCGTGGGCACGGTCGTGCTGCTCGTGTGGGGCCGCGGCCCCGTCGCGCTGGCGGTGCTCACGCAGGTCGTGCTCGTCGCGGGCGCGGCGGTGCTGGCGATCGCGGCGCGCGCCGAACGTGCGGCCGCCGGGGTGCCTTCGCGCGCGGGTTCGCGGGCGGCACTCGCGCGCGCGTTCGCCTTCAGCGGGCCCGTGTTCGTGCTCAACATGGCGGCGCAGGTGCTCTACCACCACACCGACCGGCTGCTGCTGGGCGTGTTCGTGGGCAGCGTCGCGGTCGCGCTCTACGAGGGCCCCGCGCGGTTCGTCGCGGTGCTGCTGCAGTTGATCGGCTTCGGCAACGCCGCGATCCTGCCGCGCGCCTCGGAGCTGCACGCGGCACACGACGAGGCCGGGCTGCAGCGCCTGCTGCTCACCACGTCGCGGCTGGTGAGCGCGTTCGCTGCGCCGCTGGCGCTGGTGTTCGCCGTGCTCGCACGACCGTTGCTCGTGGGCTGGCTCGGGCCCGCGTTCGCGGCCGCCGAAGCCCCCGCCGTGCTGCTGTGCGGTCTGCAGGTGCTGCTCGTGGCGCTCACGGTGGGGCACACGGTCGTCGTGGCGACCGGTCGCCTGCCCGGTCGGTTGCCCGTGATCCTGGCGATCGTCGCGTTGAACGTCGTGCTCAGTCTCGTGTGGGTGCGGCCGTACGGCATGACGGGCGTGGCGGCGGCGACCGTGGTCGCCGCGCTGCTCGATCTGCCGCTCCATCTGCGCTATCTCGTGCGCCACGTGGGACTCGACCTGCGCGCGTTCGGGCGCGAGGTCGTGCGTCCCGTGTACCCGTTGCTGGTGCTGCCGGCGGGACTCGCGGTGCTCGGGCGCGTGCTCGGGTTCACGGCCACGCTCGTGGGCACGCTCGCCGTGCTCGTGGTCGCGGTCGCGGCCTACTGGGTCGCGTTCGTGGGATTCGCGGTGCGCCCCGAGGAACGCGAGGCGTGGCGGGCGACCGTGCGCGGTGCGCTCGCGCCGCGGGGGACGCGATGAGCGCGCGGTTGCGGGTGGGCCTCGACGGTCGACCGCTGCAGCCGGGCTTCCGCGAGGAGGCGAATCGCGGCGTGGGCGTGTACGCGCGCGAACTCGTGGCCGCGCTCGCCGCCCGCGACGACCTCGCCCTCACGCTGTGGTTCGATCCGCATCATCCGGCGCCCGCCACGCCGCTGCCCGCGGGGATCGAGACGCGACGCTACGCGTTCTCGTCGCCGTGGCTGCGCGATCGCGTCTCGTCGCACGTGACGAGTCCGCTGGCGGCCGCCACGGGCGCGCACGACGTGTTCCACTGGCTCGCGCACGTGCACGCGCCGGTGTGGCCCACGGGCCGCAGCGTCGTCACGGTGCACGATCTCATCCTCGAGAAACTCGCCGGGTTCTATCATCCGCAGGGACCGTCGCGCGCGTTCCGGGTCGCGCGCGCGCTCGAGGGTCGTGCCATCCGCGGCGCGCGCATGGTCGTCGCCGACTCGGGGGCGACCGCGGCCGACGTGCGCGCCCTGCACGGCGTGCCCGAGTCGCGACTCGTGGTGGCGCCGCTCGGCATCCATGCGCGCTTCGCCCCGCCCTCCGCGGCGGCCGTCGCCGCCGTACGTGCGGCGTTCGCGCTCCCCGAGCCGTTCGTGCTCTATCTGGGCGGCATCGATCCGCACAAGGACGTGCCGCTGCTGCTCGAGGCGTTCGCGCGCGTGCGCGCGACGCGCTCCGGCCCGTTGCGACTCGTGCTCGCCGGGCACGTGGTGGGTTCGCCGTTCGAGGCCGCGCTCATGGAACGCGCCCGCGCACTCGGACTCGCCGACGTGCTGCGCGTGCTCGCGTTCGTGCCGCTGGAGCACCTGCCCGCGCTCATCGGTGCGGCCGAGGTGTTCGCGTTCCCGTCGCGCATCGAGGGCTTCGGGTTCCCGCCCGTCGAGGCGATGGCCTGCGGCACGCCGGTGGTGAGCACCACGGGCGGCTCGCTCGCCGAGGTGCTGGGGGACGCGGCGCTCACCGTGGCCCCGGGCGACGTGACGGGTTTCGCGGCCGCGCTGGCGCGTGCGCTCGACGAGGCGCCCCTGCGCGACCACCTGCGCGCGGCGGGGATCGCGCGCGCGGGGGGCTTCACCTGGGCGCGCACCGCGCAGGCCACCGTGGCGGCGTACCGTCGCGCCCACGAGGGCGCACGCGCATGACGCCGCGCGGGTTGGCAGTCCGGTCGGCAGGTGCGAGAGTGCGCGCATGAGCGAACGCACGCCGCGCCTGCTGCGAGTGGGTCTGGACGGCCGCGCCCTGCAGACCGACGGCCCGCAGGCCGCCGATCCCGAGGTACGCGCGATCGCGCGCGAACTGTTGCGCGCCCTGGCGCAGCGCAACGACCTCGTCATCACGCTGTGGGTGGATGCGGGCCGCGCGCTGCCCGAGGGCGTGGTGCCGCCGGGCGTTCGGCTGCAGCGTTATCCCGCGCCCGTGCTGCCCCTGAGCGACGGGCTCACCGCGCACCCCGCGCTCGCGTGGCTCGGGGGTAAGCGCAAGCACGACGTCTTCCATTGGTTCGCGCCCGGGCACGCGCCCGCGTATCTGCCGCCCGGCGCGTCGATCACGGTGCACGACCGCTTCGTCGAGACGCACACCGAGCTGCACGCCGACGCCGCCTCGCGCGCGTTCCGTGCCGCACGACGCCACGAGGCCAAGTCGCTGCGTGCGGCGGCGACCGTGTTGGCGACCTCGCACGCCGTGCGCGACGAACTGCTGTCGCGCCACGGACTCGCCCCGGATCAGGTGCGCGCGGTGCCCCTGGGCGTGAACGCGCGCTACGCGCCGGTCTCGCCCGCCGAGCGCGCCGGACTGTGCAAGCACCACGGGCTCGACGCGCCGTTCGTGCTGTACCGCGGCGGGCACGATCCGCGCATGGACACGGGGTTGTTGCTGCACGCGTTCGCGCGGCTGCGCAAGAAGCGCAAGGATCGCGTGCTGCTCGTGTGCGAGGGCGCCCTCGAGGGCTCGAGCGCGCACGCGACGTTCACCGCGCTCGTCGACGAACTGCGGCTGGCGAAGGTCGTGCGCTGCATCGGCGAGGTGCCGAGCGAGCATTCGGCGCGGCTCGTGGGTGCGGCGCGCGTCGTCGCGATCCCCGCGCGCGCCGACGGCACCGGCGTGGGCGCGCTCGAGGCCATGGCGTGCGGCACGCCGGTCGTGTGCACTGCGGTGGGCGCGCTCGCCGAGGTCTCGGCGGACGCGGCGTTGGCGGTGGCGCCGGGTGAGCCCAAGGCGTTCGCGCAGCAGCTCGCGCGCACGATCGACGACGAGGAGTTGCACGCGCGCCTGCGCGAGGACGGCCGACGGCGCGCGGCGACACACACGTGGGCGCGCACCGCCGATGCGATGGTCGCCGCGTGGCGCGACCTGTTGGCGCGGGTCCCCGTGTGAGGATCGCGCTCGACGCGCGCAAGCTGCGCGACGGCGGCATCGGCACGTACATCCGCGGCCTGCTCAGCGGGCTGTCGGCGGCGTTCCCGCACGATGAATGGACCGCGCTCGTCGATCCGTCGCAGCGCGGCCTCATGCGCTGGCCCGGGGACGTGCGCGAGTGGCCCGTGCGCGCGGGCAATTACGGTCTGGCCGAGCACTGGCGCGTGCCGGCGGCCGCGCGCGCGGCCGAGGCGACCCTGCTGCACGCGCCGCACTACACGCTGCCGCTGGGCTGGGGCGGCCCGGCGGTGGTCACGATCCACGACCTCATCCACGTGCGACTCGCGCATCTGCAGCGTCCGGGCGTCGCCCTCGCGGCGCGCACGCTCGCCGGGCTCGCGGCGCACCGCGCCCAGGTGGTGATCGCGGATTCCGAGGCGACGCGGCGCGACGTCGTCGAACTGTTGCGCGTCCCGCCCGACAAGGTGCACGTCGTGCACCTGGGTCTGCCCGCGACCCTCGCGCCCGCCCCGGCGGTGGACGTGGCGGTGTTCCGTTCGGATCGTGCGCTGCCGGCCGACTACGTGCTGTACGTGGGGGCGCGCAAGCGGCACAAGAACCTCGAACTGCTGCTGCGCGCCTGGGGCGTGCTCGCGCCCGCGGATCGCCCGCCGCTCGTGCTCTCGGGGCGGCCGTGGACCGCCGAGGAACCGCTGGCGCGGCTGGCGCACGCGCTCGGCGTGACCTCGAGCGTGGTGTTCGCCGGCGACGTGCCCGACGATCGCACGCTCGCGTGTCTGTATTCCGGTGCCGCGCTCGTCGTGCAGCCGTCGCTGCTCGAGGGCTTCGGGCTGCCGCCGCTCGAGGCGATGGCGTGCGGCACGCCCGTGATCGCGAGCGACGCGGGCTCGTTGCCCGAGGTGCTGGGCGAGGCGGCGGTGCTGCTGTCGCCGCACGACCCCGAGGCCTGGGCGCACCACGTGGTGCGGTTGCTGCGCGACCCGGCCGAACGCGCGCGTCGCGGCGCGTTGGGACGCGTGCAGGCCGAGCGCTACACGTGGGCCCGCGCCGCCAACGCCACGCGCGAGCTGTACTCGCGGGCGGTCGCGGCGCACCGCCGCTGAGCGGCGCGC
>CAZZLY010000094.1:7665-10503 GCA_964655175.1 uncultured bacterium
GCGCTCGCGTCCTTGAACACGCGCACCACCGTGAGCAGCAGGATGCGCAGGTCGAACCACAGCGACCAGTTCTGGATGTAGTACAGGTCGTAGCGGATGCGCTCCTCGAGCGGCGTGTCGCCACGCAGGCCGTTGACCTGCGCCCAGCCCGTCATGCCCGCCTTCACGTGATGACGCAGCATGTAGCGCGGGATCGAGCCGCGGAACGTCTCGACGAAGCGCGGCTGCTCGGGGCGTGGGCCCACCAGGCTCATGTCGCCCACGAACACGTTCCACAGCTGCGGCAGTTCGTCGAGCGACAGCTTGCGCAGCGTGCTGCCGAGCGGCGTGCGGCGCGGATCGTCCTTCACCGTCCAGCCCGGGCCCGCCACCTCGGCGTCGGTGCGCATGCTGCGGAACTTGATCATGCGGAACCGGCGGCCGTTCAGGCCCACGCGCTCCTGCGCGTAGAACACGGGGCCGCGCGAATCCAGTCGCACGAGCAGCGCCAGCAGCAACAGCAGCGGCGACAGCAGCAGCAGGCCGAGGCCCGCGCCCACGAGGTCGAACGCGCGCTTGAGCACCGCGCCCCAGCCCTGCTCGGGGCTCTCGGTGACCAGCACCACGGGCATGCCGTCGAAGTCCTCGACGCTGGGATTGAGGCGGAACGCCTGCGTGAGGTCGGGCACCAAGCGCACCGCCGCGGTCGAGTCCGCGAGCAGTGTGAGCGCTTCGGCCTCGGCCTCCCATTCGCGGCGCTCGAGCGCCACGTAGATCACCTCGGCGCCGTGCTCCTCGGCCAGGCGCGGCAGGTCGGCGACCGCGCCCAGCACGGGCAGCCCGTCGATCGTGCCGCCCACGTCCTCGGGGCGCGCCGCCACCAGACCGTGCACGCGGAAACCGAAGTCGGCGTGGCGGCGGATCTTGTGCAGCAGCATGCGCGCGGGCTCGCCCGTGCCCACGACGAGCACGTGGCGCAGGTTGTGCCCGCCGCGCCGCAGCGCGCGCAGGACGACGCGCGCCGCGAGTCGCACCAGCCCCAGCGCGGTGGTGGCGAGCACCAGGAAGATCACGATCGCGGTGCGCGAGAGTTCGCCGCGCGCGTAGAACGAGCCGATCGCCGCGAAGCCCGCGACCACGACCATGGCCTGCGCGATGGCGAGCAGTTCGTCGGCCAGTCGCCCGGTGCGCGCCGAGCGGTAGAGCCGGAACGTGCGCAGCACGAGCAGGGCGACGGGGGTGAGCACCGCGCCGAACCACAGGTACTGCTCGCGCGGCGGGATGCCGAGCGGGGTGGCGAGCCCGAGCCAATGGAAGCGCAGCTCGTAGGCGGCCAGCCAGGCGCCGGCGATGAGCGCGGCGTCCACGAGGAACATGCCGGTGGCGTACAGCTGACGGCTGCGGGCGAACATGGCGGTCAGAGTAGGCGATGCGCCACGGGCGGCAAAACCGGGGACGGGGTATGCTCGCCCCCTTGTGCTGGGCGCACCCGTCGTGCGCCCGAGCGACCTCGAGGACCCTGGCATGAACGTCGATCCGAACGCGGTGGACCGCGCACGCGCCGCGCTGCCCTATGAGACCGAGCGACTGCGCCTGCGCGAGCTGGTGCCCACCGATGCGGGCTTCATCCTCGAACTCGTGAACGATCCGGCGTGGCTGCGGTTCGTGGGGAACCGCAAGGTGCACACGACCGACGACGCGGAGCGCTACATCGACCGCGTGCGCGAGGGCAGTTACGCCGATCGCGGGTTCGGACTGTGGGCCATGGACCGGCGCGAGGACGGCGTCACCGTGGGGCTGGCCGGGCTGATCAAGCGCGTCGTGCTGCCGGTGCCCGACGTGGGCTTCGCCCTGCTCGAGCGGCACCGCGGTCAGGGTTACGCGCGCGAGGGCGTCGCGGGGACGCTCGCGCTGGCGAGGACCGGGTTCGGGTTCACGCGGGTGGCCTCGATCATCACCGCCGGCCATCGGCCCTCCGAGCGCGTGGTCGAGACCAACGGATTCGCCCTCGAGGGGCCGTTCCGCTGGGAGGCCACCGGCGAGACCCTGTCGCTCTACATGCGCGACCTCGACTGACCGGGGTCGCGGCCGGCCCGGAAGGGCCCGCGCGACCGGTCTGGGGCGCCCCGGCAGGGCCCCGGAGCGCGTCCGGGACGGGTCCCGCCGCCCGGCCCCGCCCCCCGGAACCCGCGAACTCCCTGTGAAACAAGCGGCTCGGCCGCACCCCCCGGGCTTGCCGGGGACCCGTCGGCTCCCCTATACTGCGCCGCTGCCTCAGGACGACGCCCGCCCCGCGGGCACTTATATGCTGAAAGGAGCCCGTGATGGGCCTGCTTGAGAAGATCGAGAACACCCAGATCAAGACGGATCGCCCGGACCTTCGCCCCGGCTACACGGTCGAGGTCATGGTGCGCGTCATCGAGGGTGACAAGGAGCGCCAGCAGAAGTTCCGCGGCCTCGTGACCAACGTGCGTGGCGCCGGGATGCGCAAGACGTTCACCGTGCGCAAGATCTCCGAGGGCGTGGGCGTCGAGCGCACGTTCCCGCTCAACTCGCCGACGCTCGCCAGCATCACGGTGATCCCGTCCGAGGAGAAGAAGGTCCGTCGCGCCAAGCTCTTCTATCTGCGCAAGAAGAAGGGCAAGTCGGCGCGTCTCAAGGACCGCGCCACCAACGCCTCGGCCGAGTGACGCTCGCCCGCTGGCGCCGTTTGGCGAGCGAAGAGGCCCGCATCGCGGGCTCGCTCACCACGGTGGCCGGGGTGGACGAAGCCGGACGTGGACCGTTGGCCGGACCGGTGGTCGCGGCGGCGGTCGTGCTGGATCCGTCCCAGGACTGGGATGGACTCAACGACAGCAA
>CAZZLY010000095.1:0-10405 GCA_964655175.1 uncultured bacterium
ATCGGTCCCCGCGCCCTCTGGCCCTGTACAGCGCTCGGCGCGTGGGCGGGGTCAGTCGCGGCCGGAGTCGAGGCGGAGTTCGGCCTGGCGCGGGTAGCGCTGCTTGAGGCGCTCGATGAGGTCGCGGAACGCGGGGGTGTCGCCCTGCATCGGGATCACGTCGGTGTCGATCGTCAGCACCTCGCTCGTCTGTGCGGCGCGGCGCATCCAGTCGTCGTAGGCGTCGTTCAGGCGCTGGATGTAGTCGATGCCGATCGCCTTCTCGCTCTCGCGGCCGCGCTTGGCGATGCGACCCATGAGGGTCTCGGGACTCGCCTTGAGATACACGATCAGGTCCGGGGCGCGCAGGAAGCCGACCATGCAGTGGAAGAGCGCCACGTAGTTCTCGTAATCCACGTCGCTCATCGAGCCCTGCTGGTGCAACGTGCGCGCGAAGATCTCGGCGTCCTCGTAGATCGTGCGATCCTGGATGAACGGCAGCGGGCTCTTACCGATCTCGACCTGCGCCTTGAAGCGCTCGCCCAGGAAGTAGATCTGCAGATGGAAGCTCCAGCGGAGCATGTCCTTGTAGAACGGGTCCAGATACGGGTTCTGGATGACGGGCTCGTAGTGCGCGGCCCAGCCCAGTTCCGACGAGATGCGGTTCGTGAGCTCGGTCTTGCCCACGCCGATGTTCCCGGCGATCGCCAGGAAGAAACCGTTGCTCACGATCGCGCCCTCCGGACCACTCCATCGGAGGAGCGGTGGACCAAGAGACCATGGGTTCCGAGCTCGGCAGCGCGCATTTCGTCATCACTCCTGACGGGTTCTGGACTTTTCATGCCGGGGACGGACGCATACTGGGGATGTCGACGGCGGGTACGGGCGACGGGCCCGAGAGGTCCGGCACCCACACCCCCGCGACACCAGGGAGCAGTGCCAGAGCGATGCTGGGGAGCATCGCGGACGTCCAAGAGGGGGCACATCCGAGGATCGCGCGTGCGGCCCGCGCGACCGAGGGTGGAGCCCCCTCAGACGTGTCGAGACCCCGTACGGCCACGCCGTACGGGGTCTCGGCGCATCGGGCCGACGCTATCGGCCGCCGCGACGAGCGTCAAGAACCGCTCGCGGGCTCCTCGTCCTCGGTGTCCGCCGCCCCACCGCGGCGGAAACGGGCCGCTTCGAGCCCGTGCTTGCGCAGCAGGTCGTGCAGGGTCGGCCGACTGACCTCGATGTCGCGCGCGGCACGCGTGACGTTGCCCGCATTCCGGGTCAGCGCCTCGACGAGCAGACGGCGCTCGGCCTCGTCGCGGGCGGACTGCAGCGTGGGCAACGGGTCGGACGTGCCACCGGCGGATTCGAGTTCCAGATCCTCGGGGCGCAGGTACGCGTCCTGCGACATGATGACCGCGCGCTGCATGCGGTTCTCGAGCTCGCGCACGTTGCCCGGCCAGGGATGCGCCATGATCGCGCGCAGCGCGGCCTGCGTGAACCCCTTGATGCGCCGCTTGTGCTCGCGACCGTAGAACTCGAGGAAGTACTCGGCGAGCAGACGCAGGTCGTCGCCGCGCTCGCGCAGCGCCGGCACCTGGATGACGATGACGCCGAGGCGGTAGAACAGATCCTCGCGGAACCGCCCGTCGGCGATCATGCCCTTGAGGTCGCGATTGGTGGCGGCCACGACGCGCGTGTCCACCCGGCGCGTCTCGCGCCCACCGAGGCGTTGCACCTCGAAGTCCTGCAGGAAACGCAGCAGCTTGACCTGCAGGTGCAGCGGCACGTCGCCGATCTCGTCCAGGAACAGCGTGCCCTTGTCGGCGAGCTCGAACTTGCCCTCGCGGGTGCGGTGCGCGTCCGTGAACGCGCCGCGCTCGACACCGAACAGCTCGGCCTCGAGCAGGTTCTCGGGGATCGCGCCGCAGTTGATCGGCACGAACGGCTCGTCGCGCCGCGGCCCCGCCTCGTGAATGGCGTGGGCCACGAGTTCCTTGCCGGTGCCGTTCTCGCCCAGCACGAGCACGTTGACGTTGGTCGAGGCGACGCGCTGGATCTGCGCGAACACCTTGGCCATGGCCTCGGATTCGCCCACGAGCCGGTGGTAGCGCCGCTTGGGCGCGAGCTCGCCGCCCTGCTGCGCCATCTCGATGCGGCGGATGTGGCAGGCGCGCCGCAGGATCGATCGCAGCTCGTCGATCTCGATGGGTTTGGCGTACCAGTCCACGGCGCCGCGCTGCAGCGCCGACAGGGCGGTCTCGTGGCTGTCGTTGCCCGTGACCATGACGACCTTGGTGTTGGGCATGCGCTCGACGATCTCGTCGAGCAGGTCGAGTCCCTCGGGGCCCGCACTGGGGGGCCCGAGCGTGACGTCGAGCGTCACGATGCCCGGCTGGTGCTCGCGCACGAGCCGCCGCGCCTCGTCGACGCTGTCCGCGGTGATGACCTCGTACTCGTCGGCGAGTCCCCAGCGCATCTGGTTGAGGATGGTGTGCTCATCGTCGACGATCAGGATCTTCTCCAGACTCACGCCCCCTCCCCACTGGCGATCGGACCGGCCGGCATGCGGACCGTGAACACGGTCCCCTCGCCCGGCCGACTGCGCGCATCGATGGTACCCCCGTGGGCCTCGACGATGCCGCGACATTGTGCCAGACCGACGCCCAGTCCGCCCTTCTTGGTCGTCGAGAACGGCTTGAACAGCTTGGTGCGGATGAAGTCCTCGCTCATGCCGCGCCCGGAATCGCTGACCTCGATGACGACCTCGCGCTGGCCCGCCGCGCCGGCCACCGCGATCGCCCGCACGCCGATGCGGCCGGGCCCCGGCATGGCCTCGCGCGCGTTGACGAGCAGGTTCACCAGCACGCGACCGAGTTGGCGACGGTCCAACACGCCCTCGGCGCCCTCGGGGACCACGACCTCGACCTCGAGACCCGGCGTCCCGTTGAGCGTCAGGCCGCTCTCCTCGAGCGCCTCGTCCACGAGGTCGCGCAGTGCCACGCGCGCCCGCTGCGGCGCGGGCGTCGCCGAGACGCCCGAGACCTGGGTCATGAGCTCGCGCAGCTTGCGCACCGAACTGCCCACGACCTCCATGGCGTCGCGCTGGAACTCGGGGTTGTTCATGTGCTGGCGGGCGTTGTCCACGACCATCGCGAGACTCGAGACGTGGTTCTTCATGTCGTGCAGCACGAAGCTCGACAGCCGCTGCAGCGACTCGATCTGCCGCGCCTCGGCCATGCGCTCGGCCTGCCGCGAGAACCACAGCGCCGAGGCGAGCTGCCGCGACATGGCCGCGAGGAACTCCAGATCCTCGTCGCTCCACGCCTCGTCGCCGCGCTTGGGCCCCAACCACAGCAGCGCGGTCACGGGCTCGGTGAGCACGAGCGGTGCACACACCTCGGCGCCCAACTGCGTGCGCAGCAGTCGGCTGGCCTCGAGTCCCGCGATGACCGAGGCGTCGTGGCCGCGATCCTTGAACAGCACGGGATTGCGTTCGGTCTCGAAGCCGCGCACCAGCGGATGGGTGGCCTCGAGCGTCGTCGCGGCGCCCGCGGGCCCGTGCAACAGACGGAAGGCACCGGCGGGGTCCTCGCGGAAGTGGATCGCGACGTGCGACGCGTCGAAGATGTCGCGCGCGAGCGCCTCGATCTGACGGCACACGACCTCGGGCGGCGCCGCGGGCGAGAGCGCGGCCGAGACCCGGCCCCATTCACGGCGATAGTCGTAGCGATAGGCGTAGAAGTTGCGATCGATGAAACGACGGATCGCGCGCGCGCTCGCGGGCTGCAGCATGAGCAGCACCGCGCCGCCGGCCACGAACAGCAGGAACGCCAGCATCGCCCAACCGCGGAACGCGGTGGAGATCGACGGCAGCAGGCGCGACAACGCGAACGCGAGCACGAGGAACGCGACCGCGAGCGTCACCGAGACCGACGAGTAGTAGACGACCGGGCGCCCCACGGGCAGCGTCATGTCGGCGAGTCGGCGCCGCGCCAGCGCCATCGCGGCGATGGCGCCGGCGATGAACACCACGGGCGAGGATTGCGCCAGCCAGGCGACCGCCAGACGCCCCTGGAACAAGCCCGTCGCCACCACGAGCAGTTCGACGAGGACCGCGACCAGGATGGCGAAGAACAACTGGCTGAAGCGCTCGCGGTTCGACACCGACGCCGCGCGCAGCATGCCCTCCATGTTGAGGAGCACGAGCAGCATCACGAACGCGAGGTAACCCAGATACGCCTTGCCGAGCGGGCCCAGCACGATCACCGCGCCGGCGGCGTCGAGCGTGACCGCCTCCAGCACCCACGTGGAACGCGCGATCGCGAACAGCACCAGACATGCGCCCAACGCGAGCAGGATCTGCGCCCCCGCCTCGCGCAGTTGTCGACGCGGCTCGGGTCGCCCGAACAGCACGGACAGCGTGAGCCACAACCACGAGGTGAGCGCCGAGACGCGCGCCAGATAGTCGGCCCACACGTGCGCGGTGGCGGGCGTGCCCGCCCGCAGCAGCCCCAGCACACCGGCCTGGAACGCGCCGAGCGCCAGGAACGACGCCGAGAACAACAGGGTGACGAGCCACTGGCCGCGCTGCAGCACGGCGATGACGCCGATCGCCAGCAGCAGCATGGCGCTCGCCGAGACCGTGGCCTGCCACAGGGCCGGCGACAGCGCGTCGCTCATGCGCGCGGCCCGTCGTCGGGCGTGTACTCGGGCACGCAGCGCTGCAGGGCCCGCCGGATCGCGTCAGCCTCGTCCCCGGCCGCGACACGTTCGAGTTCGGCGACCTCGACGGCCAACGTCGCCTCGTCCTCGGGCGTCAGGTCCCAGGTCAGGATGCGCTCACGACGCGTCACGCGCGCGGCTTCCGCATGCGAATGCAGCTCCTCGTGCAGCTTCTCGCCGGGGCGCAGGCCGGTGAACACGATCTCGATGTCCTCGCCCTCGCGCAGCCCCGCGAGCCGGATGAGCTGCCGCGCCAGATCCACGACGCGCACGGGCTCGCCCATGTCGAGCAGGAACACCTCCCCGCCCTGCCCGAGCGAGGCCGCCTGCAGCACGAGCCGGACCGCCTCGGGGATCGTCATGAAGTAGCGCGTCACCTCGGGGTCGGTCACCGTGATCGGCCCGCCGCGCTCGAGCTGGCGCTGGAACAGCGGCACCACCGAACCGTCGCTGCCGAGCACGTTGCCGAACCTCACCGCGCAGTACACGCCCGTCCCGCGCCGCGACGCCGCCTGCACGAGGCGCTCGCAGACGCGCTTGGACGCACCCATCACGCTGCTCGGGTTCACCGCCTTGTCGGTCGAGATGAGCACGAAGTGCCCCACGCCCTGACGGAGCGCCGCCTCGACGAGCATACGCGTGCTGCGCACGTTGTTGAGCACCGCCTCGCGCGGTGCGTCCTCGAGCAGCGGCACGTGCTTGTGCGCGGCCGCGTGCAGCACCACGGTGGGCCGATGCGTCGCGAACGTGCGCGCGACCGCCGCCTCGTCGCGCAGGTCGGCGAGCACCGCGGTGACGGGCAGTTCGGGCAGAGCGGCCGACAACTCGCGCTGCATGAAGTACAGCCCGTGCTCGGCGTGATCGAGCAGCACGAGCGAGGCGGGCGCGAAGCGCGCCACCTGCCGCGCGAGTTCGGAACCGATCGAACCGCCCGCACCGGTCACGAGCACGCGCTGACCGCGCAGGAACGCGCCGACCTCGTCGTCGGCGGCCGGCGCGGGGGCGCGTCCGAGCAGGTCCTCGAGCCGCACGTCGCGGATGCGCGCGAGCGTGATGCGACCGCCCGGCGGCAGTTCCGCCATGCCCGGCACCGTGCGCAGGCGCACACCGGCCCCCTCGCAGGCCTCGGCCACCTCGCGCAGCACGCGGCCCGGCAGCTCGGGGTCGGCGACCACGGCGACCTCGGGGCGCAGCTCGGCGAGCACGCGCGGCAGGTCGGTGATCGTGCCGTGGACCTTGAGTCCCTCGACGAGGTGCCCGGCCAGACGCGGATCGGGGTCCACGAAGCCCACGGGGTCGAGCCCCTCCTCGCCGGAGCGCTTGCGCCGCATCTCCTGCACGAGCCCCACGGCGGCATGGTCGGCGCCGATGACGAGCGTGCGCACCGGGCGCGCGCCCTGACCGCCGATCACGCGTTCGCGCCACAGGCGCCACGCGAGCCGCACGCCCAGCAGCAGGACGAGCTGCCAGACCCAGACGAGCGGCACGAGCACGCGCGGCAGCGGCAGCGCGAACGCCACGACCAGAGCGCCCCAGGCGAGCGCGGACAGCGTCACACCGCGCAGGATCTGGAACACGGTCGCGGTTCCGGCGTAGCGCCACAGCCCGTGGTAGAGGCCGGTCAGCCAGAACGCGACCAGCGACGCGAGCGTCCAGATCGGCGCGAGGCGCGACCAAGCCTCGAGCGCTTCGGTCGGGACGCGGCCGTCGAAGCGCAGGAGCAGCGCCGCGCCGACGGCCAGATGCACCAACGCCACGTAACCGGCGGTGAGGACCAGCGTGCGCGGTGCCTTGCGGAGGTTCATCGGACCCCCGGGTCGAGGCCTGCGTTCGCCGCGCGGCCCCGGTAAGTTGGTAGCGCTACGGGGATTCGAACCCCGGTTTGATGGCTGAGAACCACCCGTCCTAGACCCCTAGACGATAGCGCCACGAGAAGATGAGACTGGCTGCCCGGCAAGGATTCGAACCTCGACTAACAGGGCCAGAACCTGTCGTGCTACCGTTACACTACCGGGCAGTCGAGGCGGGAGAATCTAGACGGAACTCGCCGACCGCGCAAGTCGCCCCCGACCTCCCGGCCCACGGCTCGCCCTAGGCCCCCGTCGCGAGCGGGGACTCCGCGGTCCAGCGCGCAGCGGCCGCCCGCAGCCGCGCCACCGAGCCCGCGCGCCCGACCAGCCACAGCACCTCGAAGATGCCCGGGGCGGCCTTCCGCCCGGTCACCGCGACGCGTGCGGGGGCGATCACCTCGCCCGCTTTCACGCCCAGTTCGGTCGCCAGCGCCCGCGTGGCCGCCTCGACCTCGGCGAGCGTCCAGTCCGCGAGCCCCTCGAGACGATCCGCCAGCGCCGTGAGCCGCGCGCCCGCGTGGGCCTTGCCCACCAGTTCGGCCCACGCCTCCTCCTCCATGGTCGGCGCCTCGACGAGCGCGAACGCGCCGACGTCGGCGGCATCCGCGAGCGTGCGCAGGCGATCACCCAGGGCGCGCACGAACGTCGTGCACCACGCGTCGCCGCGCGGGCGCACGTCGTGACCGTGCGCCGCGAGGAAACCGATCACGCGCGCGACGCGGTCGGCCTCGTCGAGCCGCTTGAGGTGCTGCGCGTTGACCCATTCCAGCTTCGCCGTGTCGAACACGGCGGGATTCGGGTTGACGCGCTCGAGCGCGAACACCCGCTCGAGCTCGGCGAGCGTGAACAGCTCGGTCTTGCCGTCGAGCGCCCAACCCAGCAGCGCCAGGAAGTTGACCATGCCCTCGGGCAGGATCCCGAGCTCGCCGAACGCCTCGACGCTCGTGGCGCCGTGGCGCTTGGACAGCCGCTTGCCGTCGGGGCCCAGGATCATGCTCGCGTGCGCGAACACCGGCACCGGCACGTCGAGCGCGCGGTAGATCAGCAGCTGCCGCGGCGTGTTCGAGATGTGGTCGTCGCCGCGGATGACGTGCGTGATGGCCATGCTCGCGTCATCGACGACGCACGCGAAGTTGTACGTCGGCAGACCGTCCGAGCGCACGAGCACGAAGTCGTCGAGCACGCCGCTCGTGAACGAGACGCGGCCACGGACGATATCGTCCCACGCCACCTCCTCGTCCACCTCGGGCCGCGCGAACCGCAGCGCGGGCCGGGGACCCGCCGCACGACGCGCGGCACGTTCGGCCTCGCTGAGGGTGCGGCAGCGCCCGTCGTAACGCGGGTCCTCCCCACGCGCGAGCTGTTCGGTGCGACGCGCCTCGAGCTCGTCCGGGGTGCAGAAGCACGGGTACGCGCGACCCGCCGCCTCGAGCCGGGCCGCGTACTCGTCATAGAGCGCGCGCCGCTGCGTCTGGAAGTACGGTCCGTGCGCGCCGCCGACCTCGGGGCCCTCGTCCCAGGTCAGCCCGAGCCAGCGCATGCCGTTGAGGATCGCCTGCACCGACGCGTCGGTCGAGCGCTCGGCATCGGTGTCCTCGATGCGCAGCACGAACGTGCCGCCCGTGACGCGCGCGAACAGGTAGTTGTAGAGCGCGGTGCGGGCGCCGCCCACGTGCAGGTGACCGGTGGGACTGGGCGCGAAGCGGACGCGGACGCTCATGCGGGGCGGACTCCGGGAAGGGGTTCGTGCGGGGTTTCGGACCCCGGACAATGCAAGCCCGCGCGCCGCAGGGTCAAGCCCCCGGAACGATGCGGGCGGGCCCCCGCGAGGGGAGCCCGCCCGGACGATCGTGGGCCGTGCGCGTTACTGCAGCACGACCAGCTTGCGGGTGAGCGTCTGCGAGCCGAGCGTGAAGCGCGCGAAGTACACGCCCCCGTCCACCGGCCGACCCTCGACGTCGCGCAGGTTCCACTCGAGCGAGAAGCGGCCCGTGGGCGCCGAGCCCGTGTCCACGCGCTTCACGAGACGGCCCGTGAGGTCGTAAATCGCGAGTTCGTAACGCTGGCCCGCCAGTCCGGCCGGCACGCCGAACCACAAGCGCGGCCGCGAGGCCCCGCTGCGCACCGGGTTGGGCTGCGGCACGGCGAACTCGAGCGCGGTGACCACACCCCCCGGCGCACCGCCGGGACCGTCCTCCACGCCCACGAACAGCGGCGAGCCCGCGAAGCCCGTGCGACGCGCGTCGTGGTGGAACTGCGGCCACGGCGCGACACGACCCGGCGAGAACGTGAAGTCGTAGTCCCACATGTAGAGGTTCTTGTCCCAGCCGGCCACCGCGATCTCGGTCTTGCCGTCGCGATCGAAGTCGCCCACCGCGGGGGTGCCGCGGATCTCGGCCGACAGCTTGATCGGGAAGCCGGGCAGCACCGAGGCATCCACACCCGAGAGCGCGTACAGGTTGGCGTCCTCACCGCCCGCGATCACGTCGTTGAACCCGTCGCCGTTGATGTCGGCCACGACCGGGCTCGACTCCGACGCGCCCGAGGTGAGCGAGCTGTAGCGGATGTTGCTCCACGGCGGCAGCAGGTTGCCATCGCGATTGAACACGTACACACCACCGTTCGTGCTCATCGTGACGATGTCGGTGAAGCCGTCGTTGTTCATGTCCGCGAGCGCCGGCGACGGGGCACGGCTGGTGCCGCCGGAACGCAGGAACCGGGGCCAACCCGCACGACGCGAGCCGTTGGCGTTGAACACGTAGAGCGAATCCCAGTCGCTCGCCACGATGATCTCGGGCGACGTGTCGCCCGGACCGTCGAGGAAGCCGATCGCCGGCGAGGTGGGCATGGGGTAGCCGATCTGCACCGGGAAACCGGGGACGTTGGTGCCGTCGTGGTTCCAGGCGTAGAGGCGCCCGTCGTAGCTGCCGAACACGAGTTCCGGACGACCGTCGCCATCGATGTCCGCCGCGGCCGGCGTGCCGACGTTGTACCCGCCGTTGAGCACCTTGAAGACGCCCTTGGTGGTGCCGTCGCCGTCACCATCGAGCATCTCGTTGCCGTTCTCGCGCATGACGTAGAACTTGTTGCCGAGCGAGCCGAACGACATCTCCATGCGGCCGTCACCGTCGAGGTCGGCCACCGCGGCCGAGCCCCACACGGCGTCGGGCGTGCGCAGCGGGAAGCCCGGACGCACCGCACCGTTACGATCGAACACGTAGACGCCCGCGGAGTCCCAGCACGGCGCCACGAACGACATGCCCTCACCCGGCGCGAGCACCGACATGGACGGTCCGGCCGCGTAGTACTGACCGCGCGTGGTGAAGTCGCCGAGCGTTGCGCCGGCGCCGTCGGCGTCGACCGGCGCCGAGCCGTCGGCGTTGAGCACGTACAGCACGTCGGAGCCCGCGGCGACCGTGGCCTGCTGCGTCGAGTAGGCGAACTCGACCGCGACCGAGGACGGCGTGGTGCCGCCCGTGGGCACCGGGAAGATCGCGTGCACGGGCGGATTCGTGCTCACCGAGACCGTGTTGAAGAACGAGGACTCGTTGCCCGAGGAATCGACCGCGGTGACGCGGTAGAAGAACTTGGTGAGCGGCGGCAGCCCCTCGTCGTGATAGAACGAGATGCGATCGGTCGGCACGAGGTTCACGCGCGCGAACGGCCCCGCGGCGGACGTCGAACGGTAGACGTTGTAGCCCGCGAGGTCCGCCTCGGTGTTCGGGTTCCAGGTCAACTTCACCGCGTCGGCCTCACCGAGGCACAGCAGATTGAACGGCGCGACCACCCACGTGAGATCGATGCGCTGCGTGCTGCGCAGCATGAGACCGTCCCGGATCTCGAGCGTGAACAGCGGCCCG
>CAZZLY010000096.1:0-10103 GCA_964655175.1 uncultured bacterium
TGCCGGCGCCCGGGGTGCACGCCCCGCGTGCGGGGGCTATGCTGGCGGGCGTCCATGCGCCCCGGACCTGCGGGGCCCGCTGAACCGTCCTCCGGGGGATCGCCCGCCGTGCACGAGAGTTTCCTGCCGCTGGTCAAGTTCGCGCTGTCCGAGGACGTGGGCACCGGCGACGTCACCACGCTCAACTCGGTCCCGGCCAACGTCGGCGCGCGCGCCACGCTGCTCGCCAAGGCGCCGGGCGTGATCTCGGGGCTCGGCATCGCCGAGATGACGTTCCGCGAGGTGGACCCCGAGCTCAAGTTCAAGGCGCTGGTCAAGGACGGGGCCAAGGTCACGGCCGGCACGCCCATCGCCACGGTGGCGGGTTCCGCCGGCAGCATCATGACCGCCGAACGCACGGCGCTGAACTTCATGATGCGACTCTCGGGCGTCGCCACGCTCACGCGGCGCTACGTGGATGCGGTCGCCGGCACCGGCGCGCGCATCCTCGACACGCGCAAGACCACGCCGGGGCTGCGCATCCTCGAGAAGTACGCGGTGTTGTGCGGCGGCGGGCACAACCACCGGCTGGCGCTGTGGGACATGTACCTCGTGAAGGACAACCACATCCGCGCCGCGCGCGGGCTCACGAACGCCATCGACCTCATCCAGCGCACGCGCCGGCCCGATCTGCTGCTCGAGGTCGAGGTCGAATCGCCCGAGCAGCTGCGCGAGGCGCTGCGGCCCGAGGTCGATCGCATCCTCATCGACAACCAGACGCCCGCGGTCGTGGCGGACTACGTGGCCACCGTGGACGCGTGGTGCGCGCAGCATCCCGCCGACCATCCGCGCGTGGCCGAGGGCGCGCGCCGCTGGCCGGAGCTCGAGGTCTCGGGCGGCATCAACCTCGACACGGCGCGCGCGTACGCCGAGACCGGCGTGGACTACCTGTCGGTGGGCGCGCTCACGCACTCGGCGAGCGCGCTCGACCTGAGCCTGGAGATCGAGGACGTTGGCTGACGGGTTCGATCGCGCCCGCTACACGGCGCGTCTGGGGACGCGGCGCCTGGGGCAGGCGCTGCTCGTGCGCGAGACCACCGCGTCCACCAACGACGACGCGTGGGAGGCGTTGGGCTCGCTCGGCGATGGCGCGGCGGTGATCGCGCTCACGCAGACCGCCGGGCGCGGCCGCGAGGGACGCACGTGGTCGCAGGTGCCGGGGCGCGGGCTGGCGCTCTCGGTGGCGCTGCGCCTGGGCTGCGACCTGCGGCAGGCGGGCGCGATCCCGCTCGCGGCCGGGCTCGCGGTGGTCCGTGCGGTGCACGCGCTGGGCGTGCCCGCGGCGCGGCTCAAGTGGCCCAACGACGTGCTCGTGGGCGACGCCAAGCTGGCCGGCGTGCTGTGCGAGGTGCGCCGCGCGCCCGGCGGGGGCGACGCGGTCGTCATCGGCATCGGCCTCAACGTGGCGCACGCGCGCGACGAGTTCCCCGCGGAACTGCGCGAGAGCGCGACCTCACTGGCGATCGAGGGCGCGGCCGTGGGGCTCGAGGAGGCCGCCGCCGAGGTCCTGACCCGGCTCGAACCCCTGTGGGCCGAGTTGCAGGAAGGGGACCGCGGTGCGGTAATGGCGGCGTGGACCCGGTGGGGCGCCCACTGGGGGCAGTGGATCACGGTCCGTACGCCGTCCGGTCCCGTGCAGGGGACGGCGCTGCGGCTCGACGACGACGGTGCGCTGGTGCTGCGCACCGCGGAAGGCGTCGAGCAGACCGTGCTGGCCGGTGACGTGCAGTCCTCCTAAGGAAGGGTGTGACGCGGTATGAACAACCCGCATCTCCCGGTCGAGGATCGACCGGATCCCGAGATCGAGCACGACGACGAGCCCCTCGAGGAATCGTCCGGTGCGATGCCGTTCATCCAGCACCTCGAGGACCTGCGCAAGGCCCTCTGGAAGTCGTCGCTGGCGATCGCCGTGGGCATGTTCGGCGGCTGGACGCTCGCGCCGCTCGTGCTCGAGGACCTGATCGCGCGCACCTATAAGAACGTCTACGTCATCTCGCCGTTCGAGGGCTTCAACGAGCGCTTCAAGCTGTCCATGATCCTCGCGATCGCGCTCGCCGCCCCGGTCGTGTTCTGGCAGGTGTGGTCGTTCGTCGTGCCGGGCCTGCTCAAGAAGGAGCGCAAGCTGGTGCCGGGGCTGGTGCTCAGCTCCATGGCCCTGTTCGCGATCGGTGCCTACGCCGCCTACATCTACGTGGTGCCGCTCATCGCGCACGTCCTCGAGGGCTTCAACCCCAAGGGCGTCGTCAACAACATCCGGCTCAGTCTGCTGCTCGAGTTCGCGTACAACCTCGCGCTCTCGTGCGGCATCCTCATGCAGCTGCCGCTCGTGACCATGCTGCTCACCGCGATCGGCCTCGTGAAGCCCATGTTCCTGCTCAAGCAGTGGCGCATGGCGCTCGTGGTCATCTTCGTGGTCACCGCGCTCATCACGCCCGGTGACGTCGTGAGCGCGCAGATCGTGCTCGGCGTGCCCATGCTGCTGCTGTACTTCATCAGCGTCGGGCTGTCGTTCTTCGTCGCCAAGAAGCAGAGCGACGCGGACCGCGAGTTCGAATCCGGCGCGACGGACGACGACGAGGACGAGGCGTGAGCGCGGCGCGACGTGCGGCGGCCACCGGACCGCTCGTGACCGTGGACGTGGGCAACACCGACACGGTCGTGGGGCGCTTCATGGGTCCCGACCTCGACGAATCGTGGCGCGTCACGAGCGGTCGCGCCACGACCGACGAGGTGCGGCTGCAGCTCGAGCAGATGCTGCGCACCGGTGCGGCCGGCTGCCCGAGCGTGCTGTGCTCGGTCGTGCCGCATCGCACGCGCGTGTGGGCCGATGCGCTGCACGCGATCACCGGGCGCGACCCCATCGAGGTCTCGGCGCGCACGTCGCCGCTCAAGCTGCAGGTGACCGAGCCCGACTCGGTGGGGCCGGATCGCATCGCCAACGCGCTCGCGGGCAAGCGCCTGCACGGCTCGCCGTGCATCGTGATCGACCTGGGCACCGCGACCACGTTCGACTGCGTGAACCGGCAGGGCGCGTTCGTGGGCGGCGCCATCGCACCGGGGCTCTCGACCGCGTCCGACGAACTGTTCCGGCGCGCCGCGCGGCTGTCCGACATCGAACTGCGCCGCCCCGAACGCGCCATCGGCCGCACCACGGCCGAGAACCTGCGCGTCGGCGTGCTGTGGGGCTACGCGGGGCTCGTGGACACGCTCGTGCGCCGCATGCGCAACGAACTCGGCGGGCGCCCCAAGGTGATCGCCACGGGTGGGCTGGCGCGCATGGTGGCCGCGGAGTGCGAGACGGTGGACCTCGTGGACGAGGGCCTCACGCTCAAGGGCCTGCAGCTCTACTGGGAGGCCGTGCGATGAGGCGAGGCCGTGCCCTGCGACTCCTGCTGCCGGCGGCGCTCCTCGTGGGCGCCGCGGTCGTGAGTGCGGCCCCGCCCAACCCGGCGGCACGTCCGGTCTCGCACGTGCGGCTCGCCGCGCGCGACACGCTCGCGGTGCGGGCCAAGGTGCGCACGCTCGCCGACCCGAAGTGGGAGGGGCGGGGCCTGGGCACCGCCGGCATCGATTCGGCGGCGCAGTGGATCGCGGCGCGCTTCGCGGCCGCCGGTCTCACGCCGGCGGGCGAGGCGGGCGGCTGGTTCCAGTCGTTCGAGGTGACCACCGGCGTCGTGGCCGAACCGCCGTGCGAACTCGCGGTGCGCGACCGCGTGTTCGGTCTGGGCGAGGCGCTGCAGCCGCTGGGGTTCAGCAACAACGGTCGCGCGCACGCGCGCGTCGTGTTCGCGGGCTACGGCATCACCGCGCCCGGGTTCGACTGGGACGATTACGCCGGACTCGAGGTGCGCGACGCGCTCGTGCTGGTGCTCACGCAGGAGCCCGGCGAGATGGACAGCACGAGCCGGTTCGACGGCAACATCAACACGCCGTTCGCCGACCTGCGCACCAAGGCGATCAACGCGCGCGAGCACGGTGCGCTGGGGCTGATCGTCGTCAACGGTCCGCGCCACCATGCGGGTGAGCCCGTGCGCACGCCCGCGCGCGACGGCGAGGGTTACATGAGCAGCGGCCTGCTCGCGGCGTTCGTGTCGCAGGACGCCGCCGACGCGCTCGTGGCCGGGCTGGGGACCACGCTCGCGGCGCTGCAGGATTCCATCGAGACGACGCAGCGGCCGCACTCGCGCGCGCTGCCCGACAGCGCCACGCTCGTGGTCAACGTGCGGCGCACGCGCGCCACGACGCGCAACGTGGTCGCGCGCCTGCCGGGGCGCGACACCACGCGCACGCTGGTCATGGGCGCGCACTACGATCATCTGGGCATGGGCGGGCCGTCATCGCTCGCGCCCAACGTGCGCGCGCCGCACGTCGGGGCGGACGACAACGCCTCGGGCGTGAGCGCGGTGCTCACCGTGGCCGAGCGTCTGGGCGCGCGCGCCAAGCGCGGCTGGGTTCCCACGCACGACGTGATCCTGACCGCGTTCAGCGGCGAGGAGATCGGCCTCGTGGGCTCGGCCCACTTCACCGACGATCCGCCGCGGCCGCTCGAGACGGTCGAGGCCATGATCAACCTGGACATGGTGGGCCGCCTGCGCGACGACCGGCTCCAGGTCATGGGTGTGGGCAGCTCGCCCGGGTTCCCGGCGCTGGTGGCGGCGGTCAACGCTGCGGTCCCCGAGGCGCGGTTCGACCTCAAGACCAGCGAGGACGGCTACGGTCCGTCGGACCACCAGTCGTTCTACAAGAAGAACGTGCCCGTGCTCATGCTGTTCACCGGCGCGCACGCCGACTACCACAAGCCCTCCGACACGTGGGATCGCGTGCACGCGGCGGGGCTGCTGCGCGTCGCGCGCTACGCCGAGGGCCTGCTCGACTCGCTCGACGCTCGCGAGCGGCCCGCGTTCACCAAGGCCAAGGCCGACGCCTCGCCGGGCCGCATCGCGGGCGGGGGAGGCTACGGCGCGTACCTGGGCACGATCCCCGACTACATGCAGACCGAGGGCGGCGTGCTGCTCTCGGGCGTGCGCGACAACAGTCCCGCGCAGCGCGCGGGGCTCGCGAGCGGCGACGTGATCGTGCGCTTCGACGGCATCCGCGTGGACAACATCTACGACTACACGTTCGCCCTGCGCACGCGTAAGCCGGGGCAGGACGTGCGCATCACCGTGAAGCGCGCGGGTGCCGAGGTCGTGCTCGTGGCCACGCTGGGAAGGAGACCCTGACATGCGTTCCGTGTTCCGTGTCGTGCTCGCGACCGCGGCGTTCGTGCTGCTCGCGGCCCCGTCGCCCAAGCCGTTCCGGCCCGTGCCGCCGACGGCGGTCGCCGCCGACAGCCTGATCCGCGAGGGCGAGGGTCACTTCGCGCACCTGTGGCAGCTCACGTTCGGCGGTCAGAACGCGGAAGCCTATTGGAGCGCCGACGGCACCCGGTTCATCTGGCAGTGGACGCGCGACGAGGGCTCGTGCGACCAGCAGTACGTCATGGACCTGCGCACCGGCGCGCGCACGCGCGTGAGCACCGGCACGGGGCGCACGACGTGCGGCTACTTCTACGACCGCGATCGCCGCGTGCTGTTCGCCTCGACGCACGCGACCGCCGACACCTGTCCGGCCCCGCCCGACATGAGCCACGGCTACACGTGGGCGATCTATCCGTCGTACGAGCTCTGGACCGCGCGCGCCGATGGCAGCGACCTGCGACGGCTCACCACGCATGAGGGCTACGACGCTGAAGGCACGGTCAGCCCCGACGGCCAGTGGCTCGTGTTCACGCGCAAGCACGACGGCGACGTGGACCTGTACAAGATGCGCCTCGACGGCACGGGGCTGGTGCGCCTGACCGACCGGCCGGGTTACGACGGCGGTGCGTTCTTCTCGCACGACGGCAAGCGCATCGTGTGGCGCACGTACCGCACCGACGACTCCACCGCGAACGCGAAGTTCCGCAGCCTGCTCGCCATGGACCTCGTCAAGCCGAGCAAGATGGACCTGTGGATCATGAACGCCGACGGCAGCGATCAGCGCCGCATCACCGACAAGCCCGGCGCGTCGTTCGCGCCGTTCTTCACGCCCGACGACAAGGCCATCCTGTACTCCAGCAACTGGCCCGATCCGCGCAGCCGCAACTTCGATCTGTGGCAGGTGCCGGTCACGGGCGGCGAGCCCGTGCCGGTCACGCGCGACCCCGACTTCGACGGCTTCCCCATGTTCAGCCCCGACGGGCGCTGGCTGCTGTTCTGCTCCAACCGCGGCGGCAAGGTCGCCGGTGAGACCAACGTGTTCCTCGCGGAGTGGCGGCCCTGAGGTCGCGTCTGGGTTCGTCCTCGCGTCCGCCCGTCCCGATGGGACGGGTGATCGGTGTGTTCCTGCTCGGGCTGTTCCTGCTCGCCCGGTTCGGGGACATGTTCCGCATGCCGTTCCTGAACGACGACTACGTGTTCCTCGATCACGTCACCGGCAAGTCGTTCGGCTCGCTCTGGGGCTTCAAGGAACTGGCGTTCCACTGGTGGCGCCCGTGGTCGCGCGAGTTCCACTACTGGTGGATCCAGGGCGCGTTCGGTCCGGTCGAGTGGCCGTTCCATCTGGCGAGTCTGGCGCTCGCGTGCGGCGTGCTGGCGGCGTTCTGGTCGCTGGGCCGTCGCCTGGTGGGCGCCCCCGCCGCCGCGGTCGCGGTCGCCGGTGCGGCGACGCTGTCGGGCTGGGGGCTGCTGCTGCTGTGGCCCGCCGGGGCGCAGGACCTGTGGATGCTGCTGCTGTCGCTGCTCGCGCTGAGCGCGTGGCACGACGAGCGGCCGTTCCGCGCGACGCTGTTCTACGCGCTCGCGATCATGAGCAAGGAGACGGCGGCACTGCTGGTGGTGCTGTTCGCGCTGCACGATCGCTGGGTGGGCCGTCGTCCCTGGCAGGAGACCGTGCTCCGGCTCGCTCCCGCGCTGCTGCTGTCGCTCGTGTGGGTGTTCGTGCATCCCATGCTGCTCGGGCGACTGTGGGCGGGTGCTCCCACGCCCACGCCGCCCTCGCCAGCGGCCGTGGCGCCGTGGGTCACCGTGTGGCGCAGCCTGCTGTCGGTGTTCGCGCTCGACCTGTGGCCGCACCCCGAGGGCGGTTGGCGCGCGGTGTGGTGGGACGGGCTGCGCGGCGCGCTCATCCTGATCGCGTTCATCGAACTGCTCGCGCGTCCCGACGAGCGGCCCGCCAACGTGCTCGCGGGCGGTCGCATCCGCTCGTCGCGCGGCACGATGCCGCTGGCGTGGAGCTGGTGGGCGTGCGGCACGTTGCCGCTGCTGCTGCCGGGGCTGGGCTGGCACGCGTACTACGCGCACTTCGCGGTGCTGGGCCTGTGGCTCGTGGTGGGCCGCACGCTGGCGCGGCATCCGGGCGTCGCGATGGTGCTCATCGGTACGCTGGGGTTCCTGGGCGCCGGTCGCGCCGCGACGCCGTCCGAGGATTGGGGCGAGGCCGCGTACCAGCGCCGCGCCGGCGCGTTCGTGAGCGGCATCAAGGAGCAGCTGCTGGGCGCGTACCCGACCATGGAGAAGCACGCGCGCCTGTGGTTCGTGCGCCTGCCCAACAACGTCGGGTTCCTGGCGGGGGACGGTCCCGTGGTGCGCGTGTGGTATCGCGACCCCACGTTGCAGGCGGGCTTCTACAGCGCCTATCGCGCGCGCACGAGCGACGAACCGCAGGGCCCGGATCGGTTCTTCCGCATGGACGAACTGGGACGCTTCCAGGAGGTCAAGCGCGACGGGCTGACCGCGACCTCGACCACCGCCGACGGCAACGCCGATGCGACGCGCGGTCGCGATCCGCGCTGGGAGCGCGACCACGTCTCGCTCGCGCACACGCTCGCGGCGGGCCGGGATTGGCGCGGGGCGGCGGCCGAGTTCCGCCGGCTCGCGATCGCGTTCCCGGACAGCTCGGGGTACGCGTTCGATGCCGCGACCGCGTTCCTGCAGGCGGGCGACTCCACCGCGGGCGCGGCGTGGCTGCGCGAGGCGGCGCGTCGTCCGGGGGCACCGCCCGAGGTGGTGCGTGCGGTGCGCGAGGCCGACCGGCCCGCGAAGCCAGCGCGCGGCACGAGCGGCAAGCCGGGCACGGGCACGAGCGGCAAGGCCGGTGCGGGCAAGAGCACACGCAAGCCCGCCGAGAAGGCGACCGGCTCGTCCAAGTCGGGCGCTCCGGGCAAGGGTTCGGGCAGCGTGCGCAAGCCCGAGGCGTCGCGCTCCACGGGAGCGTCGGGGCGGTCGGGCGGCACCGACGGGGAGCGCCGCCGCAAGCCGACCCGCGACCGGGGCTGACGCGCCGGACCTCCCACACACGACAAAGGGCCGGTGTCGCCGCCATCCATGCGGCGACACCGGCCCTGTCGCATGGCGGCTACAGGCCGACCCCGGACGGGCCGATACCTTGGGGGTATCCCGCTGACCGGTCGCGACCCGGATCGTCGCGACGCATCGGGTGCAGGGAGGCACGTCCATGGGCAAGCGCGTCCTTTTCGATCGCGACGCCCGCCGGTCGCTGTGGCGGGGTATCGACCAGTTGGCGAGCGCCGTGCGCATCACGCTCGGGCCGCGCGGCCGCAGCGTGGTGATCGATCGCACCGCGGGACACTCGCCCACGATCACGCGCGACGGTCTCGCGGTGGCGAGCGAGGTCGAGCTGCCCGATCCGTTCGAGAACATGGGCGTGCACATGCTGCGCGAGGCCGCACTGCGCACCGGCATGGAGGCGGGCGACGGCACCAGCACCGCCACCGTGCTCGCGCATCGCCTGATCGGCGACGGCTTCGAGGCGATCGACGCGGGCGGCAACCCGGTCGCGATCCGGCGCGGCATGGAGCGCTCGATCGCCACCGCGCTCGAAGCCCTCGCACGCGCGGCGCGTCCCGTGGCCGACGAACGCGACCTCGAGCGCGTCGCCACGCTCGCCAGCGGCGACCCGCATCTGGGTGCGCTCATCGCGCAGGCGGTGCGTGCCGCCGGTCCTGAAGGCGTCGTCGCGGTCGAGGAGGGTCCCGGACTCGACGTGACGCTCGAGGTGGTGGACGGCCTGCGCGTGCCGTCGGGCTACGCCTCGCCCTACTTCGTGACCGACGCCGACGACATGGAAGTGGCGCTCGAGCATCCGCTCGTGTTCCTGTGCGACGGACCGCTCGTGCGGCCCGCCGAGATCGTGCCCGCGTTGCAGGCGGCCGCGCGCCAGCAGCGACCGCTGCTCGTGTTGTGCGAGGACCTCACGCCCGAGGCGTTGGCGGTGCTGGTCGTGAACCGCCTGCGCGGCACCGCGCCCGGGGTGGCGGTGCGCGTGCCCGGCAGCGCGCACGAGCGACGCGCCTGGCTCGAGGACGTGGCGGCGATCACCGGTGCGACGCTGTGCGGACACGCCACCGGGCTCGCGCCCACGGACGTGCGCGCCGAGCATCTGGGGCGTGCCGCCCGCGTGACGTCGTCGAGCACGCTCACCACGGTCCTGCGCGGCGGGGCGCGCACCGAGGCGGTGCGCGCCTGGCGAACGCACTGCGAGCAGGCCGCGGCGTCGGCCCACGACGAGCACGAGCAGGCGCACTGGCGTGCGCGCGTGGCGCGGCTCGCCGGGTCGGTCGCGGTGATCCGCGTCGGGGCCGCCAGCGACGTCGCACGCGAGGCGCTGCGTGCGCAGGTCGAGGACGCGCTCGGTGCCACGCGTGCCGCGCTCGACGAGGGCCTGCTGCCGGGCGGTGGCACCGCGCTCGTGCACACCGCAGGGGCGGTCGAGGGATTGACGCTCCGTGCGCTCGAGGAACCGGGGCGCGCCAGCGTGCTGGCCGCGCTCCGCGAGCCCGCGCGCTGGATCGCGCACAACGCCGGGCTCGAGGCGGCCACCGTGATCGAGCGGTTGCGCACGGCTGGGCCGGGGCAGGGCTTCGATGCGCAGCGCGGCACGTGGGTCACGCTCGCGGAGGCCGGCATCGTGGACCCCGCCCGGGTCACGCGCTGCGCGCTGCTGCATGCGGGCTCGCTCGCCGCGACCGTGCTCACCACCGACGCGCTGGTGGTGGACGACGGCAAGGGCGGCGAAGCGGCCGC
>CAZZLY010000097.1:0-10075 GCA_964655175.1 uncultured bacterium
CCGTTCAGGCGGCGCGGTCCTCCCCCTCGTCCGTGCAGGGAGGGTCGAAATCCTCACCGGCGAGCGGCGACTCGAACTCGTCGCCCGCGATGTCGAACATCAGGTCGGGGTCGCCCGACGTGGCCTGGACCGCGTCGAAGCTCTCGTCCGCGCTCAGCTCGCCCTCGGCGTCGAAGCGATCGCGCAGATACAGGTTGAGCGCCGACAGGTCGCGGCGCGCCTGACGATGACCGGGGTGGATCCACAGCGTGTGGCGCAGCATCCGCACGGCGTCCTCGACCGAACCGAACTCGAAGCACGCCGAGGCGGCGATGTAGAACAGGCCCGGATCGTGCGGCGACAACGCGAGTCCACGGACCGCGCGCGACAGCGCCTCGCGCGCGTCACCGTCCTCGAGCGCGGCGTGCGCGGCACGGGTCACGAAGCGCGCGGCGTCGGCGTCCGGCGGCGCATCGAGGCCCGGGATGTAGCGGCGCAGCTCCTCGCAGGTGCGGCGCAGCGACAGCGACACGAAGGCTTCCAGCCGCGGCCCGCGGCCGCTGGCGATGCGCTCCGAGAGGCGCTCGAGAGCGTCGAGGATCTCATCCATCGAGGGGTGCGTGGAGTCCGACACGTGGACCTCTGGGGTTTAAGCGTGGGGTCGCGGCGGTTGTCGCGGTCCCTGCGTCCGCCGATGTCACGGTCATCGGCAGGTGGTCCGCGCACCCACATGGGAAAATGCACGACCCACCCGGTGGCCGTTGGGACCGCCCACCCATCGGGGAACGCACGGAGCGGTGCGCGCCCTCTGCTAGAGTGCGCGCCGTGAAGCGCTCCCTCCCGTCCCTGCTGTTGCTGCTCGCCCTGAGCGTGTGGTCGTGCGCGCCGGACCGCCCGCACGGGCCGCTCGTGAACGGCCGGCATTGGTTCGGCTCGCTCACCCCGCCGCACGGGCAGGTGTTCCGCTTCAACCTGGGGACCGAGCCGGAGTTGCGCGATCCGGGCCTGATGAGCGGCCAGCCCGACGGCCGCTTCGCGTGGCTCGTGTTCGAGGGGCTCACGAGCCCCGACCCGCGCACGCTCGAACCCCGACCGGGCCAGGCGTACCGCTGGGACGTGAGCCCCGACGGGCTCGTGTACACGTTCCATCTGCGCCCGGGGCTCGTCTGGACCGACGGCACGCCGCTCGGCGCGCGCGACTTCGAGTGGTCGTGGCGGCGCGTGCTCGACCCCGCCTCGGGGGCGCGCAACGCGAGCCTGATGTTCCCCATCCGCGGTGCGGAGGCGTTCAACCGGGGCACGCTCGCCGATCCCCGCGCGCTCGGCATCGAGGCGCGCGACGACAGCACGTTCGTCGTGACCCTGGCGACACCGACCGCGTGGTTCCTGTCGCTGACGAGCTTCTACGCGTTCATGCCCGTGCCGCGCCATGCGCTCGAACGCTTCGGCGTGCGCTGGACGCTGCCCGAGCACCTCGTGGGCAACGGTCCGTTCCGCTGGACGCACTGGCGGCAGAACGACCGCTACGAGTTCGAGCCCTCCGAGCGCTACTGGGATCGCGCCGCGGTGCGTCTCGAGCGCGTCGTCGCGTACACCGTGGACGACATGAACACGTGCACGAACCTGTACCGCTCGGGCGCGATCGATTGGAATCCGAGCGGCTTCATCCCGTCGCCGTGGCTGCCCTATCTGCGGCCGTACGCCGACTACCGCACGGGGCGCTATCAGGGCACCTACTTCTACAGCTTCAACGTCACGCGTCCGCCGTTCGACGACCCGTGGGCGCGTCGCGCGCTCGTGGCCGCGATCGATCGCGAGGCGATCTGCCGCGACCTGCTCAAGGGCAGCCGCGAGCCGTGGGGGCGCATCACGCCCGAGGGTTATCCCGGCTACACGGGTCCGAACGCGTTGCGCTTCGATCCCGTGTACGCGCGCGAGTGCCTCGCGCGCGCGGGGTATCCCGGCGGGCGCGGCTTCCCGGTCACGACGCTGCTGTTCAACACGAGCGAGGACAACCGCCGCATCGGCGAGGCGCTGCAGGCCATGTGGAAGCGCGAACTGGGCATCACCGTGGAGCTGCGGGCGCAGGAGTGGGGCTCGTTCCTGCAGGCCACGACGTCGCTCGACTACACGATCGCGCGCCGGTCCTGGATCGGCGACTACCTCGACCCGACCACGTTCCTGCAGTTGCTCACGACCGGCGACGGCAACAACCGCACCGGGTTCTCGTCCGCGCGCTACGACGCGCTGCTGGCCGAGGCGGGGCGCACGCTCGAGCCCGCGCGCCGCTTCGCCGTGCTCGCGGAAGCCGAGTCGCTCGCGCTCGATCAGGCCGTGTTCCTGCCGCTCTACCACTACTCGACGACGGAACTCGTGAAGCCGTGGGTGCGCGGGCTGTACCCGACGCCGCTCGACCAGCATCCGCTCAAGGGCGTGTGGATCGACCACGACTGGCGCACGAACGCGGCCGCCCCGGACGGTGCGCGATGATCCGCTACGCGCTGCGCCGCCTGCTGCTCATGGTGCCCACGCTGCTCGTCGTGGCCACGATCACGTTCGTCATGGTGCGGTTGGCGCCGGGCGGGCCGTTCATGAGCGAGAAGGCGATCCCCGCCGCCGCCGAGCAGGCGCTGCGTCATCGCTACGGCCTCGACCGCCCGCTCCACGAACAATATCTGACGTTCCTGGGCAACGCGGTGCGGCTCGATCTGGGGCCGTCGTACAAGTACCCGGACCGCGAGGTGCGCGACCTCGTGCTCGAGGGCTTCACGGTCTCGGCGGAACTCGGGGCGTGGGCGCTGCTCGTGGCGGTGCTCGTCGGCGTGCCGCTCGGGGTGCTCGCGGCGGTGCGCCAGAACGGCCGCGCCGACGTCGCGGCCATGGGGCTCGCGCTCGTCGGCGTCTCGGTGCCCAACTTCGTGCTCGGGCCGCTGCTCGTGCTGATCTTCGCACTCACGCTGACGTGGTTCCCGGCCGCGCTGTGGGCCGGCCCCTCGTCGCGCGTGCTGCCGGTGCTCGCGCTCTCGGCCACGTACGTCGCCTACATCGCGCGCCTGACCCGCGGCGGCATGCTCGAGGTACTGCAGCAGGACTTCGTGCGCACCGCGCGCGCCAAGGGTCTGAGCGAGCGCGCGGTGGTGTTCGGGCACGCGTTCCAGAGCGGCATCCTGCCCGTGGTCGCCTATCTGGGGCCGGCCGCCTCGCGCATCCTCATGGGCTCGATCGTCATCGAGCAGATCTTCGCGGTGCCGGGTCTGGGTCGCTACCTCGTCACGGGCGCGGTCAATCGCGACTACACCCTGGTGCTGGGCGGCGTGCTGTTCTACGCCGTGTTCCTCATGACCGTGAACCTGCTCGTGGACCTGGTGCAGGCGCGGCTCGATCCGCGCGTGGAGCTGTCATGAGCCTCGGTCTCGCGCCACCGCCGAGCGTCGTCGCGCCGCCGCGCGCGGGCCGCAGCCTGTGGTCGGATGCGTGGCGGCGCCTGCGTCGCAATCGCATGGCGGTCGCGGCGGCCGTGTTCCTCGCGCTGCTCACGCTCGTCTCGGCGGCCGCGCCATGGCTGCCGTGGCTCGCGGATCCCACCGCGCAGGACCTTGCGAAAGGCGCGACGGCGCCGTGCGTCGCGCATCCGTTCGGCACCGACGAGCTGGGCCGCGACCTGCTCGCACGGGTGGTGTACGGAGGTCGCATCTCGTTGCTCGTGGGACTCGTCGGGACGCTGGTCTCACTTCTCATCGGTGTCACCTGGGGTGCGATCGCGGGCTACTCGGGCGGACGCACGGACGACGTCATGATGCGCATCGTGGACGTGCTCGACGCGCTGCCCTATCTGTTCCTCGTGATCCTGCTGCTCGTGTTCTTCTCGAAGAGCCTGCTCATGCTGTTCGTGGCGCTGGGTCTCGTGCAGTGGCTCACCATGGCGCGCATCGTGCGTGCGCAGGTGCGCTCCCTGCGGCAGCAGACGTTCGTCGAGGCCGCGCGCGCACTGGGGGCGACCGATGCCGCGATCGTGTTCCGCCATCTCGTGCCCAACACGCTGGGTCCGGTCATCGTGTACACCACGCTCACCGTGCCGGCGGTGATCCTGCAGGAGGCGTTCCTCAGCTTCCTGGGTCTGGGCGTGCAGCCCCCGGACGCCTCGTGGGGCACGCTCGTCTCGGACGGTGCGCGCGCCATGGCCCTGTTCCCCTGGCTCGTGAGCTTCCCGGGCCTCGCCATGTCGGTCACCCTGCTCGCCTTCAACTTCCTGGGCGACGGATTGCGGGACGCACTGGACCCGCGCGGGCGCCGCGACGCCGCCTGAGAGTGGACCCATTCCGGCAATGCCATTCAACCCGCCCCAGAGCGCGGGCTGACTTTGGTATATGGTTTGCAAAGGTAGGGGGTCAGACCACTGACCCTGGGCGCGAACCTGGGGCCCCTAAGCCACTGTCACAGGGAGCTCGCCATGGACCTCAAGCATCCGAACTCGCCCGATCCGAAAGCCACTAACATGATGAACGGCCGCGGGATGCCCATCCGCGTGGTCGTCGCCGACGCCACCGCCCTCGACCGCGCCTCCATGGCCCTTCTGGTCGCCAGCTGGCCCGAGTGCCGAGTGGTTGCCGAAACCGGAACGACTGACGAAACGGCAGACGCCTGTCGCCGTTTGTCACCCGACGTGGTCCTGTTGAGCCCCAACATGCCGAGCACGTCCGCCAACCCGGTGCTGCAGCTCAAGCGCGAGGTCCCGTCGCAGCGCATGCTGGTGCTGGCCGACCGACCGCGCCACGCCTGCGCCTCCATGCTGGCGCTCGACCGCGCCCGGGACGCCTCGCGTCTGGACGCCACCGTCCGCTCGACCATCTCGGACTGCCTGGGTCTGGCGAGCGACTGCGGCGCCGAGGGCACGATGCGCCGCGAGGCGACGCCCGAGCAGCTGCGTGAGGCGATCATGCGCGTCGCGCGCGGCGAGCAGTTCCATCCGGACGCGCCGCTCGTGAGCATCCAGGATGAGCGCCGCACGCTGTCGCCGCGTGAGACCGAGGTCACCACGCTGCTCGCGGAGGGCCGCTCCAACAAGGAGATCGCCCAGGTGCTGGACGTGAGCGAGCCCACGGTGAAGAAGCACATCGGTCACGTGCTGCGTAAGCTCGGCCTGCAGGACCGCCTCCAGGTCGCGTTGTTCGTGTCGCGCCACCCCGAGTACATCACGGAGTCGGCGCTGCACCCGAGCAGCAACGGTCACCTGGCCGCCAACCACTGACCGACGACGTCACATGCGAACGGGGCGGGATCCGCAGGGATCCCGCCCCGTTTCATGGCCCGACGCGGCGCGGCCGTCTCAGACGTGCACAGCGAACAGTCGCGCCCGCTCGTCGGCCGTGGTGGCGCGACCCTCGCGGATGAGCGCACGCGCCGCATCGAGCTGTCCGTACAGGTTGATGAACAGCACGCCCCGGATGAGGTCGTCGCGCAGGTAGTACACGACGCCCTTCTGCCCCGGTTCGAGCCACACGAGTTCGGTGTCGAGCCGCGCCCACAACTCGCCCACGCCCTCGAACTGCATCTCGCCGACGCGGAACCACTTGTACGGCAGGTGGTCGTAGGCGCGCGCCGCACCGGCCATGTTGGCGCCGACCGCGCGACCGTGCATCTCGGCGTGGTCGCAGCCCTCGACGCGCATGATCTGCCCCAACGGCAGGCACGGGAACTCCGCCACGTCGCCGGCGGCCCAGACGTGCGGGTCGGACGTGCACCCCAGTTCGTTCACGACGATGCCATCGTCGATGCCGATGCCGGCGGCTTCCGCCAGATCCACGACCGGGTCACCGCCCTGATCCACGAGCACGAGCTGCGTGTCGAGCTCGTTGCCCTGATACGTGCGCGCGTGCACCAGCCCACCGGTGTCCTCGAGTCGCACGAGCATGTCGCCGCTCACGGTCTCGACGCCGAGGTCGCGCAGGAAGTCGAGCAGCGGCAGCCCGAGATCGCGCGGCAGCACGCGGTGCAGCGGGTACTCGTCGCCGATGACCAGCGTGATCTCCTTGCCGCGCGAGCGCAGCGCCGCCGCCATCTCGAGGCTCGTGAAGCCGCCGCCCACGAGCGTGATGTGCTGCAGCCGGTCCATGCGCCCCTCGAGCGCCAGATAGTCCTCGAGGTCGCGGAAGTAGCCCACGTTGGGCGACTCGGCGCCCTCGGCGCGCAGTCGGCGCGGTCGGCAGCCGGTCGCCAACAACAGGTCCCCGTACTCGTGCACGCCGCCCAGTTCGTCGTACAGACGGCGATGATCGGCGTCGAGCTCCACGATCTCGTGGCGCAGGCGCACGTCGACCCCGCGCTCCTCGTACCAGTCGTCGGGGTGCATGGGCAGACGCTCGATCGTCGCCTCGCCGTACCACAGGTCCTTGCTCAGCAGGGGCCGACGGTAGGGCCGGTGGTTCTCGCGCGTGAACAGCGTGATGCGCCCGTCGCGGTCGTGGGCGCGGATGCCCTCGATGGCGGCTGCGGCGGCATAGCCACCGCCGATGATGCAGTAACGGGTTTCCATGGGGCTCCCGAGAGGGGAAAGGGTCGCCGAGAGTCTAGCCGTTCGTGGGTGGGGTCGGGAATCCCTTCCGCGCTCGCATGGACCGGAAGGACCACGTCAGCGTCGCTTGGCGAGACCCCACTGCTCCACATGCATGCGGCGGGCCAAATCCCCGGCGTGCAGGTCCATGAGCGCATGGATCAGCATGGCCGGGAACAGCGAGCCGCTGACCGCCACGATCGCCGTGAAGAACGCGCCCACCAGGCCGGTCTTCACGATCCCGGCGCGGCCCTGGTACAGGTGCGCGAGACCGAAGATCGCGATCTGGAGCGCCGCCGCGGCGGGCAGTGGCAGGAAATGCGCCAGGTACCAGGTCAGGAATCCCCGGAACATGACCTCCTCGCACACCCCGGCGGTGACGGCGAGGGCGGCGAATCCGGCGAACTCGGCGTTGGAGTGCGGCATGAGTCGCGCGACCGAGGCGAGCTGCTGCCTCACGCTGGCCTGCAGTTCGGGCTCGTTCACGATGCGCGACCGCTGTCGCAGCACGAGCGAGACGATCGTCACCAACCCCACGAGCACGCCCACGAGTCCCATGGTCGGGCGCAGCACGAGCGACATCGACACCGGGCTGCGGTGCTCGCTCCACCACACCCAGGCGATGAGCGCGGTGATCGTCCACTGCATGATCAACGCGCGCGCCCAGAGTCGGCGGCGCAGCGCCGGCAGCGCCTCTTCGGAGGCCGCATGGAGCGCACGCATCCCCCACCACGCGCGCAGCGGGAGCACGAACAGGATGAAGGCGACGAGCGCGTGATCCAAGGGGACGGGCATGGGTGCAGTGTAGCGTGCGGGCGGCTACGATGTCGTCCCCCCTGCGATCGTCCCCGTGTCGGAGGTCCACCATGTCCCGCCGAGCGCTGCTCGCCCTCGTCGCCGCCCTGAGTCTCGCCGCCACGGCCCGTGCGGCCGCCCCCGCCGCGCCCGTGTTCCAGCTCGGCGAGACGCGACCGCTCGAGACCGCGCTCGGGGACTCGACGCTGCCCACCGCGCAGCAGGTGTGGATCGACCTCCTGCGCAGCGCACGCACGCGCATCGACCTCGAGCACTTCTATCTGTCGCGCAAGCCGGGCGAGGCGCTCGATCCCGTCCTCGACGAGATCGGTCGCGCCGCCGCGCGCGGCGTCGAGGTGCGGCTGCTGCTGGACCGTGGCTTCCATCGCACCTACCCGCAGCCCGCGGACTCGCTCGGCACGCTGCCGCACGTGACGCTGCGCCTGATCGACTTCGCACGCGTCGGCGGCGGCGTGCAGCACGGCAAGTACCTGGCGGTGGATGGTCGTGCGGCGTGGCTCGGCAGCCAGAACCTCGATTGGCGCGCGCTGTCGCACATCCACGAACTCGGCGCGCGCGTCACCGTGCCCGAGGTCGTGCGCGCGTTCGGCGAGGTGTTCGAGCGCGACTGGGCCGCCGCCGACACCACCGCGAAGCGGCCCGCGGAAGGCGGTGCGGTCGCGTGGCCGATCGCGTTCACGCAGGACGGCGCGCGCGGCCGCATGTGGGCGAGCGCGAGCCCGCGCGGGGCGCTGCCCGCGTCGGTGCGCTGGGATCGCGACGTCCTGCTCGAGCGCATCGCGGCCGCGACCACGTCGCTCGAGGCGCAGGTGCTGTCGTACGGCGTGAGCGGTCACGGCGCGAAGGACTCGACGCTGCACCAGGCGCTGATCGCGGCGGCTGGACGCGGCGTGAAGGTGCGTCTGATCGTCTCGGACTGGGTGATCGGCGGGCGCGGCGAGGCCGACCTGCGTGCGCTCGCCGCGACGCCGGGCCTCGAGGTGCGCGTGTCGCACGTGCCCGAGTGGAGCGTCGGCTACATCCCGTTCGCGCGCGTCGAGCACCTCAAGTTCATGGTCACCGACGACACGTTCCTGTGGGTGGGCACGAGCAACTGGGACCCGTCCTATTGGCTCACGTCGCGCAATCTGGCGGTGACCGTGGAGCACGTCCCGAGTGCGAAGCGCGTGCGCGCGATCTTCGAGACGAGTTGGAACGCGCCGGGGATCACGCGACTCACGCCCGACGCGAAGCTCGTCCCGCGCGTCCACGGCGAGACGCCGCCGCCGGGCGTGCCGCTGTACGGCGAGTAGCGCCCACCGCGCGCGCCGCGGTGGGCCACTGATGACGCGCCAGGTCCACGCAGCCGCGCGCGTCGAACCGCACGCCCTCGTGCTCGAGCCGCAGCCGCTGGGTGACGGCCCCGCTCGGATCGAGCCGACCCAGCGACAGTCGTCCGCCCGCCGCGAGCACGCGGTGCCACGGCAGCGGCGAGCCCGGCGGCAGCGCGTGCAACGCGTAACCGGCCACACGCGGCGCCTGCGGCAGGCCCGCGAGTGCGGCCACCTGCCCGTAGGTCGCCACGCGTCCGCGCGGGATGCGCGCGACCACCGCCCAGATGCGCGGGTAGGTGCGCTCGCGTGACGGAGTGGGCGCCTCGGCTCGACGCGGGCGACGGGCCGGTCGCTCAGCCGAGGCCATAGCGCTCCCGCAGCATGGCGACGTGCGCGCGCTCGTGCCCGGCGATCAGGAACGGCAACGCGCGCACCGAGATCGGATGGCCGTTCGCGGTGCCGCGCCGCAGCGATGCCGCATCGTCGAACGACTCGAACAACGCGAGCGTGGCGCCCCGCACCGCACGATACTCCGCCACGAGGTCGGCCAGCGTGCGCGCGTCGGCGCCCGAAGATTCGGCCCACGCGTCCTCGGAGAATCCGGGCAGCGGCGTCACGTCGGCGCGCGCGATGCGCAGGGCGCGATACGCGAACACGCGCTCGACGTCGATCAGATGCCCCACGACCTGCCGCACCGACCACTTGCCCGGCGCGTAACGGAACGCCGCCTGCGCCTCGCTCGCGCCCAACAGCAACGCGGGCGTGCTCGTGGCGAGGCCGCGCAGCGCGTCGAGCGCGTCGTCCTCGACGAGCGCGACGTACTTGGCGTAGTAGGCGGCGTATTCGTCCGCCGCGGGCTTCACCCCACGAGGCTGCTCGCTCACTTGCCCTCCACGATCAGGACCTGCTCGCCGCCGCGCGTGGCGAGCGAGGGGTCGTACATGCCGAACGCGGCCGTCGGCAGCGCCACGAACCGGCCCGCGAGTTCCGGACGCACCAGGTACTCGACCACGGTCGTGCCGCTCGGCAGCGTGTCCAGATAGAACGCCGCCTCACCGTCGCGCGCCTCACCGAACGCGTCCCACGGCCGCTCCACGCCCTCGGGCATCACCTGATCGATCTCGAAGCCGCCGGGCACGGGATCCTGCACCGCGACCCAGCGCAGGTCGCGCGCGGCGGTGAACGTGAGTCGCACGAGCACGGCCTCACCCACGCGCAACGGTTGCGCGGGATCGAGCGGCGTGCTCAACCAGCGCGGTCGTCCGCGCAGATCGGCGGTGCGCACCGCGCGCAGGTACTCGCGCGTCACCTGCACGCGCGAACGATCCGGCGTCGGGCCGGGACTCGGCACCTGCGAGACGGCCTCCCAGGACCACCACACCGTTCCGGGGCCGGTCACCGCCACCGCGAGCGCGTG